>NZ_JBFSRM010000007.1:61638-227589 GCF_041465805.1 Vibrio sp. 10N.239.311.G01
ACGAAGATGGCAGCACACCGGTAGACAGCACGTTCAACTTGACGGTGACGCCAGTCAACGATGCGCCTGTAGCCATCAGTGATTCTTACAAAAACGTTCAAGAAACCATATTGCTCACTGAGTCATTCGAAAATATGGCAAACCCAGCGGGTTGGGCGGTTGTTTCTAAAGACCCATCAGAGGTATGGGACTTTACTAATGGTATAGAGATTGAGCGAGACGGCTTAATTGTTGATGCTACCGACGGTGATTTTTACGCAGAGCTAGACCCACATAAAAACACGGTGATGACGACATCAATTGATACGTCGGATCAAGACTCTTTGAGGGTAGAGTTCGATTATAACCCTCGCCAAGACGGCAACTCGTCGTCTGATATGACTTTTACTGTTGGGAATACAACTATTACGCTGCATGCGGATGGAACAGTGACTGCTCCAGAAGGCATTTCTGTAACACTAGATGGTCCGGATAACAAAGGTTGGTATCAAGTAAATGCTGAGTTTGATGTTAGTAGTGATGCTACTTTAATCGCTTTTGCTGGTGCGGGTGAATCTGATTCGCTTGGTGCGTTTATCGATAACATTACAGTTACCGGAATAGATGCACCCAAACTCATAACGGAAGAAGATCAGGCTCTTACTATTAGTGGTAGTGAGCTGTTAGCCAATGATTTCGATGTTGATGGGGATGACATAACCATTTTTTCTGTCAACGCAACCGATGCTACAAACGGTTCTGTTCTGCTGATAGATGGCAATGTCGTGTTTGAACCTAACCAAGACTTCAATGGTGAAGCGACTTTCGAATACACCATTGTTGATACTCATGGTGAAAAAAGCACTACGACAGTGACCGTTAATGTCACACCAGTAAATGATGACCCTATCGCGAACGATGATTCAAGAGCGTTAGGTGATAACCTGATCGTCAATGGTAGCTTTGAAGACTATGAATCGGTATCAAATGCCGGTTGGGGTTCTCGAATCGACCAACTAGATGGTTGGTCCTACGATGCAAGAACTGGTGCTTTAGATTCAGTTCAAGAAGGCTATGCTGTTGATGAAACAGACGGCGATCGTATGATTGATATGGAAGGTAATGGTGACAATGTAACCCTTACTCAACAAATTCAAGGTGTAGAAAGCGGTACCTTATACCAACTGTCTTTTGATACTGCAATGTACGAAAGATTGCCGAGTGCTGAGCTTGAGGTCATTTGGAACGGCGAAGTTGTTGCTACGATTACCCCTGAAAGTAACATAATGCAAACCCAGTTATTGGAATTATTAGGTGGGAGTGGAGATGGTTCAAATACCCTTTCATTTAGAGAAGTTGGCACTGAAGGCGACAAGAGTGGGACTTATCTAGACAATATCAAATTTCAAGAAGTGATTAAAAATCTTCAGACACAAGAAGATGTAACTCTCGATATACCTAGTAGCGAGTTACTTTCGAATGACTCTGATGTTGATGGTGATACGTTAATCATTTTAGATAGTTTAGTGATTGATCCAACATACGGTCAGGTTGAGTTAGTTGAGCTACAAGATGGTTCTCAGACCGTTCGTTACACTCCAGCGGATGACTTCAATGGTATCGCTACGTTTACTTACACAGTTTCTGACGGTAAAGGTGGTACTGATTCCGCCGTGGTTACGATTAATGTCACTCCAGAAAATGATGCTCCAATATTTGTCAAAGATGGAGTGCCGATTGGCGATACTGATCAAATAAGTGTATCGACTAAAGAGGATAACTCTGTATCTGGTAAGGTTACTGCAACCGATATTGACGACACTGACCTGACTTACACGGTGAGCCAACCTACAAACGGTAGTGTTGAGATCGACCCTGAAACGGGCGAGTGGAAGTACACTCCGAACAACGAGTTTGATGGAGATGATTCATTTGTTGTTGCCGTGTCGGACGGTAACGGTGGTACAGATACGGTTGTAGTGAATGTTGATGTATTACCTGTTGCTGAGCTAACAGTTACTGCTGGCCAACCAGTGACAGAAGCAGAAGATGCTTTCTTATCATTTGAAATCAACCTAGATGAGCTTGTCTCTGAGAACGTTGGTCTTGATCTTACACTAGGGTCGGCAGGGGATACTGCAACTAAAGGTGTCGATTACGAAGACAAGATCTACGTTAAAGATGGACAAGATTATAAAGCGCTTTCAGATCAGGAGCTTGCCGATCTTATTATTGCTAGCGGCTCTGATAGCTTAGAAGTCTTCATCAAGGTTCTTGATGATAAATTGCTTGAGGGTGAAGAGACTGTAACTCTAAATGCTAGCTCAACTAGTGAGTTTGTTGAAAATGACAAACAGGACTCAGGTACAGCTAAGATTGTCGATGAGTCAGACACAAACGACAAAGATACCGTTACAGTTGGGCTGACTGGTCCCGATTCAGTTATTGAGGGTGATAAGACAAGTCCATTTACGATTACGCTAAGTGAGCAAGTGCCTGAAGATAGTGTGGTTACTCTTCAGTACTCTTACACAAATGCGAGCAATGAAGATATTGTTGAAGTTATAACTGTAAACGTAGACGCAAATACAAATACAGCGACCTTTGAGATTCAAACTGAACAAGACAACGAATACGAAGTTGGACAAGAGTTTAACGTTAGTGTTGTATCCGTAACCCAAGATGGTACCGATGTATTTGAGAAGCTAGATACTTCTAGTGCTGATAAAAATGTAGCTATTGACGACAGCCATGATAACCCGCCAAAAGCTGAAGACTTCTCTATTTCTCTCAATGCAGATGGCTCTTCGCAAGTTATTTTCGATACCGGGATGGGGACTATCGAAGGTGATGGTACAGACCATATTTCTGATAATGAAGATGATAACGATAATGACGCAGATACAAATCTCGGCGTGATCATCACAGAGCTGCCTGATTCAGGAACTCTTTACTATGTCGATGGTAATAACAAGGTTGAAGTGGTAGTTGGGCAGACGTATGCAGATCCTAACAACATCGTTTATGAAGATGACCAAGAATCAACGGGCTTCTTCTTAGGTGTTGATGATACATCCACATTAGATAAAGGCCCTCATAGCACTGCAGAGTTCCATAACTGGGGTGATGAAGTAGATGCGTATACTCGCGAACTGAAGTTTGATAATGGTGATGTCGTCACCATTACCTCGGAAGGTCGAAATAACGTTGACGCTAAGCCTTTAGTGCAAAACAACAGTCAGCAAGGCCATATGGGTTTCGGTATTGCATCGACTAATCGCGGTATTCACCAAGACGAGGCGATCAACATTGATTTCTCTTCTCGTCCAGCGGACTCAGTAACGGTTGGTCTAAGTGGTTTGGGTGGTTGGTTTGCCCCAAATGCTGATGATAGTGTTCAATCAAGAGCTGAGATTACAGTCACCTTTGATTATGGTAATGGTGTCACAGAAGAACAAACCTTCCTTTATGATGACACCCACAATAATCAAAATGTCACGATTGTCGCTCCTGAAGGTGCTGAGATTGTTTCGGTGGAAGCAAGCACACAAGGACCAGGTAACTGGGAGCTGACTTCTCTTGAAGCTAAGGCGTCAGATTTATTCGAATACAAAGCGGTAGACAGTGATGGTAACGAAAGTGAAGTTAAGACAGTTACTATCGATAAGTCTGGTAACCTGAATGCGAATAACGATCCGCAAAGCTTCGAAGTTAAACTGGGTCAGTTCAGTGAAGACAACGACTCTCCATGGTCGGCTGAAGGTGCTGAGCTGAGTGCCAGCTTCAATGGCCAAGATAAAGACTTTGCACACAGCGGTATTAAGATTGGTGTTGCCGACAAAGTGGGTGGATTGGGTGCTCAGATTGAATATGATCGTGCAGAGCAGCAATCTGAGAAGTTTGAAATCAACTTAGATAGCCCTGCTACTCAGTTTACATTTTCAGTATCTAACTTGTTTAAAAACGAAGGTAATGACGGTGATTTCACTGATAACCATGAACAAGGCAGTTGGGTAGCGTACCTCAATGGCGTAGCGGTTGCAGGTGATACGTTTATTGCTGAAGACGGTAACAATAAAGGTACTTACGAAATAACACCGCTTGGTCCTGATGGTACTCCAATCGCGTTTGATACTGTGGTATTTGAAGCAACTGAGTATTCCAACCAAGCAACGAATGATAATGATGCGTCAGATTACTTCCTAACTGGTTTTAAAGCCTCTAGTGAAGGCGCGTATGCAGTGAATCAAGGCGGCATTCTTGAGATTCCAACATCGAAGCTTGCTGGCATTATCGGTTCTGAGCTTCTAAATAACGATATCGATTCAGATGGCGACAATCTACGTATTACCTATGTATACGGTGAAACGGAAGGTAATGCGTATATCAAAGACGGCATCGTATACTTTGATTTAACTGGCGATGATTTTGTCGGTGAAACAACGTTTAAATATCAGGTTACTGATGATAATGGCCAAATCGCGAGTGCTGAAGTTAATGTTATCGTCAACCCTTTACCGACTCCTTCTAGTGTTGCGTCTGTAGACCTGCTAGCAGACTCAGTAGTTGAAGGTGATGATCTTGGCTTTAAAGTAATTCTGGATTCAAGTGCACTTGTTGAGTCTGTATTGGACGTTACTTTTGGTAAGAACACGGATGCTGCGAATGATTCGGGTGAAGAAAAAGATCTCGACTTGAGTCAGGTTCGTTTTACTAATGGCGTCACCTATGATCAGCAAAGTGGAAAACTGATTGTCCCAATTGGAGTGAAGGACTTTGCAATCTTGATTCCGACAATTGATGACAGTCTCCATGAGATCGCTGAAACCTACACCGTGACTGTTGATGGTGAATCTGCAGTGGGCAGCATTACTGATAACGATGAAGCTCCAACTATCGATACAGTGAGCAACGCGGTTAATCCAAATAATGAACAAGTAATTGAAGGCGATGTAGCTGTCTTCACCGTGAACCTAGTTAGCACAAGCAGTCAAGAGACTCGATTCGATTGGTCGTTAAACTCCGGTTCAGCTGAGCTCGGTGATAACAAAGATTTCACCAACAACGTAGAGTTCACTGAGGGCGTGACGCTTGTTAATGGTCAGCTTGTTGTGCCTGCGGGAGTAACGTCGTTTGACATCAAGGTACCAACTAACGATGACGGCATTGATGAGTTAAATGAGAGTTTCACGCTCGAAGTGGGTGGCAAGCAAGGTATTGCAACGATCATCGATAATGATGAAGCACCGCAAGCACAGGACTCACATGTCATTGGCGATGAGGCACAAGCCCAAGGTTCATCGATTACGTTTGAGTGGGCCGATTTCAACGTTTCTGATGCAGATTCTAGTGAATTGTCGATTGTTATCACTAGTGCTCCAGGCGCGGGTGATATGTATCTGTACAACGAATCTACTGATGAATGGGTTCTGTTAAATACTGAAACGATTGGCACAGGAGTATCAGTAAGCCAAGAGCAGGTTGAACAAGGTTTCTTGATATTCAACCCAGTAAGCTATGAATCTAGTACGTCAATGTCTGATGAAGAGAATGTAGTAACTGGTAATAATCAACAAGATTATGCTGAGTTTAACTACCACAGTTCGGACGGCATCAACACCAGCTCTAGCACGACGATGTCGATTGATATTCGCCCTGATACGACGCTTGCCAAGTTAGTAGTAGATACACCAAATGTAGATTTAGATGAAGGTTTTAAGTTAGAGCAATGGGAGAACCTAGACTTTGATTACAACAATGGTAGCGGTGTCGCTCCGGACGTTGTTGAACAAGCTATCGAGTCTGCAGGTGCTGCCAACACTTCAGAAGTCACACAGACGCCAGACTTTGGCACTCAGAACTCTCCAGCTATCGAAAACATTTCGAGCAAACTTACTGGTTTGGTATTCCTAGTTGCTGGTGAGTCATACGTGTTTAGTGGTCATGCAGATGATTCATTTAGACTTGAAGTCGGTGGTGAAACCATGGCCTCTCAAACTTGGGGCGGAGGCGGTACCTATGAGTCTTCAGCCTTTGTACCATCGACATCTGGTTGGTACACAATTACTGCATTCCACGACAACGAGGCTGGTCCAGGTAATGCCACTATCAGTGTCGCAGTTGGTGGCAATGAACCCGTAGACTTTAACACGGACAACTTCGATATTGTTCCTGATGTAAGTTCGCTTGAGGATAAAGTTAATATCGGGGCACAGGTTGAACATGAATCCTTAGAGGGTGGTTATTACCCAGCGTTCGATATTAATGAAGGGCTGGAAGATACCTTTATCAATGTCTCTAAGATCACGACTCAGCTTGTTGATACCGATGGTTCAGAGACGTTGAGACTCGTCGTGTCTGGTTTGCCTGAAGGTTCAATTGTTAAACTTGGAGATCAGGAACTTGTTGTTAATGCTGATGGTGAAGTTGATATATCTGCTTGGTTAACATCAAATGGTACTGCCGAAACAGTGCTCGCTGATCTGATGATTCAGGTTGATGAACCAGGCACTTATAGCGTTAAGATTGAAGCTATTTCAGACGAGATTGTTGGCGATACCAGTGAGATTTCGAATGGGGCCTTCGAGCTAATTGTCCATCCAGTACCTGTTGGACCAGATGCTGAAAGTAAGGAAGCCTCTGGACAAGAAGATACTATTTTAGTGCTATCGATTGATGATTTTGGGATTGAGTCTGGCAACGATGTGGTGATAACTCATCAACCACTCGATGGAGCGTTGGTGATTAACCTTGGCACTGTTCAAGAGCCAAATTGGCAGCCGCTAAACTCGACTCAGATTACATCGGCTCAATTAACTTCAGGCGTGATAGGCTTTAATCCAGATGCTAACGAATCTGGTTATGACGGCTTTAATGTTGATGGTGTAGGCAATAAATCGAATGACTACGCTGAAATTAAGTTCAAGGCTGTAAACGAGAATGGTACGTCAGAAGAACATACGCTTACGGTAGATATTACGCCAGTAACGGACGTTCCTATTATCTCTGTTTCTTTGGGTGACATGCAGGAGACTAACGCCGTATTTGGCCATCCGACGGATAAAGAAACTATCTTAGACCTTTTCAATAACGGCAAGTTGTTGAGCGTTAATGGTGAGCTTTATCAAGGTACACATGACCAGGATGATAGCTTTCTTGTTGCGGGCAGTAGGGACAGTAACTTATTCGTAGCTCATGAGACGTATCCCGGAGCTCCAGGAACGCCAGAACAAGCTCTAGCAGTGCATTATACAGGTAACTATAAAGGTTCCGACGTATTTATTGGTGGTAGCTTAGATGACACGTTTAAGGGGGCGAACACCGACTCTGACCATACATTCAATGATCATTTAGGCTTTGATGACGACGGTAATGAAATTCGAGCAGTAGATACAGTTATTTACGAAGGTTCAATGTCTGATTTCACCGTTACATACGAGAAAGAATCCGGTCGATTTAGAGTAATTGACACTACTGGTAATGAGACCAGTCTCCCAAGTGTAACTGGAGCAGGTGATACGCTTTACTTTATCGAACAGATCATCTTTAGTGATGGTATTGTTAAATTAGACAACGAAAGTGGAACCTCAAATATTGTTAAAGACAATATGATTCCATTAACAGTAGATGTTGAATTGCAGGATAAAGATGGCTCTGAACATCTAGTTGATGAGCGCGTTGAAATTACAGGTATCCCTGTAGGTGTAGACCTCTACATTGATGGAACGAAGGTTGAACCTGTAGATACTACGAATGGCCTTCAAACATTTAATGTATCAGTTGATCTAAACCAATCTAACAACTTTAGTTCAAGTATTAATGGTGCTCAGCTTAAGGTTACTGCTGATTACACTGGCAGTTTAGACTTTACGGTAGCTGCTCATGCCGTAGCTGAAGATTATAATGGCAATCAAGCAACAGGCTCTGATTCGGCATTTGCTACGTTTGCTGACGATAAGCTCATAGTAGACAACTCTCCAGATGAACAACTCTTAGGTGACAGTGCGAACGATGTAATTATTGGTGACGTTGGTGGTGTAGATACTACGATAACGCCAGCGAAAAATTACAATATTGCGCTTTTAGCAGACGTGTCGGGCAGTATGAAAGATAGCTTTGACGGCAGTACACGACTTGCGGTGATGAAAGCAGCGCTGTTGAACTTTGTTGAAGGATTAGATACGCATTCTGGTACGATCAACATCGCGCTTATCGGCTTCGCTTCATCGGCAAGCGCAGCAGTAAGTATTTCTGATATCCAAGATAACAACTGGAGTGCTTTAAATACAGCAATCGATAGTCTTTCAGCCAACGGTGCAACAAACTATGAGTCAGCGTTTGACTCGGCTAAAAGCTGGTTCGATGGTGTAGGTAGCTCGAATGCTAATGCAGAGAATGTAACCTTGTTTATGACTGATGGTAAGCCGACAACATATACGGGCGACCCAGGTGGTTCAGGAGGTTCGACTGATAGCCTTGATCTCACTAAAGCACTTGAAGCCTATAATGAACTTTCAAGTATCAGTAAGGTTAGAGCAATCGGTATTGCGACCGATAGTAGTGAAACAGAGACGTTGCGCATGTTCGACAACTCGAATGTTGTAGATAGCGTCGAATTGCCATTAGCCCAACAAGTAAGTTCATTTGAGCAAGAGTTAGAAGTTGAAGTTAAAAACAACGAACCTGCAGAGACGGCGTATGGTACATCTTTCGTAATTGCTGCTGACCAGTCAGCAAATATTGAATTGGACTTTAGCGTTAAGCAAGGGCTAGCAAACAGTGACATCTTTAGTTGGCGTATCGAAAAGCTAGAAAATGGCTCTTGGGTAACGGCTTATGGTCCGATTAACGGTTCTGCTGACGCAACTAAGATACTAGATATTGCTGGTGAGTATAGGCTAGCAATGATGTTGGATAATGTAACTAATGATCAGAGTGATGCTATTGATTTGGATGCAAACATAACTATCTCTGAGAGTTTGAGCGTACCATTGGGTGAAGCGGATGTCGTTACTAATGCAAACCAATTAATTGCGGCGCTAGAGGGCGAGGTATCAAATACCACATATCGTAATATGGATGGAGACACTATCCTTGGTGGTAAAGGTGACGACATTATTTTTGGTGACTCTATTAATGTGGCTGGTCTGCCATGGGAGCAAGTCGGTAATCCAACTGAACAAAAGCTGGGGCTTGATGGTTTGAAGCAGTTTTTGAATCTGAAAAATGGCTCAGAAGCTAACGATGAAGAGCTACATCAGTTTATTTCAGAAAATCACGATACCTATCAATTATTTGATGAGTCACTTGGTGCACTGAGTAGTGTGCTTGGTAAAGGTGACACTCTAGATGGTGGAGAGGGTGATGATATTCTTTACGGTCAAGGTGGTGCGGATACTATAATTGGTGGTTTAGGAAACGATATTCTTACCGGTGGTGATGACGCTGATATATTTAAGTGGGTTGATGGAGACTTAGATGGAAGTACCGATCGAATCTCTGATTTCAGCATCGCGGAAGGAGATAAGGTTGATTTGTCTGACTTATTTGCTGATGCGCCAACTCAACAACAAGTCACTGAGTTGTTAGACAACATCGAGGTTGAAGGAGGCGAAGTTAACTCCGCCATGGTTGTAGAAAAAGATGGACAGCAAGTTAAAATTGAATTTGATGGCCTCTCCGCTGCAGACTTGACGAATAGTTTGTCTGACATCCTTGTTATTAAAGACGATTGAGTTTGCTGATACCAATAAAAAACCGAGATTGAAGAATCTCGGTTTTTTTATGAACTGTAACGCTGTTTCTTAGATTGGTAATTTGTATTTAAAGAACCTTACAAGCAAAGCCTTTCAGGTAGAAACCTTCTGGGTAGGCAGTGTCTGTTAGGTGGTCGGCTGCTTGCTCGAAGCGTTCTACGAACTTAACAGTGCGGCCTGCATCTAATGCTGCATCAGCAATGATTTTTTGGAACAAATCAGTACCCATTAAGCCAGAGCAAGAGTAGGTGAGTAGAGTGCCGCCTGGTTTCAGGATTTGCATTGCAAGCATGTTAACGTCTTTATAGCCGTTGGCGCCTGAAGTTAGGTTATTCTTGCTTGAAACAAATTTTGGCGGATCCATAATCACTACGTCAAACTTAGTGCCTTGGTCACGGTATTCACGAAGCAGTTTGAAAACGTCAGCATTTAGGAACACAGCGCGCTTTTTCGAAATATCAAACTCATTAAGTTCAGCGTTGAATTTAGCTGTATCAAGAGCTAGTTGAGATACGTCAGCGTTGATAACACGCTTTGCGTCGCCTTTAAGCGCGTAAAGGCCAAAACCACCCGTGTATGAGAAGCAGTTAAGGACATCTTTGCCTTTAACGTACTTCATAGATTCTTTGCGGCTATCACGTTGGTCCATGTAGAAGCCCGTTTTGTGGCCTTCCATAATGTTCACGCTGATCTTAACGCCGTTTTCTTCAATCACAATTGACTTAGGTGGCTCTTCACCGTGAAGAACGCCAACAACCTGTTCTAAGCCTTCTTTCTTACGAACTGCCACGTCTGAACGCTCGTAGATGTTGCAATCAGGGAAGCACTCGATTAACGCTTCTACCAATGCGCTTTTGTTAAATTCAGCGCCAGCACTTAGCAGTTGGCAAACAAGGAAATCTTGATATTTGTCGATTGTGATACCTGGCAGGCCATCAGACTCTGCTGCGGTAAGGCGGTAGCCCGTTAGACCATCACGTTCGATAATGTCCTCACGTAAAGACTGTGCGTCTTGAATTCGTTTTACGAAGAACGCCTTGTTGATCTCTTCTTTTTCAAATGTCCAAACACGAGCTCGAATTTGAGATTCTGGTGAGTAAGACGCTTTTGCAAGCCACTGACCATTTTGAGCATATACGTCTACAGTTTCACCTTGTTTTGGTTCGCCTTCGACCTTATCGATACCGCGTGAAAATACCCAAGGGTGTTTGCGGCGTAGTGATTTATCTCGGCCTTTAGCTAGATGAATTGAAGGAGTCATAATTTACTCTGTTTGTTGAATTTGAAGGAGGGGTATTGTCGGGGAAGTACAGGTGAAAAGCAAATAAGAAAGGGCTGCAGAAGCAGCCCTTGTAATGATTAATCAACACATTGTGGTTGGAGAGCAGTATTAAGCTTTAAGACCTGTCAGCAAACCTTCCATCGTATCGCTTTGTTTACGAAGTTGGTCAACATTGGAATTACTCTTACTGATCATCTCGCAGATGCTGTCTGATTGATGACGAATCTCTTCAACACTTTGTGCAATGTTGTCGGCAACTACGCCTTGTTCTTCAGCTGCTGTAGCAATTTGAGTGCTGCTATCTGAAATAGATTGGTTCTTTTCCGCTAATGAACCGATCTCGACGTTCACTTCTGACATCAGGGTTTGGCCTTCATTAGCATTGTTCACCGTGACTTCCATCAGCTTGGTCAGTGATTGGCTGTTACGTTGTAATGACTCAATCATACTTTGGATTTCAACCGTTGCTTGTTGAGTGCGCCCGGCAAGGGCACGAACTTCATCGGCAACAACCGCAAATCCACGACCTTGCTCGCCAGCACGTGCAGCTTCGATAGCAGCGTTCAGCGCCAACAGATTAGTCTGTTCAGAAATACCGTTGATGGTTGTGACTACTTCATCGATCTGCGCCGCGTTGGCATCCAGTTCTTCTACTGCTTGTGAAGCGGACTGGATCTCTTGAGATAGGCTAGAGATAGACTCCAGTGTATTTGAAACCTTGACTTGACCACTTTGAGCAACGCCGCGAGCGTCCATCGTTTGTGAACTAGACTCATGAGCAAGAGTCGCGACTTCGCGAATCGTAGCCGCCATTTGTTCCGTTGCACTTGCCAAGCTATTCAGGTGTTCCTGTTGGTTACCTGAGATGTCTGAACTTTGTTGTGTTGACTGGTTCAAGTCCGAGCTAATTTGCTGCATGAGAGCGACAGACTCTTGGATTGATAGAACCATGTTTTGTTCACGTTTAGCGACTTTATCGATTGTAATCGCGATTTCACTGAACTCGTCACGAACTAAGAAGTAGTTCATGCGGCAAGTTAAGTCGCCATTCGCTAGGGTGTTCAGAGCTTTGTTCATAGAGAACATTGCGCCGCCGATGAAAGTCATGATGTAGTAAACACCTAGTGCGATCAGCGTTAGGGTTACTGCGATAATTGAAACCTGAGTCGTCGATAGAGCAGACCAAAGGTTTTGGTCATGGCTAGCAACTAGACTGAACGCACCATTCATCACTGAAACAGAACCAACACCGTAGCCTAAAGAGATGGTTTCAGAACTGCTGACAAGCTGAGCAACTTGATCTTTAGTGAGTTGACCTGCTTCGATAAGCCCTTTCATCAAGAGCATTTCTTCTTGATAAAGATGAGCAAGTAAAGAGTCCGCGGCACTATCTAAAACGAGAGTTAATATAACCAGGGCGAGAAGAGGCAATAAGAAGAGTAGATAGAACTTTTCTTGGATTTTTAGGTGAATGAGATATTTGTCAATCCAACGAAATGGGATTTCTTTCATAATCGTTATACTCGAAGTAAGTCCACCAATAAGCGGTGAATGAATAGAAGCTCGACTATATCATTCATATAATTTATGAGGCAACGTTATGGAAAGTTCACAATATATTTTTGTCGTGTCAGGCGTAGTTCAATGTGTTGGGTTCCGTTACCACACCAGTAGGCAGGCGCAAGCTATGGGACTCTCAGGTTATGCGAAGAACTTAAATGATGGTCGAGTTGAAGTGTTAGCTGTCGGAGAGAGTCAGCAAATAGAGAAGTTACATGCTTGGCTCAATATTGGCCCTTCGAGCGCAACAGTAGACAACGTAGTGATGCATCAAGTGAAAGAGAGTGAGCGCCAGGACGTACGCATAGGGGCGTTTAAAATACTGTAGTTATGGTACTACAGTATTTATATCGAACGTAACTTAATGACCTAAAGCGGGTTAGGTTTTACAAGCACTTTGCTGGTTTAGGTAAACCGGCGAGCTTGGTTGCTTGTTTTGCCGGCCCTTTTTTGAATAACTTGAAAAGGTATTTACTGTTGCCTTTTTCTGGGCCGTGGGCTTTTTCCATTGCTTTAACGAGCATGCGAACCGCTGGTGAGGTGTTGAACTCTTCGTAAAAGCTCCTTACAAAATGTACGACTTCTAAGTGTGCATCTGTAAGTTCAATCGCCTCGTCTTGAGCAAGAATTTCAATCATGCCTTCTTCCCATTGCGTGTAATCCAATAGGTAGCCTTGAGCGTCGGTTTCGATTTGCTTGCCGTTATATTCAAACATGTTTAATCCAGAATCCAATTAACTATGCGGATAGGGTACATGACCAAGTTTGTCTTTCTCAACAGAAATTGTAGCTATCCAATGAAATATCGTACTTATAGATACAAAAAAGCCCAAGAGGTAGGCTCTTGGGCTAGATATTCTTCAATGATGGGAACGATTAGTCGTCGCTGCCCATGATGCCTAGGATGCTTAGTAGGCTGATGAAGATGTTGTAGATCGATACGTACAAGCTGATCGTTGCAGAGATGTAGTTTGTTTCACCGCCACGAATGATGTTTTGCGTTGTAAGCAAGATAACACCAGTCGAGAACAGGATGAACATACCGCTCATTGCCAATGATAGTAGAGGCATTTGTAGGAAGATGTTTGCAACCATACCTACAAGTAGTACTACGAAACCAGCTAATAGCATGCCATTAAGGAACGACAGGTCACGCTTAGTTGTTAGTGCGTAAGCTGATGCGCCCATAAACGCCAGTGCTGTACCGCCAAGTGCAGTTAGGATGACATCACCCATGCCTGCGCCAACGTACATGTTTAAGATTGGACCGATGGTGTAGCCTAAGAAACCTGTAAATAGGAATGTGAAGACTAGACCCATGCTGTTGTCACGGTTCTTTTCTGTTAGGAAAAGTAGGCCGTAGAAGCCAACTAGCATGATAATAAGACCCGGGCGAGGAAGGTTCATCGCCATGGATACGCCTGCTACAACAGCAGACCAAAGTAGTGTCATAGACAGTAATGCGTAGGTGTTACGCAACACTTTATTGGTTTGCAGAGCACTTTCTTGAGATGCTGTGCGTGAAAACATAGGGCTGTTCATAATCTTCCTCGTAAGGTGACTTCAATAGTTATTAGTACATTTATGGGGGTGAAAGTTCGAAAAATCAAGTCTCTCATTCCTC
Source organism: Vibrio sp. 10N.239.311.G01 (assembly GCF_041465805.1). Taxonomy (NCBI): domain Bacteria; kingdom Pseudomonadati; phylum Pseudomonadota; class Gammaproteobacteria; order Vibrionales; family Vibrionaceae; genus Vibrio; species Vibrio sp. 10N.239.311.G01. The sequence continues at coordinate 75,839 of NZ_JBFSRM010000007.1, forward strand.
TTGTATACGCAAAATAATAATCAAAATAGTCGGTTAAGTGTTTCTGAAGGTGTAACAAAGTATTTCTTAAAGTGCAGTTAAGGTTCGTTGTTCAATTTTAATCGCACTGAATCGCTGTTTATAATCTTGAAAAACTAATTATAACACTGAAACCAAAGAGGCGACCTAAGCCGCCTCTGTAGTTTATGCATCATAACACATTAGTGGTGTAAGATTTGGCTTAAGAAGTTCTGCGTTCTGTCTGATTGTGGGTTTTCAAAGAAATCGACAGGGTTGTTCTCTTCTATGATTTCACCGGCATCCATGAAGATAACGCGATCCGCGACCTCTTTAGCAAAGCCCATCTCGTGCGTTACACAAAGCATCGTCATGCCTTCTTCTGCAAGCTCAACCATTACGTCTAACACCTCACGAACCATTTCTGGATCGAGCGCCGACGTTGGCTCATCAAACAGCATCACTTGAGGGTTCATACACAAAGAGCGAGCGATAGCTACACGCTGCTGTTGACCACCTGAAAGCTGACCTGGGAACTTGTCCGCTTGCTCAGGGATTTTTACGCGCTCTAGGTACTTCATTGCAATCGCTTCGGCTTCTTCTTTTGGCATCTTTTTGACCCAGATTGGAGCCAGAGTACAGTTCTCTAATACCGTCAGATGTGGAAACAGATTGAAGTGTTGGAAACACATGCCGACATCTCTACGCACGGCTTCGATGTTCTTTAGGTCTTCCGTTAATTCATTACCTGAAACGAAGATATGACCTTTTTGGTGCTCTTCTAATCGGTTGATGCAGCGGATCATCGTTGATTTACCAGAGCCTGAAGGGCCACAGATAACGATTTTCTCGCCTTTTTTAACTTCTAAATTGATGTTCTTAAGTACGTGGAATTCACCGTACCACTTGTTCATGTCTTTCAACTCGATCATAAGACCTTGAGAGTTGTTTTCTGTCTGCTGCGTCATAATACGTCCTTGATCTTGTTAATTATCGTTTGTGACCGGTGTGAAGTCTGTTTTCTAGCCATATCGAATATCTCGACATGCCAAAACAAAACACCCAGAACACTAACGCGACAAATACATAACTTTCTGTTGAATACCCAAGCCATTCAGGGTCGGTATTCGCGGCTTGGCCAATTCCTAGTACATCAAACATACCAATAATCAAAACAAGACTGGTATCTTTAAACAAACCAATGAAGGTGTTCACAATTGAAGGAATCGTGATTTTAAGAGCTTGAGGTAGAATGATAAGCCCAGTCTTTTTCCAGTAGCTTAACCCCAGAGCATCAGCTGCTTCGTATTGGCCTTTTGGTATTGCTTGTAGACCACCTCGAATTACTTCGGCCATGTAGGCTGCACTGAATAGAACTACCCCTACAAGTGCTCGAATGAGCTTATCGGTTTCTGTCCCTTCTGATAAAAAGAGTGGCAGCATTACTGAAGCCATGAATAGAACTGTAATGAGCGGTACGCCACGCCAAATTTCGATGTATACGGTACACATACTGCGAATGATCGGCATCTCTGAGCGGCGCCCAAGAGCAAGTGCAACACCAATAGGGAGTGACACTACAATACCAACAAGTGCGATGACCAGTGTAACCAGTAGGCCGCCCCATTTATGGGTATCAACAACTTCTAACCCAAAGACGCCACCGTATAGCAAGCCAGCAATGATAAATGGGTAGATGTTGACGAAGAACAACCAAATCCACGTACGTTTAGGTGTTTTTTCATAAGCCAGTAAGGCTACAAAAATGGCCAACGTTGCATAGAAGAGGCGAGGTCGCCACAGTTCAGCTTCTGGGTAGAAGCCATACATGAATTGGTCCCAACGAACGCTGATAAAAACCCAACAAGCGCCTTCGCTAGTACAGGCATCACGTGTGGTTCCTATCCAGTCGGCACTGATGAATGCCCAATCCGCTATTGCCCATAATAGGGTGAAAGCAAAGTAAGCAAGAATCACAGTGACGACGCTGTTAACAGGTCCATTAAATAGATTTTTTCTTAACCAACCGACTGGCCCAACGGTATTCGCTGGAGGCGGAAGATCAGGTTGAAATTGATGTGTACTCATCTTATCTCTCCACCAATGCTACTTTGCGGTTGTATATGTTCATTAGAGCGGACGTTAATAGGCTCAAGGTTAGGTAGACGCCCATTGTCATCGCGATTACTTCGATAGCTTGTCCAGTTTGGTTAAGTGTTGTTCCTGCAAATACAGAGACAAGATCAGGATAACCAATGGCCATCGCAAGTGATGAGTTTTTGGTCAGGTTTAGATACTGACTGGTTAGTGGTGGGATAATGATTCTTAATGCTTGTGGAATAATGACAAGCTTTAGAGTTCTAGAACGTGGGATGCCTAGAGACATCGCAGCCTCAGTTTGCCCATGGTTTACCGCGTTAATACCTGAACGAACAATCTCAGCAATGAACGCTGCTGTATAGATACTTAAAGCGAGCATCAATGCAGCAAGCTCAGGGATTATCGTAACACCACCCTTGAAGTTAAACCCTTTCAACACAGGGTAATCTGCAGAGATAGGCATGCCCATAACAAAGTAAGTTATCAACGGTAAGCCTAAAATCAACGCAGCTGCAATTCGCAACATCGGTGTTTGTTGGCCGGTCAGTTTCTGTCTGTTCTTAGCCCAGATGTTGATAATAAACGTAGCGATAATACCGACAATCAATGATGCGATGACAATGCTACTGCCTTGCTCAAAGACTGGAGCAGGGAAGTACAACCCGCGTACGTTCAAGAAAATTGCTTCACCTAGACTCATACTTTGACGAGCAGAAGGCAAGGCTTGTAGAACGGCGAAATACCAGAAAAAGATTTGTAATAGCAGAGGGATATTTCGGAATATCTCAATGTAGACAGCTGCAAATCGGCTAACTAGCCAGTTTGAAGAGAGTCTAGCGATACCCATACTAAAGCCCAGCACTGTCGCTAGCATGATGCCGAGTACTGAAACCAAAGCGGTATTGAGAAGACCGATAAAGAATGTACGACCGTATGAGAAGGTCTCGTCGTATTCAATCAGTGTTAAGCCGATACCAAAACCAGCTTCTTGGGAGAGAAAATCAAAACCAGTGGTGATACCACGGGAATCTAAGTTTGTGAGTGCATTATTTACAATCGTGTAAAAGAAAGCACAAAGCGCCCCGACGGCGATAATTTGGAAAATGATGGAGCGAAAAGTGGGGTTGTAAAATAAGTTGGCACTTTTGGGCTGTGGCTTTGCCTGAGCTGGAGAAATAGTTTCATTAGGTTTCATACTACTATAACCTCAAATCCATTTAATAAATAGGGCGGAAAACTCCGCCCTAATTGATGCTTGAAAATTTATTAACGGATTGGTGGAGCGTACATAAAGCCGCCCGCATTCCATAATGCATTTACACCACGAGAGATTTGAAGTGGAGAACCTGTACCAACAGTACGCTCAAAACTCTCACCGTAGTTACCAACTTGCTTAATTACTTGGTAACCCCAGTCGTCGCGAATGCCAAGGCCTTTACCTTTAGGACCGTCTACACCAAGAATACGTTTGATGTTTGGATCTTTTGACTTAAGCATTTCGTCTGCATTTTTAGAGGAGATGCCGTATTCTTCCGCGTTAATCATTGCTGAAAGTGTCCACTTAGCAACGTTAAACCATTGATCATCATCTTGACGAACAACAGGGCCTAGAGGCTCTTTAGAGATGATTTCAGGAAGTACTTCTGCAGATTTAGGATCAGCTAGGTTTAGGCGAAGTGCGTATAGACCAGATTGGTCAGTTGTTAGTACGTCACAACGACCTGCGTCGAAACCTTTCGATGTTTGTGCTGCCGTATCGAATACCACTGGCTTGTAAGACATGCCACTGTTACGGAAGTAATCGGCTAGGTTAAGTTCAGTTGTTGTACCTGATTGAACACATACAGAAGCGCCATCAAGCTCTTGAGCACTTGTTAGGCCAAGTTCTTTCTTAACCATGAAGCCTTGACCATCGTAGTAGTTAACGCCTACGAAGTTCAGACCTAGAGCAGTGTCACGATGTAATGTCCATGTTGTGTTACGAGATAGTACGTCGATTTCGCCAGATTGAAGCGCAGTAAAACGCTCTTTTGCTGTTAGAGGTACATACTTAACTTTAGTCTTGTCACCGAGTACAGCCGCTGCAAGAGCTTGACAATACTCAACATCAATTCCTTCCCATTCACCTTTTGAGTTAGGGTTAGAGAACCCTGGAAGACCGGTACTTACACCACAAGTTAGAAAACCTTGAGATGTGACTTTGTCCAGAGTGCTTTCTGCCGCTGATGCCGATGTTGCCATCATCGCAGTTGATGCAGCTACTACTGAAGCAAGAAGTGTTAGTTTATTTGTCATTTGTATCCTTCCTTGTTAACCAGGTGACACCTGATACTCGTGCTCGTTTGAGTTTCTCTTATGTGTTGCGTTTTCTATGACCTTGTTGTTCAAATTAAACGAGTTGCATTTTGCAAATGAAACTGTGTGCGATTTAAACAACTGTTTATAAGGTTAGGAAAGGATCCGTAGTTTCACAAATGTATAATTTAAAAAGAATTTTGAATGAAATCACAAATCCGAACACAATTAGAATGACCAAATGTTAAGTGAATGTAAATAGTGCAACGGTTCACACTGTTGGTGCAACGAGATTTAGATTTTTATATTGATAATCGACTAGATAAATATTCTGAATAAACATCACAATGATGAAATATTAAACTTAAGAAATGTTGAAATTTGGTCAATAAATATTTTTATTACACTTCGATAGTTATGAATATGCTCCAAATTTGGTAGCATGGCTGAATAGTTATTGAAGTAGTCTCAAGGAAGAACATGCGTTATTTCCCAATGTTTTTGGATGTAGAAAATAAGCCAATCTTAGTGGTTGGTGGGGGTGAGGTTGCTTGCCGTAAAGTCGATAGCTTACTACGAGCGGGAGCGGATGTGACTTTGGTGTCTCCCAAGGTAGCGCCTTACTTAAAGCAGCTTGTGGACGAGAACAAGCTTCACTGGGTTCAAAACTTTTACTCGTCACAGATCATATCGAAAAATTACTTGCAGGTTTGGGCCACAACAGACAACCCAAGCTTGAATCACCAAGTGTATAATGATGCGAAAAAACTGGGCATTTTAGTCAATGTGGTTGACGATCTTCCTTACTGCGACTTCATCACACCTTCGATGATAAATCGCGGCAGAATCCAAATTGCCATCTCTAGTGGCGGGGCATCACCTGTTTTAGTAAGAAATATCAGAGAAAAACTCGAAACGGTATTGCCACAAAACATAGGTTTGATAGCAGACTTCGGTGCATCAAAACGCAATTCAATCAAAGAGTCATTCCCAACCGTCGACGAGCGTCGTAAATTTTGGGAGCGTTTCTTGTCATCCAGCTTTATCGAGCAGGTGAATGACAGAGAGCAGTTAGAGTCTTACTACCAGCAAGCGCTAACCGAAGGCATTGATAGCGAAGGGCAGGTCACTTGGATTGAATTCGAGCAAGATGTCGAGCTGTTGTCTATGAAGGCTTTACGTTTGATGCAGGAGGCAGAGCTCGTACTTTCACCGAGCGATTGTCCATTTGAATTTATCGACCTGTGCCGCCGAGATGCAGAAAGAGAGAGCTACGCCAACAGCGGAGAGCTATCAACAAAGCTTGAGCAAGCAAGAGCAGAGAAATTACGAGTGTGTGTGTTTATTCCACCAGCAAGCGTAGAGTTTAATCTGTTGGTCGGCAAAGACCTAAAATTGTCAGCAGCCCAAGTACTCAGTTGAGGTAATTGCTTCTAGTTGAAATGAGAGCTTTCTGGTTGTTTGAAATCGGCTAGAGGCTCGGAATAAAACTAAAGCTGGACCAGATAAATAAAAAGCCACTTCAAAAGAAGTGGCTTTTTGCTATTTCAAACACGACATTGTGCTGATGAATGAGCAACCCAAATAGGCGGTCACTCAAACTCAAAAATTAGTCGCGGAAGTTGTCAAACTGGAAAGGTTGACCAAGTTCACCGCCGCGAACTAGAGCCATAACAGCTTGTAGGTCATCACGCTTCTTACCAGTAACACGAACTTTTTCGCCTTGGATAGAAGCTTGAACTTTAACTTTGTTGTCTTTGATTAGCTTAACGATCTTCTTAGCGACATCAGTTTCAATGCCTTGCTTAAAGATAACCGTTTGGTGCCAAGTGCGACCTGTTTGGTCTGCCGCTTTCGCTTCCATCGCGTTAGGATCAACATTACGCTTCGTTAGGTTGCTGCGAAGGATATCGCGCATTTGCTTCAGTTGAAAATCGTCTTGAGCAGTCAATTTTACTGATTCATCTTTGTAATCAAAGCTTGCGTCAACGCCGCGGAAATCGAAACGAGTCGATAGTTCACGGTTTGCGTTGTCTACTGCGTTACGCAGTTCTACTGCTTCTACTTCAGAGATAATGTCAAATGATGGCATTGTGTTGTTTCCTTAAGCTAAGTTTCTATCTTTAATTGCTGTTGCAAGCATGTCTAGCATTGTTGCAGTATCTTCCCAGCTTAGGCATGGGTCAGTAATCGACTTGCCATATTCTAGGTTGTTAATGTCTGTCATTGGCTGGTTGCCTTCAATAATGAAGCTCTCTGCCATAATGCCTGCAATTTGGTTCTTGTTAGATTTAATTTGCTCACAAATGTCTTGTGCAACTTCTAACTGCTTACGGTGTTGCTTCTGACAGTTAGCGTGGCTAAAGTCTACAACCAAACGTTGAGGTAGATCGAATTCAGCCAGTTGCTTACATGCAGTATCTACAGATTCAGCGTCGAAGTTAGGGCCTTTATCACCACCACGTAGAATAACGTGACCGTATGGGTTGCCAGAAGTACGGTAAACCGTCATGCGGCCGTTCTTATCTGGAGAGTAGAAGTAGTGTGAAGCATGTGCTGCACGAATTGCATCGATAGCAATCTTGATGTTGCCGTTGGTCGCGTTCTTGAAGCCAACAGGGCAAGACAGTGCAGAAGCCATTTCACGGTGAATCTGAGATTCAGTTGTACGAGCGCCAATCGCACCCCAAGTGATAAGGTCTGCAATGTACTGACCTGTGATCATATCAAGGAATTCAGTCGCGGTAGCTAGGCCAAGCTTGTTGATATCTAGCAGAAGCTTACGAGCTTTGTTCAAGCCTGTTTCAAGTGCGTATGAACCATCAAGGTTAGGATCTGTAATCAAACCCTTCCAACCTACAACAGTACGAGGCTTCTCGAAGTAGGTTCTCATTACAACGAACAGTTCATCTTTGTACTGGTCTTGAATTTTGCTTAGGCGCTCAGCGTAATCAAGTGCCGCATCTGTATCGTGAACAGAGCAAGGGCCTACGATAACTAATAGGCGGTTATCACGACCAGTTAGGATATCTTCGATTTGGCGGCGAGAATTTTTAATGCGCTCAGCAACGTCGTCAGTAATAGGGTGTGCATTGCCTAGTTCGGCAGGAGTTGGCATAGGACCCAGAGCTTGGGTTCTCAACTCATCAGTTTTTAATGGCATGTGATAGCTTTTTTATTCTATTGCGAAGTGGTTAAGATAACGGAATTGAACAGAGGAATAAACTCTATTGAGTCAAAGTTATCTCAGTTATTGCTAATATTCTTATTTTTATCAGCAGGCCAGCGTCAAATAAGGGATTTTCACTTGTATTAACAGGCAGCTATCGGTATTTTCGTTTGAACACAACATAAAAATGCTGGAGCAGCAATGACTCAAGAAAATCAAAGCACTTTGCACCCAGAACTCGTCTTAGGTGATGTGCTGCCTTCTTACAACGATAATAATAATTCTAACCACTTATACGTTTCATTATCAGAATTAGTGATGGATCGTGTCTTCTACCACCCAAGTATCGAGAGTCACTTAGATACTTTGACTGATATTGAAAAAACGTCTTTAGAAGCGATCCTTGGCGATAAAACAGTCGATGAGCATTTTGTTTCGACCTTAGTGATTGCCATTCAAGCTGCCGTTCAGCCAAATCACACTTCTGTTCGTATCGCATTAAGCAGTGCAGACAGCTATGGATTCCGTTCGCTGCTTGGCGGGAACTGTGAAGCAGAAGAGATTAACCCTGCACTAGGTGTTCGTGGCGTTGCTCGTTACGCGACACCAGAATACAGCAAGGCTTTCGCTTTAGAGTGTCAGGTTATTAAGGCATTACGTGAGCAGGGCATCAACGTTGAAGTAGTTGTGCCTTACGTTCGTGCGTTAAGCGATGCCGCTAAGATTATTGACCTGCTTGCCGAGCAAGGGCTACCACGCGGCCTTAACGGTTTGAAAGTACTGTTCTCGTGCGATGTGCCGTCTGCAGTGCTACTGAGCGAACGTTTACTGCATTACTTCGATGGTGTAGTGGTAAACGTTGATAGCTTAGCGTCTTTCACTTTAGGCGTAGACAAACACAATGAAGCTCAGCAGCACGCTTTTGATCCACAAAACGAAGCGGTTATTACCTTGTTGGATATGATTGTTAAAGCAACCCTGAACGCGAAGAAGCCAGTGCTGCTAGTTACGCAAGGTTTAGTCGATTATCCACGTCTACAAGGTTACATTGCTGACCTTGAAGGTGTTGAAACGGTCGTGACTGCGTAAATCTATTAGCTTGCCTGATAAGCCGACTTAAGGCGCTAATGCTTTGAGAATGAAAGAGATATCATTGTGCGATGATATCTCTTTTTTGTAACATTTTTTTGACATTCTTATCGCTAGTCGATTAACTGGTCTGATGACTAACTTGGCTAGGTAATTCGAATGTTGACCCCTCTACAAAAAGCAAATTTCTACTTAAGCATGTTTGGCTTTTTCAAAGTCCCACTTATCTGGTTGTGCCGACCAAAACTACTCGCGTTGGACAACCAACATGTTGAAGTGAAAATCCCGCTTAGAAGGCGTACTAAGAATCACCTTAACAGTATGTACTTTGGCGTTTTGGCTGTAGGTGCGGATGTCGCGGGTGGGTTTCTTGCGATGAGCAAATCTCAGCAGCAAGGTGAAAAGATCTCGTTGGCTTTTAAAGAGGTGACGGGTAACTTTTTGAAGCGCCCTGAAGGTGATGTGCATTTCACTTGTAACGACGGTGAGCTGATCAACACTATGCTGGCAGAAACCATGTCGACCGGAGAACGGGTCAATCAACCCGTAACCATTATCGCGACTTGCCCATCTTTACATGGTGACGAGCCGATGGCGGAGTTCACGCTTACGCTTTCAATTAAGAAAGTCCCTTCAAGAAAATAGCGATTAAATAATAGATTTTGGTTTAGAAGTCATGGGTAACGTTGAAGAGATAAAACAACGGTATGTGAATGGTTTCCACATACCGTTATAGAGAACTTTATAACGGCTCTATGACTCTTGAGTGATCTGCTCAATATCAACTATTTTTGAACGGTTCATAACGATCTTCCAACGGTAGTAGGTTGGTTCGTTATCATGGTTGTTCTCTTTAATGATCAGGTTGAGAAGATGACGCTTTTCTACTGATTCGCGGCTCACTTGTCCTTCATTCAAGCGGTAGATCTTGTTTGAGCCTTTATCCATCAACCGTGTCAGCGCTCTTAGGCTGATCGATAACGTTTCACGAGTCTCCTCATAACCACTCATAAAGGTCGATGTCGACATCTCAGTATGAGAGCGGTAATGCAAGATTTGCTCTTCACGTTGTACCACACGCTTTTTACGGATCGACTGAATGCGATCTGCAAGCTTAGAAAAATTTGCGTAGTCCAACCATTCCAGTTTATGGCCTACTGACTTGTTGGTCGTTGGATCATAGTAACGACGCTTCCATTTTGGCTTGCCTTTACGCAGCCAGCGCCAAAGGATGTCTCTCAAGTCATCTTTAAAGATCTCACGCAGTGCGTAAATGAAAGACATTGCCACGATGAAAGAGGCGGTAATCTCACCAAGAAAGTCACGAGCCAAGATCACAGTAGTGGTCACGACAACCATCACCAAACCGGTCGCGATGCCTTTCACGGCACGCTTAACGTTCTTACCCATCGACGTTGTCTTTTCTTTAAGCACGATAGGGTGTTCAATCAAACGACGCAGCAAACGCATCTTGTTACTCAAGCGGGTAACGTCCTCTCGAACTCTTGCTGAGTTGTAGCGGTTCAGTTTACGGTGCGCGGTCTCTTTATCACAAAGCGTTAAGAGTCGTTCTTTAATCGTTGAATACTCACTACCTCGTGGCATGTGTGAAACTAGCGATAGGAACTTTTGTTCGGTATACCAAGATAGGTAGTTATCGATATTAGCGTAGTAGCGCTTGAGATTTTCTTCGTAAGGGATGCTTCGGCGTAGCTTCTTCAAGATATCTAAAGCCAATTCAATGACTTCATCTACTTCATCAGCCGTTACGTCGTCACTATCAGTTTTATTTAAGCTGCTGACTGCTTTATCTAACGCGATAACATATTGGTAGGCAAACAGACTCAAACTGACACGATACTGTGTTGTAGATAAGCGTCCACGTTTTGCCAAGCGACTGTGTACCAAAGGTAAAAGTGTTTTGTCACTATAGTAGGCACGTTTTTGAGTGATTGAGCTGTAGAAAAAGGCACTTTCAGAAAGCACTTCAGGAGTCAGTCCAAGTTCACCGGGAATGAATAGATAAACGTCCATGTCGAGCTTTTTGGTCTTAGCCATGGCATGGTTAATTTTGAGTGTTATCGCATCTTGTTTATCAACGGTGATCAACGATGTCTCCTAGAATGTAAAAATATGAATGAAACTAGCGAAAGCATATCAGAGATCACGTATAATCTCCGCCAAATTTAAAGTAGAGACAACCTTGATGATTAATATTGGTCAAATAAACAACTTAGAAGTAGTAAAACAAGCAGACTTCGGTGTATTCCTTGACGCGAGCGACTATGGAACCGTGTTGCTGCCGAAACGATTTACTCCTGAAGGTGTTGAAATTGGTCAAAAGCTAGATGTTTTCTTATACATTGATTCTGACAACCAGATCGCTGCAACCACTGAAAAACCAATCGCTCAAGTAGGCCAGTTTGGTTTGATGACGGTTGAAGGTGTTAACAGCACTGGTGCATTCATGAGCTGGGGCGTGAAAGGTAAAGACCTTCTTGTTCCTTTCAGCGAGCAGCGTGGCCGTTTAAACGAAGGCCAGTCAATCTTAGTATATGTGTATATCGATAAAGCATCGAGCCGTATCGTTGGTACAACGAAGTTCAACAAATGGTTAGACAACACGCCTGCTACTTATAAGCAAAATGAGCAAGTTGATCTCATTATCGCTGAGCGCAGCCAATTGGGTTACAAAGCGATCGTGAACGGTGAACACTGGGGTATGGTTTTCCCATCTGACATCATCGGTAAGCTGTTCATTGGTAAAACACTAAAAGGCTACATTAAAAACGTTCGTGAAGAAGACGGTAAGATTGATTTGTCTCTTCAGAAGGTTGGTGTGGCTAAGATGGATGACCTAAGCACTAAGGTTCTTGACCTGCTTGAGAAGAAAGGCGGTTACCTGCCTTTGAATGATAAGTCTTCTCCTGAAGTTATTTTCTCTGCATTCAGAACCAGCAAAGGTACGTTCAAGAAGACAATTGGTGGTCTATACAAATCTGGCAAGATCACTATCGACAAAGAAGGTATCAGCTTAGTTAAGTAAGCGGTCCTTTCGGTCAAAAAAAAGCCCAAACCTTCCTGTTTGGGCTTAGGGGAAAGGGCTCCGAAGAGCCTACGCTAATCGTCTTAATCTTTTGACTGTTAGATTGAAGTCTAGTTTAGATTCTCTAAAGTGCGATTTTTCTTTTTGGAAATAGTGGCTTGAATTGATATTTATGTAATTAGTTGTTGATTTACAAGCGCTCGCACACTGACTTATATGGACGATAGAATAGAAAAAGCCCAAACAATTAACGTTGTTTGGGCTTTTGTTTATCTAGCTGTATACAGGGAGAAAGCTTTAGAATAGGTTCTTATCGCGCACTAACTCGCGTGGTAAACCGTTCTTCACTCGGTTGCCAACCCATTTACCAAGGCCGATGATTGCACCGTTGTACTTCACTAGTACTTCACCTTTGCCAGACAAGCCTTCAGGGCGAACATCGCGGCCCATGAACCATTCACGAGCATCTTCAATGCTTAGCTCGACAACATTAGCTTCATTACCTGTTGCAAGCGTTGTCGCCACTTGGTGCTGCCAGCGGTAACCTTTTTTATGGGTTTCGGCGATCTTGATTCCCATGCGAGAAAAACGGAACTCACCGATCATAGGCTCTAGCGCTTCTGGGAATAGCCAAACGTCTTTGTCGCGAATCCAAACCTGAGTATCGCTTGGCAATTCGATATCGAGAGTACTCATTAGTTGTTCAGCGACTTCTTGCTGAGTTTTCTTTGATGCTTTTTCAAATGGGAATTTACCCATACGTTTTTTAACTTCTGGTGGAGTAACAGACGCTAGTTTACGGATACGTGCAACAAAGAAACCTTCAGAGTCATAGACCTGTGGGAAGATGTGAAGAAAGCCTTCTTCTGTCGTGGTTGCTTTTGCGTTGTCGAACAGTGACTCAAGAGATTCAAACTCAACCGCATCACCAAAGGTTTCTTTTAGGTGATGACACACTTGTTGGTTCTCTTCGGTGCTAAGCGTACACGTTGAGTAAACCAAAACACCATTAGGTGTAAGAGCATGGAATGCACTTTCAATCAGATCTTTTTGCGTGTCGGCAATGTCGACCACAGATTGATACGTCCAGTTCTTCATCGCATCGGCATCTTTACGAATGGTGCCTTCGCCAGAGCAGGGTGCGTCTAGCAACACAGCATCAAACTGTTCTGGTAACCAACCACCAAAAACTCGACCGTCAAAGTTACTTAGAGCGGCATTACGAACGCCACAACGTTCGATGTTAGCGTGAAGGACTTTCACACGGCTTGCTGCATACTCATTGGCAACCAATACACCGCGATTATTCATTAGCGCAGCGATTTGCGTTGTTTTAGAGCCGGGTGCAGCCGCAGTGTCTAGCACCGCTTGGTAATCAGCTTCGCCTTGGAAAAGTGCCGAGGGTGGCATCATCGAGCTGGCTTCTTGGATGTAGAAAAGACCAGACATGTGTTCTGCCGTATTACCTAGTGGCGCTTCACTTTCGTCCGCTGTAATCCAAAAGCCCGTTTCACACCAAGGTACAGGTTCCAGTTCCCAGCCTTTCTCTTTTGCTCGTACTAGGAAGTCTTCAACACTGATTTTCAATGTGTTGATTCGAATACTTTTACGAAGTGGTTTTTGGCATGACGCAACAAAAGAAGCCATATCTAGATGACTAGGCATGATTGCTTCGATGTGCGTTAGGAATTCTTCAGGAATATATACGTTAGCGTGCAAAAGAGTATCTCGATTTATTGCATTAATGCGGGGAGTTTAAAGCAAAATGAGGCCGTCCTAAACCATATTTGCAGCAAACAACAAAAATGCAGCCTAATGGCTGCATTTTGATGAAGAATTAATCTTCCAGAAACGTCAGAGAGTTCACTCTATGGACGAGGAATTGCGGTTCTCCATGATTTCCACTCATCTTCGGCTTGAGGATAGAGGTAGAAAGACTGATCTTCGCTTGCTACTGGTTGAAGTTCATTTGTCGGTGGCGTTGAGAATGTAATACCACCTCTTAACAAGCTGTCTACCGTTCCGGCTTTGATGTTTGCGCCTGACAGGCCGATAGAGACATCGACGCCCGACACGTTCCAGAACACGGTGTTTGCGCGGATTAGATACGCGTAGTCAGGTTCTATTTGAATCGTAGATATGATGCGATCAGCAAACTCGCCCAGCTGAACATCTATAACACTGCCAATTTCTAGTTCACGGAATAGGATAGGTGTACCTTCAGATACTGAGCCGCGCGTTTCGCTTTGCAGTTGGAATATCTTGCCTTCAGGCTGCACAGGTCCTTTGCTAAGCTCAAATTTCGTGTTTCTTTCACCTTTGCCCGGGTCTACGTTGATGTGTTTAGAGAGCAGCGCAGAGACGTTTTTGATGCCATTAAGGCCAATCTCAGGTTCTGCCAACCAGAAGTGACTGTTCGTCACGGCAATCTTGTCGACGTACTCAGGTAAAATACGCGCAGTAATTTCAATGCCGCCCTTGTTGAAGTTCGGAATCACCAAAGTAACCTCACCAACAGTGACACCTTGATATTTGATCGCCATGCCCTTGCTGACTTCTTGATCGCCAGAAGAGGTGATAGTAATCGCGCGGCCAAATTTTCGAGCGGATTTCGAATCTTTATAAAGCTTCCACACATCGCCGAGTTTGTTGTCGATTCCTGGCAGAGAGTCAAAAGCAATACCGCCTTGGATAAGGGTTTTAACTGGTGCCGCTTTAATGCTGATACCCGATAGCGACGCATCAACCTCAACGCCTGAACGGTTCCAGAAAACAGTGTGCTTGTTGAGTAAGTGCGTGTAACGATTTTCGATTGTGACTTTGATTCTTACGCCACCGTCGGCAAGCTGAAAATCAGAAATATTACCCACTTGTAGGTTGCGGTAGAGGAGTGGGCTGCCTTTAGAAATTGAAGGTAACTCACTGGCAAACAAAGAAAGTGTCTTTGAACCAGACTGATTAAACTTAGCAATTTCTGCTAACGACTTACTTTGGAAAAGTTGGTAGTCCGTTCGAGCTTCAGATTTACCTTCACTCACAAAGCTAATCGAGCCGGTAAGAAGCTGTTTTGCTGGTGGGACCGTAACACTCAAGCCTGATTCGGTTAGCTCTGCAGTCGCACTACCTGTCACAAAGAAACGGTTGTGGCTTTTGATAAGGTGCGCGTACTCATTATCGATAAGTGCATCCATGAAGACTTCGTGTTTATCAGAGCCCGTACCAACACCATCAACTAATCCCACATGGATGATAGAGCCAACGGCAATGCCTTTGTAGAGAAGTTGTGTACCGACATCTAACCCGAACGAATTGTTCGACGTTAAGCGAATCGCAACGGATTTCTGTTGTTCCTGACTGAATTCATTTTTGCGGATTGCAGTAAATCGACGCGCCTTTTCACCTTCACCCGGTACCAAGGTTAAAAAGTTACCTGTCACTAAATTGGCAATGTTTTTCATGCCAGTAAGCGACAGTTCAGCCTCTTCTAGAACGAATTTACTGCCGCTGTTTAAAAAGTCACTGAATGCCGGTTGGATAGCGGCAGATGCAACGACGTTTTCACGCCCTTCACTTAGCGATAAATCAGTGATTTGACCGATTTCAATGCCGCGATACATGATCGGAGCACCCGTTGCACTGATTTTATTATCATCGGGAACGGCGATCTTGATAGAGATACCTCGACCCGCTGTCTTCAAATCTGGGTAGAGCTTGAACTTGGTATTCATCTCTACGGGTTGGCCTTCTCCCGGAGAGTCGACCGCAATTGAACCGCCAAGCAATGCACTTAGGCTCTCTAAGCGAACATCAACACCAGAAAAACCAATACTGGCACCTAAACCACTGACATTCCAAAAACGGCTTTGGTCGGTAATGATATGGCTGTATTCATCTTTAATTGACGCTTGAATCGTAACGGATTTCGCGTTGTCGTTTAACTGGTAGTTGTAAACCTCACCAATTGGGATTTTACGGTAAACGATTTGAGAGCCAACAGACACGCCGCCCAGATCTTTGGTCGTCAGTG
The DNA here is from genome assembly GCF_041465805.1 of Vibrio sp. 10N.239.311.G01. Classification (NCBI taxonomy): domain Bacteria; kingdom Pseudomonadati; phylum Pseudomonadota; class Gammaproteobacteria; order Vibrionales; family Vibrionaceae; genus Vibrio; species Vibrio sp. 10N.239.311.G01. Next base: position 91,562 of record NZ_JBFSRM010000007.1, read on the forward strand.
AAATATTCAAACCTTCAGAAGCCAGTAAATCAGAAGGGGAGGATTCTAACGCTTGGAAAATGGTTTCTGGGTCTTGTTTGGTTTCGCTCGGGTGGATAGCAATATAGTTACCTGAAACAAGTGCGTCTAATCCTGAGATACCCGACAAACTTGCTGTCGGTTTTACAAGCCAGAAACGAGTGCCTTTTGAGAGTAGCTTCTTCGCTTCAGGGTAGATGTCTGCATCGACATAGATGCTCGATAGATCTTTGGATAAAGTGATGTGGCGCACCATACCCACTTCTAAGCCTTGGTAACGAATCGTTGTTCGACCTGCGACTAAACCTGCGGCATCTGAGAAGTATATTTGCACACGTTGCCCAGCATCGTGTATCGATTTCATGACCAACCAACCGGCTAAGGCGACGGTTAATATCGGCAGAATCCACAAAGGGGAGATGCCTTTGTTTTTCCTTATTTCTGGTGAATATGACGTTTGTGATTGGTTATCGTTGTTCATTCACTGACTCATCTTTAGAGGTGTAGTTATCCCAAATTAGCCTAGGATCTAAGCTTTCCGCTGCTAGCATCGTGAGAACAACTACGACGCCAAAAGCGACTGCACCATAACCTGGTGTAAAGTTTAAAATTTGCCCGCGGTCGACCAAGGTCATCATGATCGAAATAACGAACAGATCCATTACCGACCATTTCCCCACCCATTTCACGATGAAATAGATGGTCATACGTTGCCTGTGGTAAACGGCGCGCTTCATCTTGATACAGATTAAGATGTACGCGAGGCCCAGTATTTTCGCGACTGGCACGACGATACTGGCAATGAAAATGATCGCAGCGATGCCATACATATCGCTATTAATCAGCGAAGCGACACCGGAAATGATGGTGTCTTCTAGCCTTTGACCGTTGGTAATAAGAATAGAAATAGGAATGACATTGGCTGGCACGATAGCCACGGATGCGGCAAATAGCAGAGTCCAAGTTTTCTGTATAGAGTAGGGCTTGCGGTGGTATAAGTCATGGTGACAACGCACACAAGTATGACCGTCAGGCTGAGATAGGTGACAGTTGTGACAGTGTACGTTCTTACTCTCAGCAAAAGAGTATTCGGATTCTTTTGCCCAAGCTTCCCAGTAGCGACGTACACTGATACGGCTTACTAGTAATACGCTGAAAAGCTGCAGAAGAATCAGGCCAATCAAACCAGGGCCGACGAAAATGTCAGAGTAATCTTGCAGTTTGAAACATGAGACCGCCAAACTTACCAGAAACACATCCAACATCATCCAATGTTTGAGAGTCTGAATAATGGCTAATGCATAACGAAAGGGTGTGAAGATCTTAAGACGCAGTGATGCATGAGTGATGAGTACCGAGGTGCACACGAGCAACGGAGCGATCGAACTGCAGAACAGGATCAGCAAACCAAGTAGAGGAAAGCCTTCGCCCATTAAGGTAAAAACACCCGATGGTAACGTCGCGGGTATCATGACGCCAATCAGGCGAATACTGATGAATTCAAAAAAGTGCGATGGGATAAACAGCAATAAGCAGGTAATTGCGATTGCTAGGTTTCCAGAGAGGCTAGGGGTACCGCCTCTATAAAGCTGAGTTCCGCATCTTGGGCAGTAAGCTGATTTCCCTAAAGGGATGTCCATTTTATCTACGGGAAGTTCGCAGCCCTGGCAAAGACGCACTGAGCTGCTGTCGCATTGGTGTTTTGTTGATAAAGGGTTGGTTACGGATGGGGAGGTCACGCGACCTCCCAAGTTGAAACGTAAGTTAGGTTAGCAACCCGACTTAAAGACTCAGAGCCACAAACATCAGGCGTGCGATTGCACACTGCCGTAGAGTGTTTGATAGAGTCCTTGTTGTTCAACCAATTCACCATGTGTTCCCGTCTGTGTGACTTGTCCATCTTCTAAAACATAGATTAGATCGGCTTGTTTCACCGCTGATAATCGATGAGCCACTATCAAAGTTGTGCGATCTTTCAAAAACTCGCTCAACGCTTTATGCAGTGCTGACTCTGTTGCTGTATCGAGTGCAGATGTCGCTTCATCAAGAATAACAAACTTAGGATTGCTCAGCACCATACGAGCTATTGCTAAGCGTTGTCGTTGACCACCAGACAGTCGAACGCCATTCCTACCAATTTGTGTATCTAAGCCATTGCTCAGTTGCTTGATGACATCTTGCATTTGAGCGACTTCAAGCGCACGCCACAACGACATTTCGTCGTATTCAGCACCAAGGGTCAGATTATGCCTTAATGTATCGTTAAAGAGTATAGGTTGTTGTAAAACAACGGCAATTTGATTGCGTATTACATCAAAGCTGATGTCATCGGTTGTTTCACCGTTATAGCGAATGCAACCTGAGTCTGCTTGGTAAACCCCAATCAGCAACTGGATTAACGTAGATTTACCCCCTCCACTCGCACCGACCAAAGCGACTTTTTTACCTGCAGGGATGTGCAGCGATAGCCTATTTAAAACAGTGTTTTCTAATGTGTAAGAGAATGTAACGTCTTCGATGTCAACTGTCACTTCTTGATCTTCAGTAAATGGGTTCACTTTACTGATAGGGCGCTTCTCTTCTTCTAACTGAAGAAGATCGTTGATGCGTTGTAGTGCCGCTTTCGCGCTATACCAAGAGAATTGAATCCCTAGTAGCTCTTGGACCGGGCCTAACATGAACCACAAGTAGCCAAATACCGCGAAAATCTGACCAATGGTTAAGTCACTGAATAACACCATTAGCATAGCGACGGCACGGAAAAGCTCGAAACCTAGTAAGAACAGCAGAAACGAAACACGGCCAGCAGCTTCAGATTGCCAAGCGTATTTGTCGGCGTCGATTCTTACTTGGTTTGCTTGAACCTTAAGCTCATCGAGAAAGATACGCTCTTTATTCGCCGCGCGCAGTTGGTAAATGCCATCTAAGGTTTCCACCAAACGGTTTTGAAAGCGCTCAAAAGATTGGTTTTCGTATTTCTTAAGGTGTTTGACCCTGCTGCCTAGTTTACGGGAGAAATAAATCACAACAGGATTGACCAGTAAAATGAACAACCCTAAACGCCACTCTAGCCACAACAGCACGATCGCTGTACCGAACACGGTCAGGAAGCTGATGATAAATTTAGAAAGAGTCGAGCCAATGAACTTATCTATTGTCTCTATGTCTGTTATTAGGTGGGCGTTGATACCGCCGCTGCCTTTGGTTTCGTATTGTCTAATACTGATGCGACCAAGCTTATCTATCATCTTGCTGCGCATTTGATAGGTAATTGTTTTGGACACAAGCGTAAACTGACGCCCTTGCAGAATGTTCAACGCTTGGCTAACGGAGCGCATGATAATCACTAACAACAAAGTTAGTGCTATATAGCCAGTCGGTGTTTGTAATGAAGATGGAAGTAGGTGGTTCATCATCTCTAAGCCAGAAGCAGGCTTATCAAGTAATACTTCATCAACCATTAATGGCATGAGCAACGGGATAGGGACACTGATGAGAGTTGCAAGTATGGCAATAATGTTAGCAAACAGTAATTTGGACTTGTGTTTTTTTACTTGAGTTATTAACCAAGAACGGCTAATAGTGTCTTCTGAATTGTTCATTGTAATGAGAATAAGTCCTATTTAGTTTGATGACCGCATTCTACTGCGTTCTCTTGATAATGGAAGTCTCAATTTAATTGGAAGTTAATATGAAAATAGAACATTACCAACGCTTAACCAAACAAGCCGTTGCATTAATTGAATCAGAAACCGATCTAACTGCTAATCTTGCTAATATCAGTTCTTTATTATTCATGGAATTGGATGAATTGAATTGGGCGGGTTTCTATTTAATGAAGCAGGATCAAGCTAAGGAAAAAGACGAACTTGTACTGGGTCCTTTCCAAGGTCAACCTGCTTGTGTGCGAATTCCGGTAGGGCGTGGAGTGTGTGGAACTGCGGTTGCGACGAATACAGTTCAGCGCATTCATGATGTTCATGAGTTCGAAGGTCACATCGCTTGTGACGCTGCAAGTAACTCAGAAATCGTTATTCCGTTCTCGATTGGCGGAAAAATCGCGGGCGTTCTTGATATTGATAGCCCAAATGTTGGTCGTTTTTCTCAAATTGACGAGGACGGATTGACATTTTTCATGGCAGAAGTGGAAAAGCTGCTTAATTCGCACGCGAACAAGGCATAAATTATTCTCTTACTGTGGTTTTTCCCAAGCATCTCTCTATAATACGTAAAAATATTTTCTTAATGCTCGCGGAAAACCGCAAAAACCAGGAACCCACATGGAAAACACTGAAAAGTTAAAAAACAGCAAAGAAGTTATCGCATATATTGCTGAATGTTTCCCTAAATGCTTTACTCTAGAAGGTGAAGCGAAGCCACTTAAAATTGGTATTTTTCAAGATCTTGCTGAACGTCTAAATGAAGACGAAAAAGTAAGTAAGACTCAGCTTCGTGCAGCGTTAAGACAGTACACATCATCATGGCGTTACCTGCACGGCGTAAAAGCTGGCGCAGAACGTGTTGACCTAGACGGCAACGCGTGTGGCACACTAGAAGAAGAGCACGTTGAACACGCTAAAGCTACACTTGCTGAAAGCAAAGCGAAAGTTCAGGCTCGTCGTAAAGAACAAGCACAAAAAGCTCGTGAAGAAGGCAAAGCGAAACCTAAGGCGAAGAAAGCTCAACAGCCTCGTCGTCAAGCGCCTAAAGCACCAAAAGTAGAAAAGCCTGTAGAAACACGCGCTTTGAACGCTGACGAATTCATCGCTGGCAAAGAAGTAAATGTGAACATGGGTAAAGGAAACATGGCTGCGACCATTGTTGAAATCAATAAGGAAGATGTGCGTGTTCAGTTAGCAAACGGCCTACAAATGGTTGTTAAAGCGGAGCACTTGCGCGCTTAAAGGAGATACTCCTACGCATGAAATGCCGTTCAAAATTGACACTGATTGCTGCTAGCTTTTGGCTAGCAGCTTCAGCTCAGGCTCTTGAAGCCAAATTAGATCAGGACGATTTACCTCTACTCGCTCCTGAGGTCCAACACGAAACTGCTAGTAAACGTGTTACTTCTCGATTTACTCGTTCTCACTATAAACACTTCAATCTCAACGATGATTTCTCTCAAGCTATCTTTAATCGTTACTTAGAGATGCTGGATTATAATCGTAATATCTTCACTCAAGCTGATATTGACTCTTTCTCTGCGTCATCTAAACAAATTGATGATCAGCTGAAATCGGGCAATAACCAGATTGCATTCGATGTTTATAATCTGTCTATGCAGAAGCGTTTTGAACGTTTTCAATATGCATTGTCTTTGCTAGATACAGAGATTAAGTTTGATACCGATGAAAGTATTGAGCTCAATCGTAGTGAAGCTGAGTGGCCAAAAGATATCGCTGAAGTGAATGAGCTTTGGAGAAAACGCGTTAAATATGATGCGTTGAATCTAAAACTTACTGGTAAAGAGTGGCCAGAGATTCAAGAAGTTTTGGAAAAGCGTTACAACAATGCGATGAAGCGTATTACGCAATCGCATAATGAAGATGCTTTCCAGATCTACATGAACGCATTTGCGCGTGAAGTTGATCCTCACACAAGTTACCTTTCTCCAAGAAATGCAGAACAATTCCAATCTGAGATGAACCTATCTCTAGAAGGTATTGGTGCTGTGCTTCAGATGACAGACGACTACACCGTTATTCGCTCTTTAGTTGCTGGTGGCCCTGCGTCAAACAGCAAACAATTGAGTGATGGAGACCGCATTGTTGGTGTTGGTCAAGATGGCGAAGAAATTGTTGATGTTATCGGCTGGCGTTTAGACGATGTAGTACAACTTATTAAAGGCCCTAAAGGGACCAAAGTTAAGCTACAGATCTTGCCAGATGGTAAAGATGCAAAAAGTCACGTTGTCACAATTGTTCGCGATAAGATTCGTTTAGAAGACCGCGCTGTTAAATCAGAAGTGATCGAGAAAGACGGCAAGAAAATTGGTGTATTAGAAGTACCAAGTTTCTACGTTGGCCTTTCTAAAGATACCGATAAACTGATCACCGAGCTTAAAGAGCAAGGTGTTGAAGGTATTATTGTTGACCTCCGAAACAACGGTGGTGGTGCACTGACTGAAGCAACTGAACTCTCTGGTTTGTTTATCAAAGAAGGACCTGTTGTTCAGGTTCGTGATAGCTACGGTCGTGTCAAAGTGAACAGCGATACTGATGGTCAAATCAGTTACCAAGGCCCGTTAACGGTATTGGTGAATCGCTACAGTGCTTCAGCGTCTGAAATCTTTGCAGCAGCGATGCAAGATTATGGCCGTGCAATTATCTTGGGTGAAAACTCTTTCGGTAAAGGTACGGTGCAACAGCATCGCTCTTTGAATCATATTTATGATTTGTTCGATAAAGAGTTAGGCTACGTTCAATACACAATCCAAAAATTCTACCGAATCAATGGTGGTAGTACGCAAAACAAGGGTGTAGTACCTGATATTGCTTACCCAACGCCAATTGATCCTGCAGATACTGGTGAAAGTGTTGAAGACAACGCTCTTCCTTGGGACAGCATCGACAAAGCGAAGTACTCAGTGTTACAGCGTAACGATGAGCAGATCGCAGCGTTGACGGCTAAACACGAAGCTCGTATCGCAACAGACATGGAATTTGGCTTTATCGCGCAAGATATTGAAAAATATAAGGCAGATAAAGACGACAATGACCTTTCTCTGAATGAAAAGGTTCGTCAACAAGAGAGTGATGATGCGGATGCGCTTCGTCTAGAGCGTATTAACCAACGTCAAAAAGCCGCTAAGTTAGAGGCATTTAAAACGTTGGATGATATTCCAAAAGACTACGAAGCCCCGGATGCTTATCTTGATGAATCAGTTGCTATCATGCTGGATATGATCAAGAAATAAACAAAATACCTGTTATAAGGTGATTGTTTAAAGACGTACTATTTGAAAAGCGAGCTTAGGCTCGCTTTTTTTGTACCTGTGTTCTTGCCTCGAATAATGTCATGTTAACGGCATGCTTCCTCGCTTTTTAACTTGCTGCAGAACCACTGTTATTTGATTTTCGGCTGTGAAGTACACTGTAAAAATAACTAAACTTAAGTATTATTTTTCGAGTGATAATGACATTTAAGTTACTTCGCACTTAAAATTTAGTGACTTAGATCATATTTTTTCGCTTTCTATTCATTACGTGCCTAAGCTTAAAGAAAACGAGGGGACGCTTATGAAATGGATTCTACTATTTTTATCTTGTTTAAGTTTTGTGGCTTTTGGGAGCGAGGTCGCTTCGAGTAGCCAACAATCAAAAAGTGATAGTAATCTATCTCATTTTGACCTTCCTTTGCTGCTTGGTGATTGGTATTTGATGAATCCTGATCCTGAGCAAGGCACTGAAAACTTTAGAGCGATCAAGCTCACTCTTGATTCAAACTACTCATTCACTATCGATATCCAAAAGAAAGACTACAGTGTCGATCATTGGGAAGGTTTGTATAACGCCAATGAAGACACGATTATTTTGGGTTTGAATACCTCAGAACCTCAGGTTTACGCGTACAGCAGTAATCACAACATGCTGAATCTTAACGGTGTTATGTTCACCAAGGCCTTGCCAAATGCATTGGCGGGAATCTGGTCCAGTGCCCAACTGTCTGGAAGCGATCTACGTGCGAGTAACATTCAAAAAATGGATTTAGTCCTTCAGCCGGACTTTATATTCATGTTCCGAGTATCAGATGAAGAAGGTGGTGAAGTCATTCGTCGCGGGGTGTATTACACAGAAGGCGATCAACTAGTGTTACTTTATGAGAACGGTGAACACGGCACTCGATATACACTGAACAGCGATGTGTTAACGCTGCAAGGTGAAGAGGGAGATATGTTTGCGGTACTCAATCGCATTCGATAATCGTGAGTTTTAGCAGTAACGGCGTACTCGTTGATAATATTGTGCACAGTTCATTTCTTAGGCGTTCCTGTCTGATTTGATTGATAAAATAGCAAAACATGGAGGCATTTTCTTACAATGCCTCCTTTTTTTAATATTCCCCTTGTTTTATTGGCGCTCAACCTTTAGATATATACAGTTAAAAAATAATTACGTATAACGATCAAAAGGAACCCGTCATGGCACATACACCTCAAGCCAAGTATCGTAAAGATTATCAATCACCATCTCACACGATTTCTGAAATCGATCTTACTTTCGATTTGTACGATTCAGCATCCATTGTTACGGCTGTTTCTAGTGTTAAGCAGGAGAAAGACAGCACGACATTAGTACTTGATGGTGAAGGCTTGAAGTTGGTTTCTGTTTTGGTTGAAGGCAACGAATGGACTCAGTACGAGCAGTCTGAAACTCAACTTACGCTGAATGACCTTCCAAAAGAATTTACTCTAACCATCGTTACCGAAGTTAACCCTGAAGGGAACAGTGCACTTGAAGGCTTGTACAAGTCGGGTGGCGCGTTCTGTACTCAATGTGAAGCTGAAGGTTTCCGCCGTATCACTTACTACATGGATCGCCCAGATGTGTTGGCGAAATTCATTACAACGGTAATTGCAGACAAAGCAGAGAACCCATTCTTATTAAGTAATGGTAACCGTGTAGATGAAGGTGAAGCTGAAAACGGTCGTCATTGGGTGAAGTGGCAAGACCCACATCCAAAACCAGCGTACTTGTTTGCTTTAGTAGCGGGTGACTTTGATGTACTTCGTGACGCATACACTACACAATCGGGTCGTAAAGTTGACCTAGAAATCTTTGTTGATAAAGGCAATCTAGACCGTGCGAGCCACGCGATGGTTTCTTTGATTAACTCAATGAAGTGGGACGAAGAACGTTTCAATCTTGAATACGACTTAGACATCTACATGATCGTAGCCGTTGATTTCTTCAACATGGGTGCGATGGAAAACAAAGGCTTGAACGTATTCAATTCGAAGTTCGTTCTAGCAAACGACCAAACTGCAACGGATACAGATTACCTAGGTATTGAAGCAGTAATCGGCCATGAATATTTCCACAACTGGACAGGTAACCGAGTGACGTGTCGCGATTGGTTCCAGTTAAGTCTGAAAGAAGGCTTAACGGTATTCCGTGACCAAGAATTCTCATCTGATCTTGGTTCTCGCGCAGTAAACCGTATTAACAATGTACGTATCATTCGCGGTCCACAATTTGCAGAAGATGCTAGCCCAATGTCTCATCCAATTCGTCCAGAAAAAGTGATAGAAATGAATAACTTCTATACTTTGACAGTGTACGAAAAGGGCAGTGAAGTGATCCGTATGATCCACACATTGTTGGGCGAAGATGGTTTCCAAAAAGGCATGAAGCTGTACTTCGAACGTCACGATGGTACGGCTGCAACATGTGAAGACTTCGTCGCGGCAATGGAAGATGCGTCGGGCGTTGACTTATCTCAGTTCCGCTTATGGTACAGCCAGTCTGGTACGCCGACGCTGTCTGTTGAAAGTAAGTACGACGCAGAGAAGAAACAGTACACGTTAACAACTCGCCAAGTAACAGCGCCAACTCATGAGCAAACGGAAAAGCAGGCTCTGCATATTCCTCTTGATATCGAGCTGTACACAGCTGCGGGTGAAGTTGTTGAGTTACAATGTAACGGTAAGCCAGTTCATAATGTATTAGATGTGAAAGAAGCAGAGCAAACGTTCGTGTTTGAAAACGTTTCTGAGCAACCGATCCCATCATTACTTCGTGAATTTTCTGCGCCAGTGAAATTGGAATATGACTACTCAGATGAAGAACTGATCTTCTTGATGGTGAATGCTCGCAATGAATTCTCTCGTTGGGATGCGGGTCAAATGCTATTAGCGAAGTACATCCGCAGTAACGTGGAGAAAGTTCAGCAGGGTCAAGCGTTTGAGCTTTCTGATTCTGTTGTTGATGCATTCCGTGGCGTACTGCTGAGTGATTCACTAGAGCCTGCGTTTATTGCAGAAATGCTTTCTCTACCAAGCCACAATGAAGTATCGGGTTGGTACGAGCGCGTTGATATTGATGCGGTCGCATCGGTTCTTAACTCAATGAAAGTCACACTAGCTGCAGAACTTGAAGACGAGTTAGCGGCGGTTTATCACAGCCACGCACTAACAGAATACACGGTCGATCACGATTCGATTGGTAAGCGTACTCTACGTAAAGTTTGCCTAAGTTACTTAGCACATACAGAGCAGGGTAATGACTTGGTTGTTGCGATGTACCAGCAAGCAAACAACATGACAGATACGATGGCAGCAATGGGCGCGGCAAACAGTGCACAACTACCATGTCGTGAAACCTTGATGGTGGATTACAGTGACAAGTGGAAACACGATGGTCTTGTTATGGATAAGTGGTTTGCATTGCAAGGTACAAACCCAAGTTCAAACGCACTTGAAGTGATCAAAGCGTCGATGTCGCACCAGGCGTTCAGTTTGAAGAACCCGAACCGTACCCGTAACTTGGTCGGTTCATTCTTAAACATGAACCCGGTTCAATTCCACGACAAGTCTGGTCAAGGCTATGCATTTGCAGGCGAGATCTTACGTGAACTGAACAGCAGCAACCCGCAAGTGGCTTCACGTCTGATTGATCCACTTCTTAAATTCCGTAAGTACGACGATGAACGCCAAGCTCTGATCAAAAAAGAACTAGAGACGTTAAAGAACATGGACAACCTAGCAAAAGACTTGTTTGAGAAAGTGACGAAAGCACTAGAGGCTTAAGTCAGCGCGCATTCAGGTAACTGTTTGCTAATAAGCGGTTTACTAATAAACTGTTTGCTACAACGAAAGGTCATCAGTGGTAGAGAATATCTGCCACTGATTTTTTGTTTCTGGTTCATCGAATTTTCGATAAGCTAGAGCAGCTTCAAGTTCAGTTTCACCGTCAGACATCTAAAAGTGCCAAAAAACACTGGCACTGTTTATTTATACAGGTATCGTATGAATCGCTATATTTTCCAACTTAACATCTCATATCAGCAGTTTTTGGCCAGCTATTCTGGTACGGCAAGTAAAGTTCAAGTGATAACAACAACAGGTTTACGCTTACAGTTACCTGCAACTCGATTCAGACCATTTCTTACACAAATAGGGGTTAGAGGGCAGTTTAGGCTGACAACTGACCAAAAAAATAAGTTTATTAAGTTAGAAGCTCTGTAAACCTTGGCATGCCTAGTGAGTTAAAAGGAATCTTAATCACATAATCAAACATTTCAGCTCTTACCACCTCCAAAACAATTAACTATTTTTCAATAATGCTTTTACAATAAATGAATGCATTACCTTTGCTTAACTCGTTAGTAGAAAAGCGCTCAACGGCACGTTTCAAACACCAGATTAAGTGATCCCCCTAATAATAAAATATAATTCTAATTGTGGAGTGTGACTATGACCGCACGTGAAACTGTGGTTCCAGTTTTACTTGAAAAAGTTTACAAGCTGATTCAAGACAAACTTGACCTTGCTCATCGACCTCTCGTAACTCAACTTGCTCAACACTTGTTTAGTAACGTTTCTCACGACGATCTGACTCAGAGAAACGAATCCGATTTATATGGTGCTGTAGTTAGCTTATGGCATCACATCAATGAAAAGAAAGCCGACGAAATCTCTGTACGCGTATTCAACCCGACGGTAAGTCGTCAAGGTTGGCAGTCTACTCATACTATCGTTGAGATAGTCGTTCCAGACAGTCCATTCCTTGTTGATTCCGTAAAAATGGCATTGACTCGCCTAGACCTTTCTTCTCACCTTATGCTTCATAACCCAACACAAATCTCTCGCTCAGATAAGGGCAGTGTTGTCGGTGTAAGCAATAACGAAGGTGCATTCCAATCGCTTTTCCATATCGAAGTTGACCGTCTGAGTAGTAAAGCTGAAATGACAGCACTTAAAACGGAGTTGCTGGATATCTTTACCGACACTAGCTTAGTCGTGAACGATTGGTTGAAGATGGTTGAAAGACTTGAAGAAGTGACCAATCAAGTTGAACAGCAAAAAGAGAGCATTCCAGTAGACGGCCAGCGCTTTGATGAAACGTTGGCGTTTCTTCGTTGGTTAGGCCAACACAACTTTACATTCATGGGTTATAAGGAATATGACCTAGTTTCAGTTAACGGCGACACTGAACTGCAACCGACCAAGGAGCAAGGTCTTGGTTTGTTTGCGAACTCAGATCGTGTACGTAACGTTAAGCTATCTGAGTTTTCTGATTCGGCACGTCTTGAAGCGAAAAAGCCTTATGTGCTTATCGTAACCAAGGGCAACACGGCTTCACGCATTCACCGCCCAGCTTACAACGATTACATTGGTATTAAGAAGTTCGATAAGAACGGTAAGGTCATTGGTGAGCACCGCTTTACTGGTCTTTACACATCTGCCGTTTATAACCAAACCGTTGAAACGATTCCTCTTGTTCGCGAGAAAGTAGAACGTATTTTGGATGCGAGTGGTTACCGTGAAGGTTCATACTCTTACAAAGCGCTGCACAACATTCTTGAAAACTACCCACGTGATGAACTGCTGCAAGCTCGAGAAGAAGAGCTACTAGAAGTCGGTACGGGCGTAGTACAAATGCAAGATCGCGATCTCCTGCGTTTGTTTGTTCGCAAAGACCCGTTTGGTCGTTTCTTTAGCTGCATGGTTTACGTAACAAAAGATCGTTACAACACTGAGCTTCGTCGCCAAACACAGCGCATCTTGAAACAGTACTTTGGTTGTGAAGAAGAGGTTGAATTTACAACGTACTTCTCTGAAAGCCCGCTAGCAAGAACGCACTATATTGTTCGTGTTGATAACAACAACATGGATGTGGACGTGAAAACAATTGAGCAAAATTTAATGGAAGTATCGTCTACGTGGGATGACCGTCTGTCTGAATCTATCATTGCAAACTTCGGTGAAAGCAAAGGTCTTCCATTGTCGAAAGAGTACATGCGTGCATTCCCACGTTCGTACAAAGAAGACATGATGCCAGGTTCTGCTGTTGCCGACATTGAACGTTTAGAAGCGCTAAGTGAAGACAACAAACTGGGTATGCTTTTCTACCGTCCTCAAGAAGAAGCGGCAGATTCAAAAGCCGTTCGTTTGAAGTTGTTCTACCACAGCGATGAGCCAATTCACCTTTCTGATGTTATGCCAATGCTTGAAAACTTTGGCCTACGCGTTATCGGTGAATCTCCATATGAAGTGCGTAAAACCAACGGTGTGACCTATTGGATCCTTGATTTCTCTATGCTGCACAAGAGCGATAAGACCATTGATCTTCGTGAAGCTCGCGATCTTTTCCAACAAGCCTTTGCGGCAATCTGGGCGGGTGAGTTAGACAGCGATGGTTTCAACCGCTTAGTACTTGGCGCTGGTCTTTCTGGCCGTGAAATCTCAATCTTACGTGCTTATGCTCGTTACATGCGTCAAGTTGGTTTCCCATTCAGCCAACAATACATTGAAGACACATTGTCTCATTACCCAGAATTAGCGAAAGGGCTAGTGAGCCTATTCGGCAAGCGTTTTGACCCGAAACTGAAGGGCAGCGTAAAAGGCCAACAAGATCTTATTAAGAAGATCACTGAACAGTTGGATCATGTAGAAAGCTTGGATGATGATCGTATCATTCGTCGCTACATGGAAATGATCACTGCAACGCTTCGTACTAACTACTACCAAGTAGACGAGAATAAGCAGTCTAAACCTTGGTTGGCTCTGAAAATGAGACCAAGCGAGATTCCAGATATCCCTGCGCCGGTTCCTGCGTTTGAGATCTTCGTTTACGCACCAGACATTGAAGGTGTGCATTTACGTGGCGGTAAAGTAGCACGCGGTGGTTTACGTTGGTCAGACCGTCAAGAGGACTTCCGTACTGAGATTCTAGGCCTAGTTAAAGCGCAACAAGTTAAGAACACGGTTATCGTACCGGTTGGTGCTAAAGGTGGTTTCGTTTGTAAGCGTCAACACATGATGTCTGGCCGAGACGAGATCTTTGCTGAAGGTCAACGTTGTTACAAGCGCTTCATCCGTGCATTGCTAGACGTTTCAGACAACATCATTGAAGGTGAGGTTATCCCACCTAAGAGCGTTGTTCGTCACGATGAAGATGACCCATACTTGGTTGTTGCAGCCGATAAAGGCACCGCGACATTCTCAGATCTAGCGAACTCAGTAGCTGAAGAGTACAACTTCTGGCTAGGTGATGCGTTTGCATCGGGTGGCTCTAACGGTTACGACCACAAAGCCATGGGTATCACGGCGAAAGGTGGCTGGGAATCGGTTAAACGTCACTTCCGCGAAATGGGTATTAACTGTCAAAGCACAGACTTCACTGCCATTGGTGTGGGTGATATGGCGGGTGACGTATTTGGTAACGGTATGCTGCTATCTAAGCACATTCGCTTGCAAGCTGCGTTTAACCACATGCACATCTTCATTGACCCGAATCCAGAATCAGCATCAAGCTGGGTAGAGCGTGACCGTCTGTTTAATCTGCCTCGTTCAAGTTGGGAAGATTACAATAAAGACCTGATTTCTCAAGGTGGTGGCATCTTCTCTCGCCGAGCGAAGTCTATCTCTTTGACACCTGAAATTCAGAAAATGCTGGGTACCAAGAAAGCATCAATGGCACCAAACGACTTGATCAAAGCGATCTTGTCTATGAAAGTTGATCTACTTTGGAACGGCGGTATTGGTACTTACGTTAAGTCTTCTAGTGAGACTCATACCGATGTGGGTGACCGTGCAAATGACGTGCTACGTATCGATGGCCGTGACCTGAAAGCTAAGGTTGTTGGTGAAGGCGGTAACTTGGGTATGACTCAATTGGGTCGTATTGAATACGCTCTAACGGGCGGTCGAGTTAATACTGACTTTGTCGATAACGTTGGTGGTGTAGATTGCTCGGATAACGAAGTTAACATTAAGATCTTCTTGAATGGCTTGGTGTCTAATGGTGATCTTACCGTTAAGCAACGTAACCAAGTTCTTGAATCTATGGAAGATGAAGTAGGTGAAATCGTACTAGACGACGCTTACTGCCAAGCTGAGTCTATCTCTGTTACTGAGCATCAAGGTGTAGGCTTAGTGAAAGAGCAAATCCGCTTTATCCACACAATGGAAAAAGCCGGGTACTTAGACCGTGGTTTGGAATACATCCCAGATGACGAAACGCTGCTAGAACGTGAGAAGCAGGGCCAAGCACTAACAAGACCAGAGCTATCAGTATTGATCGCTTACGGTAAAATGGTTCTAAAAGAAGATCTTGTGAGTGATGACATTGCGAATGATGAGTTCCATGCTCAACAACTGATGCAATACTTCCCAACAGAGTTACGCCGTAACTACTCTCAGCACATGGATAACCATCCACTTCGTGCAGAGATCATTGCGACTGCGCTTGCTAACCAAATGGTTAACGAGATGGGCTGTAACTTCGTGACTCGCTTGCAAGAAGAGACGGGCGCGAACATTGTTGATATTGCGAATGCTTACGCGGCATCACGTGAAATCTACGGCCTGGGTAAGGTATTGAAGAGCATCCGTGAACTGGACAACATCTCAAGTTCTGAAGCTCAATACGAATTGCTTTACCATGTACGTCGTACGCTTCGTCGTCTAGCACGCTGGTTGCTAAGAAACCGTACCGGTAAACAGTCAGTGAATGCATTGATTGAGCTTTACCAAGGTGATGTCGTCGCAATTACTGAGAAGCTGGATGAAAACCTAGTGGCTTCAGAAGTAGAAGAGCATCAAGCAATGGCTCAAGTATGGATTGACCAAGGTGTAAACGCTGAGCTGGCTAATTCAGTGGCTCGTTTGTCTAGCCTGTACTCAGCACTGGATATATCTACAGTGGCTCGTGAAACAGGTAAAACAGTACAGCAAGCGTCTAAGCTTTACTTCAACCTAGGCGACCGTTTGTCACTGCACTGGTTCTTGAAGCAAATCAATGGCCAAGCTATAGACAACAACTGGCAAGCACTGGCGCGTGCAGCATTCAGAGAAGATCTGGATTGGCAGCAACGCCAGTTAACTGGTCAAGTACTTAACTGTGGTTGTGCTTCAGATATCGATGTGATTAAAGCGCTTGATGACTGGATGGAAAGTAACTCTGTTTCTCTACATCGTTGGGAAAGCATCCTAAACGAATTCAAAGTAGGTTCTGTTCATGAGTTTGCTAAGTTCTCAGTAGCACTGCGTGAATTGATGCTGTTGAATCTAAACTGCATGTCAAAAGACTAGTTACTAGATAAGACGAAAAAGTATAAGGGCAGGCCAAAAGGTCTGCCTTTTTCGTTTCGGTAAAGTGGAAACAATAGGCCTAACGACTTTTGAAGAACAAACTTCGACGCAAACGTTGTTTGTTGTTAAGTGACCTGATGGCTGTACTAAGGTTGAGATTAGAAATGGCTTAATAACTTGAAGAAACGATAACGTTTGCTTAATAATGAACCTCATTCGTTAGCAAACTTGATTATCTTACCCTTACAGACAGTAATAGATTGAATAGTTGGGTAAATAAGTAAATAATAGCGCCCCGTTTACACGGGGCTTTTTTCTATCGGAGGCACAATGCTTTACCGTCTAGCCAGAACTGGCTTTTTCCAACTTGATGCCGAAAAGGCACATGATCTTGCAATTCAAAATTTCAAGCGCTTCACAGGCACACCTATTGATCTTTTGTATCGCCAACAATTACCTCACCGACCTGTAGAGTGCATGGGTCTTACTTTTAAAAACCCAGTTGGCCTTGCTGCTGGCCTAGATAAAAACGGCGAATGTATTGATGCATTTGGCGCAATGGGTTTTGGTTTCGTAGAAGTAGGAACAGTGACTCCACGTCCGCAAGCGGGTAACGACAAACCTCGTTTATTCCGTCTTGTTGAAGCTGAAGGTATCATCAACCGCATGGGTTTTAACAACCTAGGCGTCGACAACCTTGTTGAGAATGTTAAGAAGTCGAACTACGATGGCATCTTAGGCATTAACATTGGTAAGAATAAAGACACACCAATTGAAAAGGGCGCTGAAGATTACTTGATCTGTATGGAGAAGGTATATCAATACGCTGGTTACATTGCTGTGAACATCTCTTCACCAAACACTCCAGGACTTCGTTCTCTACAATACGGCGAAGCTCTAGACGATCTATTGTCTGAACTTAAAACGAAACAATCTGAACTGGAAGAGAAGCATGGTAAATATGTTCCTCTTGCTCTTAAGATTGCTCCGGATCTAAGCGACGACGAAATTCGCCAAATTTGTGAATCATTGATCAAAAATAAGATCGATGGTGTGATCGCAACAAACACAACATTGGATCGTTCAATCGTTGAAGGTATGAAACATTGTGATGAAGCGGGTGGCCTAAGTGGACGTCCTGTTCAATCTCGTAGTACTGAAGTAGTTCGTAAACTTCACGAAGAGCTTGGTGACCAACTGCCGATCATCGGGGTAGGTGGTGTTGATTCGTATGTTGCTGCAAAAGAGAAAATGATGGCAGGCGCTAAGCTTGTACAAGTTTACTCTGGTTTCATTTACAAAGGTCCAGGCCTTGTAGGTGACATCGTTAAAAATCTTTAAACGGCAAGACGCTTTTATTTCTGAAAAGCGACAATCTGGCATCGTCTTAATAAAAGAGACACTGTAACTCACTGAGTTGTAGAGAAAAGCGACAAGAAAGAGGAATTCATTTCCTCTTTTTTTTTGCCTATTGCTCAGTAAAATTACTGTAATTGAAGGTAATTTTGCGTTTTACCTAATGGAATGGTTCAACAGTGTGAGACGAAATGATGCTTAAACCTAGCGATACATGGAGTTGGTATTACGATGAGCAGCAATGTTCATTAATGCTAAACCTCGGAGAGGATATGATTTTCAAAACGAATCTGGTCCGCAATAAGCTGGTGGACTGTGCGTTTCGAGATAATGAATTCACCGTTGATGACGCATCTTCATACCAAACCTTCAAAGAACAAATTTCTGGCTTAGAACTGTCTGAGCCTCGTCAAGCTGAATTAGCACTCTATTGTGTGGCAGCAAAGCGTTTCCATAAGCCTGTACAGCCTAAGAGTTGGTTCTTCGACTCACAGGGCGCTGGCCACGAATACCCTCAAGAAGGGGATATCGTACAAATGAATAACGAGCATAGCTTAGGGTATTTCATTGTATTAGAAGTGGGAGAGTGTGCGAGCCTATGTGCATTTGTCGACCTAGAAGAGTTTCTGCTTACACCTTCAAAAGGGTTACGCTTTGGCGACTCGATTAAGGTCATGCACGATAGAATGATAGACGCGAACGCTATTCTTCATCAAACGCACATTGCGATGGTCGGTTAGCCTTCAATCTAGTCCATCATTTCTCAAACACATCGCAACGCATCAACCTGTCAAATCTTCCCCAAAATCGGCTCATTAGCCGATTTTTTGTGCCTAAAAAACCTCATCCTGATAAATACATCACTGCTTAACCATTTAAATAGTGAACTTACGACTATTTTTTCGCCTTAATTTCTGCCTGTTTTTATCGCCAGAAGTGTAATTTACCCATCTTTATTCCCTGTTTTTGTCCTTTTGTAGCTAACTTTCACCCGCAAACTTCATTTGGTATATACCAATTTTAGGGTGAATATAAATTCACATTGTCGCTTTAACGGGGATTTGCTCATGAATCGTGTTGGTTTGATAAGTCTTATGTTCTAAGGGGATGTGGGTAAGCGATCGCTTCAACACTGTGTGTTTGCTAGCCAGTTAGAAGAAAGATTCAATGAAAAGACGAGTTTAGTGTGATGCTCTAGTAACAAATTCAGGTATAATCGAGCTCATTTTTATCAATAAAAGAACACTATGAATCAATATCTAGCGGTTACCTCAAATGGCCTTGAGAATTTATTAGTTGAAGAACTAACCCAACTAGGGATTACAAACGCAAAACCTGTTCAAGCAGGTGTTAAATTCAAAGCCACCAATGAGCAAATTTATCGTTGTTGTTTGTGGAGCCGTTTGGCTTCTCGATTTGTACGTGTCCTTTCTGAATTCACTTGTATGGACGACATGGATTTGTACCTATCAACCACTGCGGTTAACTGGGTAAATCAATTCCATAGCTCTAAGCGTTTTGTTGTTGACTTCAATGGTACGAACAACGAAATCCGTAATAGCCAATACGGTGCGATGAAAGTAAAAGATGCGGTTGTCGATTGCTTCGAGAAGAAGTCTTTGCCTCGTCCTTCTATCAGCAAAGAGAACCCAGATGTTCGTATTCACGTTCGTCTACACCGTGATAAAGCGATTCTTGGTGTTGATATGGTGGGTAGCGGTCTTCACCAACGTGGCTACCGTCCAGAATCAGGTCGTGCTCCGCTGCGTGAAACACTAGCTGCTGCAATCCTTCTTCGTAGTGGTTGGGATGCAACGAAACCTTTCTTAGATCCTATGTGTGGTTCAGGTACGTTAGTGATTGAAGCGGCGATGATGGCTGCAAACATGGCTCCAGGTGTTAAACGTCAGAAGTGGTGTTTTGAATCACTAGAAGATTTCGAACCAGAGCTATGGGCTGAAGTGAAAGCTGAAGCGAACGTTCAAGGTCGTCGTGGTGTTAAGAAAGTGGAATGTAAGTTCTATGGCTACGACAATGATGAACGTATGATCAAAACTGCGCGTGACAATGCTCGTCGTGCCGGTGTTGAAGAGTTGATTGAATTCGAAGTAGGCGATGCTGCAAAGCTTAAGCGTCCTACAGAGTTTACTGATGGTGTGATTGTTTCTAACCCGCCTTACGGTGAACGTCTTGGTACCGAGCCGGGTCTTATTGCACTTTACACAGCATTCGGTGCACAGCTCAAAGCTGAATTTGGTGGCTGTAACGCATCTATCTTCTCTAGCTCAGACGAGCTACTAAGCTGCTTACGCATGCGTGCAGACAAACAGTTCAAATTGAATAACGGTGCGTTACCGTGTCACCAAAAGAACTACTCAATTTCAGATCGTCCGATGTCAGAACGTCCAACGGGCGAGCAAGAACAGTTAATTGCTCCTGACTTCGCAAACCGTCTTAAAAAGAACATCGGTAAAATTGGCAAGTGGGCTAAGAAAGAGCAATTAGATTGTTACCGTATCTACGATGCGGACTTACCAGAATACAATGTAGCGATTGATGTATACCCAGGTCATCTTGTGATTCAAGAATACGCAGCGCCTAAAGATGTACCGGAAGAGAAGGCTAAACGTCGCTTAACCGATATCATCCGTGCTTCTATTCAAGTAACAGGCGTAGAAGCAAACAACGTTGTGCTTAAAGTTCGTCAGAAACAGAAAGGCCGTTCTCAATACCAGAAATTGGCTCAAGACTCATCGAACTTAGAAGTGAACGAGTATGGCGTTAAGCTGATTGTTAATCTTCATGATTACCTAGATACCGGGTTGTTCCTAGATCATAAGATCACTCGTCGTCGTATCGGTGAGATGGCCGCAGGTAAGGATTTCCTAAACTTGTTTGCTTATACAGGAAGTGCATCTGTTCATGCTGCTGTGGGTGGTGCTCGTTCTACAACTACTGTTGATATGTCTAATACCTACCTAGAGTGGGCGAAAGAGAACATGGAGCTTAACGGTCGTGTTGGTCGTCAACATCAGTTTGTTCAAGCTGACTGTCTACAATGGCTAGCTAAAGAGCAGGGTTCTTATGATCTGATCTTTATCGATCCACCTACGTTCTCTAACTCAAAGCGTATGGATCAATCTTTCGATGTTCAACGTGATCACATTCAGCTGATGGAAAACCTTAAACGTCTTCTTCGTGAAGAAGGCACGATTGTGTTCTCTAACAACAAGCGTCACTTCAAAATGGACTTGGAAGCTCTAGATGAGTTAGGTCTTAAGGCTCAGAATATCTCAGCGAAGACACTTCCATTGGACTTCTCTCGCAATAAGCACATTCATAATTGCTGGTTGATTACACATAAGTAGTTAAGAGATCGTATAAGGATATATAGTGCTGACTCTCTACAGTACAGAAGGGTGCCATCTATGTGAGATGGCATTCCAACTCACGGAACAGTTAAACATTAGCCATCACGTCAACGTTGTTGACATTGCATTTGATGATGAGCTCTTTTCCCGTTACGGGGTCACTATTCCGGTGCTCAAATTTGAAAGCTCTGACCTTTCTCAAAGCTCAGAGCTTAACTGGCCATTTGGCTTGTTAGAACTTAATGATTGGTTAAAGAAGAATGGCATTACTTACAATTCATAATGGGCAATTAGCGTTTGGTGATCACCCATTATTAGATCGTGCGGACTTCGTGCTGCAAGAAAACGAACGTGTATGTTTAGTAGGGCGCAATGGCGCTGGTAAGTCGACATTGATGAAAATCCTATCTGGAAACATCATCATGGACGACGGTAAGATGCAAATCACGCAAGATGTGGTTGTGTCTCGTCTAGAACAAGATCCACCGCGTAATGAACAAGGTACAGTTTATGACTATGTTGCTGGTGGCCTTGCTGAAATCGGCGAACAGCTGAAGATCTATCATGATCTTCTGGATCTCATCGCGACAGACCCAAGTGAAAAGAATCTAAACCGCCTTACTCGCGTTCAAGAACAACTGGATCATGCTAATGCATGGCGTTTTGAAGATCGTGTAAGTAACGTATTGGCAGCACTTAAGCTGACTGCTGAAACCAAACTGACAGATTTGTCTGGTGGTTGGCAACGTAAAGCGGCACTTGCTCGTGCGCTTGTATGTGACCCTGACGTGCTTCTACTCGACGAACCGACTAACCACTTGGATGTTGCAACCATTGAATGGTTAGAGGGCTTCCTGAAAGACTTCCGCGGTTCAATCATCTTTATCTCGCATGACCGTGCGTTCATTAAATCGATGGCAACACGTATTGTCGATCTTGATCGCGGTAAATTGAGCTCTTTCCCGGGCGATTACGAAAATTACCTTGTTGAGAAAGAAGAGGCGCTTCGTGTTGAAGAAATGCAAAACGCTGAATTCGATAAGAAGCTTGCTCAAGAGGAAGTTTGGATTCGTCAGGGTATTAAAGCTCGTCGTACTCGTAACGAAGGCCGTGTTCGTGCGCTTAAGAAGCTACGTGAAGAACGTTTGAACCGTCGTGAAGTGCAGGG
The DNA here is from genome assembly GCF_041465805.1 of Vibrio sp. 10N.239.311.G01. Classification (NCBI taxonomy): domain Bacteria; kingdom Pseudomonadati; phylum Pseudomonadota; class Gammaproteobacteria; order Vibrionales; family Vibrionaceae; genus Vibrio; species Vibrio sp. 10N.239.311.G01. The sequence goes on from NZ_JBFSRM010000007.1 coordinate 113,730, forward strand.
CAAAGCGATTATCCAAATCGACGATGGCCAGCGTTCTGGTAAGATTGTATTTGAAGCAGAGAACATTAACTTTGGCTTCGAAGGCAAAGAGATTGTTAAAGATTTCAGCTTCAACATCATGCGTGGTGATCGTATTGCTCTGATTGGTCCTAACGGTTGTGGTAAGAGTACGGTACTTAAGCTGCTTCTTGACCAGCTTAAGCCTGATTCAGGTCGTCTGCATTGTGGTACTAAACTTGAAGTGGCTTACTTCGACCAATACCGCGAAATCCTAGATCCTGAGAAGTCTGTAATTGATAACCTAGCGGATGGTAAGCAAGAAGTGACAGTAGGCGGCCGTGAGCGTCATGCACTAAGCTACTTACAAGATTTCTTATTCTCACCAAAACGTGCTCGTACTCCTGTTAAGGCACTATCAGGTGGTGAGAAAAACCGTCTGTTATTAGCTCGTATCTTCCTTAAGTCGAACAACTTATTGATTCTCGATGAGCCAACCAACGATCTAGATATCGAAACTTTGGAACTTTTAGAAGATTTGCTTGCCAACTATCAGGGTACGCTTCTTTTAGTGAGCCACGATCGTCAGTTTGTTGATAACACGGTTATGACAAGTTGGATCTTCGAAGGTAACGGTGTGATTGAAGAATTTGTTGGTGGCTATCACGATGCTCAACAGCAAAGAAAGCAAGCATTAGAGTACCGACAGGTTGAAAAGCCATCAAAGCCTGAGAAAGTAGTTGAGGAAACTCCCAAAACTGCGCCAGTTAAGGCTAAACCTAAGAAGTTATCGTATAAGCTACAACGAGAACTAGAAGCGCTACCAATGCGTTTAGAAGAATTGGAAACTCAAATTGAAACTCTTCAGGAAGAAGTCAACGATCCAAGCTTCTTTTCGAAATCTGTAGAGCAGACACAACCAGTATTAGATAAGCTATCTGCAGCAGAGCAGGAGCTTGAAGTTGCTTTTGAGCGCTGGGAAGAGCTCGAGGCACTACAACAGGAAAGTTAAGAAGTAATAATGACTTGTACTAAATTTAAATTAACTACAGTTGCAGCCCTAGTTTTGGCGGCAACTCATGCTAACGCAGCGCTTTACAAGGTAGTTGAAGTGACGCCTTCGATTACTGGCACATCAGAGATATTCGGTGTAGCTATTCAGCCTGGTACTGCTACAGACGGAACGAACGACCTTGCACTAGGATGTTTTGACGCTACCGCAACTAACTGTGCTGATACGACATTTAAATTAGCTGGTGAAACTCGCAATACGGTCGAGGCTGTAAGTTATCGCGAAGAAGTGCCTTTTGCCATGGATGCTCCGTTCCAATACATTCAAGAGTTCGATGATTTCGAAAACTATTGCTACCGAGAACTAAGATATTCTACATGTGAAAGCTGGGCGCAAAACCGTTGGAACGATACTTGGAGTAAGGAAAGAAATGACCTTACTTACGTCAATGCAAAAGCATTTGTAGAAGGTGGTGATACTTTTGACACTCGTAATACGGTAATTAACTCTCTAGATGATAATGCTCAACCGCTAGGTGTTAAATCTGAAGGCGACATTCGCAATAACGCGTTGTTTACGACGACAGCGAAACCTACCGGATCTTCTGAAACTCGTGCATGGAAAGCGATCACAGCAAGTAACGGCACTGTTTACAATGTAGGTAGTGTTTCTGTAAAAGGTCCTGGTACTGACACCTCTGACACGACGTTCAGCTCAAAAGCTGCTATTTGGGACGGAACGACGACTAAAGAAATTGATTGGATTCGCACCGGTGATGCTAGACAGGGTGATTATTTTGCCCAAGGTAGTATGCGTTCAATTGTTGAATCCAACTCTGTTTTTTATGGTGTTGGCTATAATACTGCCGATGGCAATGGCGATCTACAGGACATGAATGCTAGTGTATTTGTGAGTGGTTCATTAGATCTTGGCAGTGCAACATGGACGACTACACAGATTAGTGGTGCAGAGGTGAAGTCAGGCTCGTCTAATGACGATGCGAGATACAGTAACTCTGTTGCGACTGATATTAACAATAACTTGTTCGCTGTTGGTTATGCCAAACGTAATGGCTATGTGCCAGAGAATGGTAGTGCAGGTAATAAGATCTTTGTTGTAACGGATGCGACGAACCCAACAGCAACATTCTTGTCCGGTGGCATTTTCTTTAGTGGCTCAAGTGGTGAAGCTAAAGCGGTAAACAATTATAATGAATTTGTAGGCCAGATTGATGCGGAAACGACTCGTGAAGTTGATGGTAGTGAACGTAGACATCGTGGTTTTATTTACCCTTACGCTGTTGAGGCCCCAAATAATGTAAGAGTTGACGCAGTATTTAATAATCAAGCTTGGTGGCTAGACGACTTGACCAATGGTGCGAACACTGACGGTCAAGACTACTCTGATGCGAATAACTATTTCCGAATCATAGATGCAACAGGTATTAATGATGCAGGTGTTATCTCTGCGACTGCTATAAAATGTACTGTGGGTGGTAAGGCACAAGCGTATGATACAACCTCTCACAACTCATATTGTGGTGGCGCGTCATCTAACGCGGTAGAAGAGGTTGTTGCAGTTAAGCTTGTACCAATTGCCGGTGCAACTAAAGCTGATATCCAAACTCGTAGTGCCGACTCAGAGAAAGTTGATCGTCAAGGTGGTAGCCTAGGTTGGTTAACTTTGACTGTGCTTGGTCTGTTAGGGTTCCGCAGAAAATTTAAATAATTTATCTCTTGGGCCCGAGTTCACAATTCTGAACTCGGGCTTTTTTTCGCCTTGAGAAAAGTGAAAATCTGATCGATTCTTAAAGTTGGAGTCACAAAAACTCCGCAAAGTTGTAATCATTGTATGTTAGTAAATGGAACACCCGTATGAGGACTGCACTATGAAGAGACAAAAGCGTGATCGACTAGAACGAGCACAATCTCAAGGCTACAAGGCTGGTTTAAATGGACGGTCGCAAGAAGCTTGCCCATATAGCCAAATGGATTCTCGGTCTTATTGGTTAGGTGGATGGCGTGACGCCAAAGATGACAAGCAATCAGGTCTCTATAAGTAGATAGGGCGTAAAGAATTCAAGGTCAGGGCTCCATTGTATGTTGATTACAACGGCTGGAGCCTTGTTAGTTTCAGAACAACACAAAGACTCCCAGAGCTATGTAGCATTCTAGTTTCGCTATCATAAGCGTATCGCTGGTGGATTTATCCTGTTTCAAGCTTAATACGGGATACTTTAATGCACTATAACTAAATTTATTGGAACGAAAATAAAGCAGCCATGGGCTGCTTTACTAAAAATCTAACTATTAGATTAGAATGCTGACGTATCTTGGAAAAGGCCAACTTTCAAATCTTTAGCAACGTAGATCTCTTTACCATCAACAAGTACGCGACCATCCGCAAGGCCCATAACTAGACGACGGTTAACAACACGCTTCATGTGGATCTCGTAAGTTACTTTTTTCGCTGTAGGCAGAATTTGACCAGTGAATTTCACTTCGCCAACCCCTAGAGCACGACCTTTACCTTCACCGCCAACCCAACCAAGGTAGAAACCAACCAGCTGCCACATTGCGTCAAGGCCTAGACAACCAGGCATTACAGGGTCACCTGGGAAGTGACAATCGAAGAACCATAGGTCAGGAGTAATATCCAGCTCAGCAAGAACTAAACCTTTACCGTAATCACCTTCAGTTTCAGACATCTTAGTGATGCGATCCATCATTAGCATGTTCGGTGCTGGTAGTTGAGGGCCTTGTGGCCATAGTTCGCCTTGGCTTGATGCTAGAAGCTCTTCGCGAGTGTAAGAATCACGTTTGTTTTGCATTATCAATTACTCCGATTTTTGATAGGTGCATATTAGTGAACAGGTGTACGCTAAACAAGTCCGATCAGTACTAGACAAACCAGTTTTTAATGCGTCCAACGATTCCAATAGGGTGCTCATGTCTTTCAAAGTTTTCAATACGTTCCGCGATTTTACTCAGAACGCTTTCTTGTTCATCGTCTCTAAATGGTTTGTTCATAATGAGAGGAATTGCTTCGTCTACATTAGACACAGACCAAATATGGAATTCTTCATTCTTAATGCTTTCAATAAGGTCAGGCTTTAGTGCAAGATGCCTTAAGTTCGATCTTGGAAGGATCACACCTTGTTCGCCTGTTAAGCCGTTGTGCTTACACACATGGTAGAAGCCTTCGATTTTCTCGTTTAGCCCGCCAACAGCTTGCACACGTCCAAATTGGTCAACTGCACCTGTAACCGCAATTTGTTGATTGATAGGGTATTCAGACAAAGCACTCACCAAAGAGCAAAGCTCTGCAAGAGAAGCACTATCGCCATCTACTTCGCAATACGATTGCTCAAATACCACAGAAGCGGCATAAGGTAGCGGATCTTCAAGGTTGAGTGCGCTGCTCACAAATGCTTGCATGATCATCATACCTTTTGCATGAAGATTACCACCAAGTTCGGCTTTGCGCTCAACATCGGCAATATCACCATCACCAAAGTGAATAACACAGGAAATTCGTGCAGGTTCACCATACGATATCGGGTGTCCCGGTACATCGATGACCGTCAATCCATTAACTTGACCAACTTGTTCACCTTCAGTTTCGATAATGACTTGGCCATCACGAATATCATCAAGGGCGCGTTCTGGTAGATAAGATTCACGGTTGTATTTGTGCTGTTGAGCTTGCTGGATATGGTGAATATCAATCTCACCATTGTCGGCTTCAATCAAAGCTTCGTTCAATAACGCGTTGTGCCAAATAGGGCACAGTGGGATATAGCTTTGATCTTCGGTTTCTCTTGCTCCGGCAGTAAGAATGCCAGTCAACGCTTGTTGCGTGATGTTTGGTAATTCATAGCGTTGTTGAAGCCACTTAAGGTAACCAAGATATTGAGTCAAAGTCTCTTCAGAGAGCTTGATATCTTGTTCAATTTCGCTGAATAGGCAAAAACCGGTTTGAATATCGCTGTCTAGGTAATCAAGGTCACCTAGTTGAGCTCTGTCTCCAACAACAATCAACTTAATGTTGTAAGTCAAAGGCAAAGTCGGGGATTGGTTCAAGTGCTCTGGATTACTGCTGATTGGTTCTACGGCTTCACCAAGCAGTGCTGATTTAAGCAGTAACCAGCTTCCTGGGTTGGCCAAGATCAAGTTTGCTGAAACGATCAGATAACCGTTGTTTGCTCTAGCCAGTAGGCCAGGTTTTGTCGCAATAACCTTACCGTCTTTCGATTGAACTTGGTCAAATAGAGAGGCAGCATTTAAAGACTCAGTTTTGATAACCGGCAGAGTGTGATCATCTAAAGCAGTGACTAGAGATTCAACAATCATTTGACGATAGATTGAATTGTCCGGAGCATTTACCAGTAAAACGCGCGAAAGGTTAGACAAGCGAACAAAGCGGGTTAGCGCATCTTTGAATCTATGTTGAATATCTGAAAACGGGAAAGGCGAGATGTCAGGGAATTGCTCTAATTGAGCGCTATATTCGTCGTACTGAGGCGTAACATGTCGCCAATCTACTTGAGTCATTTAAGTTTCTGATTATGATAATGAGGTAGGGAGTATATAGAAAAACCGATCTCGCTTGTAGCTCTATGTGGTAGTTACTAATCACTAAGCTAATATAAGTATGATCTTGGTCTATTCTTTCAAGACAATAATTGTGAAATAACCCATTCTGGGTTACGCTGTCACTAGGATTAACTCTCGAGATTAGACATGAAATATCAGCAACTTGAAAACTTGGAATGTGGTTGGAAATGGAACTATCTGGTCAAAAAGTGGAAAGAAGGTGAATCGATTACTTGCCATATTGATTCAAGTGAAGCTGACGTTGCTGTTCAAGCCTTATTGAAGCTGGAACACCAGCCTACGGGTGTTCTTGAGTGGATCTCTAACAACATGTCTCCTGAGCTCGATAACAAGCTTAAACAAGCGATCAGAGCTAAGCGAAAACGCCACTTCAATGCTGAACAAGTTCATACAAAGAAGAAATCAATCGACCTTGATTACCGTGTATGGGAAAAGCTATCTCAACGTGCGAACGAGCTAGGTTGTACGCTCTCAGATGCCATCGAGTATTTGGTTAGCGAAGCGTCTCGTAGTGAGCAGGCCAGCAAGACGGTGACTAGCCTCAAAGAAGACTTAAGCAAGCTCCTTTCTGACGATAAATAACCATCAACAGTAGTGGTGACATTATGATGTACGTAATCTTAATCGGTGCGGTATTAGTTTTTTGGTTAGTAGCAGTCGATCGACCGGTATTGAAAATTAAATTTAGCGACGGGGCGATCGAACAAGTTAAAGGGCATCTTCCACCGAGCTTTAAGCACAACCTTCAAGAGATTGGTCATAACAATACCTTTAAAGGCGAGCTAAAAGTGTATGCAAAACGTTCTGGTTACAATCTCAAGTTCACTAAAGATGTTCCTAAAAACGTACAGCAACGTATTCGTAACGTGTTCCCGCATAATGGTTTTAAGTCTAAAGGCTCAAAGAAAGCGTAATCGTTGAGAGTTACGCGTTAGCTGGTCAATCCTCATACTAAGTTAATCCTTCATTTCTCTTAAATCTCCGCATACTGTTCTCACCCTCAACAAAGAGAGAGCAGTATGAGATATCTAGTATTACTATTATGTTTTTTATCCCCAGTCGCTTTTCCCGACGATGCATTGGTTAATCCTGTAGCTAAAAAGATAAAAGTCACCGTCATGAAAGGGCTCAACAAGAGTAATGTTGATTTCGAGGGTTATTGCGATCTGATGATTGAGATGAAGCACTCTAAAGGTTATGCAAGAATCAAAAAGGTGAGAACGTCTGGAGATAGTAAAGTTTGCAAGCAGGCGAAAAAACACCTACCGACGAAGAAAAGGTTCAAATACAGCTTTCCAGAAAAGTATATCCGGCTACATATCACACACTAGCCACTCTCAACGCACTATAACTAAATATCCTTAATTTTATTGAAACAATTTCGTGAACCAATCTCTAATTTCTATTAATATTAGTTTTGTTATAAAGGCAGGATATGCCGATACAAGAGCATTTACGGCAAAGGAAAGTCACGGTTGTTGTTAGCAAATAAAAGTTATACCCCTGAAGTAGTTGAGATCTCAAGGAAGGTCTCAATCAATGTTGAAGCTCGCTTTAATCGATGGTTAATCTCACCTGAATATAAGCTCGCACAATCCACAGTAGACACGTTACTAAGTTTGGAAAATAGGTATTGTGATAGTGTCATATTTGATGAATCTGACCGCATATCTCACAATCAACGTATTTTATTGCGCTGCGAGCAGGATAGAGTCAATGCTCATCGTGAAAAAGTCGACGCGAAGCAACAAACCTTACGATACGTTATCGATGATGTCAGCAATGCCGCTTCTGCGCTAATGCTTGAGAAGCTTCAAGGTACCTTAATAAGTTCGTTGTTTTCAGACTTACCCGATTACAATCAGTTCGCTAGTGTTGCGTATTCGCCATCTTTAAACTTTTCCAAACTCCATGAAATATCCGCGAAAAGTAGGCCATTGAGCTCAAGTTTAATCGAGTTTGTTTCCAATCAAGAGTTTGCAGATAAATATGGAAAGAAATCTAAGGTAATTCTCGATCCAAAAGTTGCAGCACGACAAATAGGAATAGAAAATTGTCGTTTATTGTTCCCATTGTTAATGAGTCAACAGCTGATTAAGTGGAATGATGGCAACATTAAACACATCACACCTAAGGTTTGGCAACACTTGGTCGTGACGTCAAATGCGACTCGAATTCGACTTCAAGAAACGTCGGTTAAAGATCCTAACGTAGGCATTTTACTTGGTGTGTTGAGAGTTCTGCCTTTGTTTTTAATTTGTAACCACTTTTCTTCAACGTTTGAAGACGCATTGGTAAAAACGATGCTTGGTTATCGTGAAGCAAGTGACAAGCATGACGAATATTATGCTTGTACTGAGGTGATGCCAAACACACAGTTTCTTGAATCAATGGTCGAGAAGCTAGAGCTTAAGCTACTAAAAAACCTCGTTGAATTTATAGATTGGAGCCCTGGAAATCAGTTCATCAAGAGGGCACTTCTAGAGGAAGTGAATGACATTCCAGTACTTGAGCGAACGGTTTATGGTGCAGCTTTGGCTCAAGGTAGAAAATATTCTGTTTTCGAGGCGTTAGATAATAGTGAACTATTTAACGTTAAGCACCGACCTTATTGGTTTTCAACTGTTCAAATGTCTATCGCGACGATTGAGCAGATGCAAGATAAAGGATTGGGAAAGCTTACGGTGAACATGTAATAAAAAGAGAGAGTCTCATTAATGTCGCTCTCTTTTTTGTTGCGCTGTAACTTTATGTGAATGTCTTGTTTTGGCGCTAAACAGTAGGATTACACTCTACTTAACTGACCACTTCGAAGGTAAACGACTCTTGCTTTGCTATTGCGTGTTTAACAGGGATACCAAGGCGCTGGCAAGTCATCAGAACTTTCAATTTCCTGTCGGCAGGAGCGTGCTCTGACAGAATCACCGAGCTTAGGCACTCTCTATTAAGGTAGAGTTTATTTCCGATCACCTCGTCATCAGGTAATACCCAGCGGTATTCCTTTTCATAACGCCAATTAGAATGCTTAATTTTGAATATCTCAGCTCCCAGTCTTGATGTTTGTAAACCTCTTAGCGATGCCGGGCGGAACATATTCGGTTCGTCTTCATACTGGACTTCAAAACAGTTGAGATTGGCCTCGCCGTTATAGCAGTTGAGATCATACTCGATACACATGCCTTTAAAGTTGTCACCATACTGCGACCATAGTATTGGGTGGTCGTTCGACTGAGAGAAACACATGATCTTAAAGTTTTGTTGAAGCTCTTTGTTGAATGCGTGGTTAGATTCAAAAGGGTTATTAAAAGTTTTAGCGTAATCAAACCACAACGAACACTCGGAAATAGATTGTATGTTTCTGTCGTGGAGCGATCTGAACTTATAAAGTTTAGGCAACATATCAAACACCTAGTTTACAAAATTGCCTGATGTTAACACTTTAATTTATTTTTAAGGATTGAATGCATAGCATTTGATTGCTTAATCACCAAATTTATTCGTATAACTGTTTGATATATCAAAATTTAAACACGAAATAGTAGCCTGTTAAAGTGGTTTATTTTGCGTTAGGGCAAAGCTTTCAAGTTGTAACTTTTTACAGAAGATACAACGTAACTTTATTTATGGTTGAATTGTCTTGTCAAAGTAGAGGTCGAGTAGGGAAATAGGTGATCAAAATTAAAGCCGAGCTTTAAAAGGACGGCTTTAGTAGTATTGAGCCTACGAGTGAATCAAGTTTAGAAGTGGTACCTTGCACCTAGGTAAGCGGTTTGAGGTGACACATCGATGGATTCAATTTCAACGTTTGCATAGCGGTAACCAATATGGATATCGATGTTGTCTGTTACCATCGCACCAAGCTCAGCACCAACTTGGTAGGCTGCTTCAGACTTAGAGTCTGATACTCCAAAAGCTTTCGCTTCCATATCCATAGAGCCAACACCGGCTAATAAAGATACATACAGATCTAATACGTCACCTTCAACAATAAACTTTGGTTTAATGTTTACGAAGAAAGCATGGCCTTCAATATCCATTAAGTCGTTATAGCTAACTTTTCCGATTTTTCGGTACTCGGCTTCTAGCCCCAGTTTGACGACATCATGTGTATTGAATTCGTAGCCTCCAACCAAGTTATAGCTAAAGTCTGATAGATCAGATGAATCTTCAATGGCGCTGCCACGATATTCTAATTCAGTTTCATTATAAAAGCCGATATCAACACCAGCATAAAAATGACCATGCTCTCTAGGTGAGTTTTCGTTTTCACTAGCAAGCGCCTGCGAGCTGATGCCAAAAAAAGCGGTGAATAGCGATAGGGCGATTGTACTGATTTTCATGTAAAGCCTTCTAAGATAATAAGTTATTCTGTTCCAGAATATGTTAACAAACAAAAGATACTCTAACTAATTGAGAACTAGCCTAAAGATCTGATTTTAAAGACTTGTTGGTAATAGAAGTGTCATTATCGCAGTTATGAGACAAGTTAATATAGTCCAGACAGAGGTTAATAGAATTTATGTTGCACTGTAACTTACGATTAGCCAAGTCGTTTATAGAAGTTCGTTTTGGATGGCAACGCAGTTTGGTAACAATGACCGTTGGGCATCAGAAAATTCAAAGTTAGTGGTTTGAAAAACGAGTACGGATGTTACTGATGACGTTGATAGTTGATTCAATTTGGTGAAGAACAAGCCAACATAGGTAAACAAGACTAGATGATTCGGGAGTTCGCTTGGTCTTTTGGGACCGTTAAATCTAGCGAACAAGAGTAACCAAGTCTTTTCAGTTTATTGGTAGTACGGACAATAGACCGAGAGTTAGTGGAAGCGTTAATCATCTAGGTTCTTTTGGTAAGCAAAATCAGGGTAATAGCTTTTAACACTCAACCAGCAGAGACTCTGGACTAACTTTGGAGAGGCATCCGTAATTAGAAGTCTTAATTAAGTTTGAGCAGACATGTGATAAAGCCATCACGATTTAATCCAATTAACGCGGAGTCAAAGCCAGCCAGTAATTAAATAGATAGATTCATGCGGCGCTGTACGTAAAATTACGCGAGTAACAGGCCCTGAAACCTCTCAGATTTCAATCTCCTTTTTGGTGCGTATTATGTATATTATGTTAAATGGTGTTTGGTATTTATAAGGCAGGTATCTTTGTGCGATGCCCTGCCTCTTGTTTATCTACCAAATCGATGTTCTATTTAACAGTAAGGCTATTTACCATAAAATACCTAATAAACATATTTCCTAATCTTCGATTAAGAATACGTTTATTAGACTTCAAGCATTAATCGATCAATTGCTTCTGTGATCTCTTTAGTTCTTACTGGCTTGGTCACGAAATCATTCATGCCGACATCTAAGCACGAACATTTGTCTTCTACTGATGTGTGTGCTGTTAGCGCAACGATTGGTGTTTTGATGTTTGCGTCTCTCATGTATTTGGTTGTGGTTAATCCATCCATGACCGGCATCGACACATCCATTAAGATAATGTCTATTGATTCGTTGCCTCTTTCAATAAAGCCAATCGCTTCTTCACCATTACTTGCGATGAAAACCTCGTGGCCTTGTCTTGTAAGGATTAACTTTATCACCATTTGATTCGTTGGATTGTCTTCGACAACTAACACTGAATAACGGCTTCTTAACTCTCGTGAAGATTCGTCTTCTTTGTTAGCCAGATTATTCGTAACTCTAGTAAGCACTGGCAACTGTACTTCGAATTTGGAGCCTTTTCCAGGCTCACTCTTTACCGATATGCGCCCGCGCATCAGTTCAACCAGTCTTTTAGTGATGGCCAAGCCTAAACCTGTGCCACCAAATCTACGTGTGATTGTGCTATCAGCTTGCACAAATGGACTGAACAGCGACGAAAGTTGTTGCGAGCTAATGCCAATCCCTGTGTCTTCCACCGTTATATAGAAAGAGCTCTGCTGGTACTTTATAGAAACATGGACATGCCCACGCTCAGTGAACTTAATCGCGTTACCGATCAAATTAAATAGGATCTGTGCCAAGCGACTTGGGTCGATGTAATGAAGTTCACCTTCAGGGATATCGCTAGTTACTGTTAGCGGCAAACCTTTATCGTCTGCTGTCTTCTTTTGTTCAGATAATACAAAAGTTACAGTGTCTCTTACGTTGCTCCATTGAGGAGCCAACGAGAAACACCCAGATTCAATCTTAGAAAAATCCAATACGTCACTGATAATTGCCAGCAATAGCTCAGATGATGTGCTCATATTAAGCAGTATAGACTGTTGTTCTTCGTTCAATGATGTGGATTTTAGGGTGTCTATTAGGCCAATTATGGCATTTAGCGGTGTTCTTAATTCATGACTCATCATCGCGAGGAATTCAGACTTGGCCTTGTTGGCTCTTTCTGCGTCTTTTCTTGCTGTGACAAGCTCTGCGGTACGTTCTCGAACGGTTGCTTCAAGCTTTTCTTTGTTCTCAATATCGAAAACAGCACGCTCTATCAACGGTCGAAAACGGTTTAGTGTGGCCTTAGTTTCAATACTAAAGTGCTTGGTATTCGAGTGGATAAAGATGATGACGGATTGTGTTAGTCCGCTATCGATACCAGTAATTAGAACAGAGTTGATTTGATCGAGGATAATGGGATGTAAGGAATTGAATTCACCCAGAGACTTGGGTTCAAAAAGGATGGCGCATTCTCCATTGATCACTCGAGATAACTTGCCACAATCACTCCAATTCATCTGTTCGAAGACTTTGTTATTGCTTAGCAGGGTTTTGAAACTGCCTTCGTTCCCTACCCTTGATACCACGATAAAGTCATCAAACTTAATGTATTTTTTGAGCACGAACTCGAGACTGGAGAATATCTCAGATATGTTACTTGCCTTACTGATCGCAGAGATGGTTGATAAGATCACCCTGTTCTCTTCAGCCAGCTTTCGCTCACGGGCTTTTAGTTTTTGCAGTTCAATACGTGCTTCTTGCAGCGCTTCTTGACCTTCAGAACCCATTACTTTTTCAACCTATAAAACGTTGCAGACGATACCATTAAATTCCCGTGTGCATTCTCGCCACCAGAGAGCCTGCCTTGTTCACCAAACGTAAATGGACATATGTATGGGAGCCCATTAAGTGCTTGATTTATTTGGTCACAAACCTCATCCATATCTTGTTTAAGGTTCAACATTGGGCCTGCACAAAAGATATTGATCGCCCCTAGTTTCTCTTCAAGATCCATGTCGTTGTAGTATGAGGAGTGAATGATATTCGCGGCGCGGCTAATCAACTGCTGCTTAGACCCTTGCATCAGGTAGATGGTGTCGCCTTCACTGATGTCTGTGAACAGCTCAATCCCATTACACTCCGTCTCTCTGATCGAATGAGACAATTTGAAATATGGGTAATCGTAAGAAGAGCCGACTTTCCTGCCTAATGGGTAGACTGACGACTTTTCGAATATGTAGCCATCATCACTGCCATCTAAGTGGAAATTAGTCCATTCGTTGTAAACGGTGACGGCTGGCCTGTGGTCTATCTCCAACAAAATTCGGTTTCTTACTTTGGTCACGGTGCCTGAATACCGCGTAGGCGTATGACCCGCGCTGAAAGAGGAATAGATGGACTGAGACGCAAACACTACCGTTAAAGACACACCATTTATAGACAGCGACTCTTCGGTGAAGATACTCCAATTTCCGGAAACCTGGTTGTCTGCAGCACTGCCACCAATAATTGGCACTTCAGTACCAAATTTCTTATCGATAGCCGCCATCACCTTTTCTTCGTTACCCGGTGTGGAATGCAGCAAGATAAGATCAGGAATTTCACCTTCTCGGTTGGCGTTCTTGAGTGCTTTGTCTATCGCGCTGAAGGTACTGCGGTCTATGGAGTCGCTGAAATGTTCGATTCCCGTACCATAGGCGTTGATCCCCGAGTCATAAATAATGAGGACGCCAATGACTGGACCAGAATGAAAACCAGTTTCGGTCATAATGCCGTGACAAGTAGTACAGCCATGTATGGGAGTGTTCGGGAGAGCATCTACGAAATATCTCTGCACAGCGAGTGTCGAATACTCTTCTGTGCAGTAGCAAATAAGACAAGCAATATCGTCAGGGTTTTCCACCCCGCTGAGCAACTCATCTACTGCGATTTTATCGTCTAGGGAGTAAGAGACTTTTGATAGAAATTTCATAGATTCTGGGTAACTTTATTAATGCTCTCTTTATAACACTTTAATGCATTGTGTTTCACTGATTTGGTACATGTTTCTATCAAAAGAACCGAGGTGTGCCCCAGTTTCTCTCTGTTACTCCTTAGAAAGGTTTACAGAAAACGTGCTCACCTGTTGTGGAAATGTAACCGTTATTGAGGAGGTCTTATCACTAGTTTGTAACAGCCAATTTGATGGTCCTTTTTCTTCCAGAATTCCGCTTTCATTATAGCTAATGATAAATTTGCCAGTTTTAGATGTTTCGATCCAATACCCTAGGTTATTGCTTGAAACTGAAACATTATGATTATCAATACCAAATTTACAAGGTTTTGAAACTATACAGTTTACTGTTTCGTTATTATCGTATGTTACTGTTCTCCAAGTAAATGCAGCTATTAAAATAACCAACATGACGATAATTTGAACAAGCCTGCCTTTTGTTAGCTTTTGTGCCGCCATTATAATCTTTACTCCTTGTTACAAAGTTCAAAGTTTTTAAATAAAAATCCAATTCCAGACCAAGCGTAAGGTTACTACTCTGTCATTGATTTGTTAATTCAAGTATAGTGTCGCGTTGAAAATGCCACTTTTTTTTAAAATCAGCAAGTGGAAATAAAGCCCTGAATAGGCTGAATTTCCTTTTCTAATTTGGGTGGCATTACGACGTGAGTCGTGTTGGAAGTAAAGTGTAGTAAATAAGAAATTGGAAGCATGCAAATGAGCCAAGAAAAGCAGCTTGAACAAAACTACAACTATACGGTCGTCCGTCAATTTACCCTAGTTACAATTTTGTGGGGTATTGTCGGTATGGGCGTTGGTGTTTTGATTGCCGCTCAATTAGTTTGGCCACAGCTAAACTTTGATACGCCGTGGTTGACGTACAGTCGTTTACGTCCCCTGCATACTAATGCGGTTATTTTTGCGTTCGGTACAAGTGCGCTGTTTGCAACATCATATTATGTTGTACAACGTACCTGTCAGACGCGTCTCTTTGGTGGCCCTCTCGTAGCCTTTACCTTTTGGGGTTGGCAAGCGATTATCCTGTCCGCTGCAATTACTTTACCGTTAGGTTTAACCTCTGGTAAAGAATACGCAGAACTTGAATGGCCAATCGATATTGCTATTACTCTTGTGTGGGTAGCTTATGCGGTCGTGTTCTTCGGAACCATGATTAAACGTAAGACATCGCACATTTACGTAGCAAACTGGTTCTTCGGAGCCTTCATTATCACGGTTGCCGTGTTGCACATCGTTAACAGCCTAGCTGTTCCTGTCTCTGCGTTTAAATCGTACTCGATTTATTCCGGAGCGATCGATGCAATGGTGCAATGGTGGTACGGACACAATGCGGTAGGCTTCCTATTGACAGCTGGTTTCCTAGGCATGATGTACTACTTCGTTCCTAAACAAGCTGGTCGCCCTGTTTACTCTTACCGTTTGTCGATTGTTCACTTCTGGGCTCTCGTGTCTCTGTATATCTGGGCTGGTCCTCACCACCTACACTACACTGCACTTCCTGACTGGACTCAATCTCTAGGTATGGTTATGTCTTTGGTTCTGTTTGCTCCATCTTGGGGTGGCATGATCAACGGTATTATGACTCTATCTGGTGCGTGGCATAAGCTTCGCTACGACCCAATCCTACGTTTCCTAATCGTTTCTCTATCATTCTACGGCATGTCGACTTTCGAAGGCCCAATGATGGCAATCAAAACGGTTAACGCACTATCTCACTACACGGACTGGACTATCGGTCACGTTCACTCTGGTGCGTTAGGTTGGGTTGCAATGGTTTCTATCGGTTCGGTTTACCACTTAGTTCCTAAACTATTTGGTCAAGAGCGTATGTACTCTGTATCCCTAATCAATGTTCACTTCTGGTTAGCAACGATTGGTACGGTTTTCTACATTGTAGCAATGTGGATCTCTGGCGTGATGCAAGGTCTGATGTGGCGTGCAGTTAACTCTGACGGTACATTAACTTACAGCTTCGTTGAATCTGTAGAAGCGTCTTACCCGTTCTACTTTGTACGTTTCTTAGGTGGTTTCATCTTCCTATCTGGTATGTTCTTAATGGCATACAACACGTACAAAACTGTTTCTGCACCTAAAGATAGCCTTAAAGCTATCCCTCAACCGGCTTAAGGAGATTTAGAATGAGCTCAAATTCAAATAATCGCCATGAGTTGGTAGAGAAGAATGTTGGCCTACTAGCGATTCTTATCGTTATTGCTATCAGTTTTGGTGCTTTAGTAGAAATTACCCCACTTATTTTCCAAAAGCAGACTACTGAACCTGTAGAAAATCTACGTGTTTACTCTGCTCTGGAAATGGAAGGTCGTGATATCTACATTCGCGAAGGTTGTAACGTATGTCACAGCCAAATGATTCGTCCTTTCCGCTCTGAAACTGAACGTTACGGTCACTACTCTGTAGCTGGCGAAAGCGTCTGGGAACACCCATTCCTATGGGGTTCTAAGCGTACTGGTCCTGATTTAGCGCGTGTTGGTGATCGTTACTCTGATGAGTGGCACCGCGTTCACCTTATCGACCCTCGCGAACTTGTTCCTGAATCAAACATGCCTGGTTTCCCATGGCTTGCTGAGAATGTACTTGATGGCAAATTGACTAAACAGAAGCTTGAAATCTTCCGTAATCAATTTGGTGTTCCTTACACAGACGAACAAATTGCTAACGCTAAACAAGATGTTGAAGGAAAAACAGAGATGGATGCAATCATCGCTTACCTTCAATCGCTTGGCCACGCAATGAAATAAGGAATAATTATGGACATTATTACATTTCAAAGTGTTTGGACTGTTACTGTTTTTGCTTGTTTCATCGGCATCGTTTGGTGGGCTTTCGGTAAAAATCGTAAGTCGCGCTTCGACGAAGATGCAAACCTAGTGTTCGCTGATGAAGCACCTGCGAAAGATAAAAATCAAGGAGTGACGAAGTAATGAGTACATTCTGGAGTATTTGGGTAACAGTAATCACAATCGGTACATTGATTGGCTGTGCAGCCTTACTTCGTTGGTGTTCCAACGATAAAACAGGTGTAGAAGAAGGTCAGGATATGGGCCATGAATACGATGGTATTCGTGAGCTTAATAACCCGCTACCTAAATGGTGGACATACCTTTTCGTTAGCACAATTGTGTTTGCAGCTGTTTATCTAGCTCTATACCCAGGCCTTGGCAACTTTAAAGGTCTACTAGGTTGGACGAGTTCAAACCAAACAGTTCGTAGCGTAGAAGAGTCTCGCTCTGCAATCGCTGCTGCGCAAGCAAACAAACAGTTAGACGCATACGCGAAAGAGCTTGATGATGCAGACACCTACTTTGGTGAAGCATTCAGAAAGCTAGCTCACGACGAAAATGGTCTACGTTCCGTCCCTGACATTGCATCAGATGCTGATGCAATCAAAGTGGGCCAACGTTTGTTCCTACAAAACTGTTCTCAGTGTCACGGCTCTGATGCACGTGGTCAGAAAGGTTTCCCGAACCTAACTGATGACGCATGGTTATATGGTAGTGAACCACAAGCTATCGTTACTACCATCATGCATGGTCGTGTCGGTCAAATGCCAGGTTGGAAAGACGCTCTTGGCGAAGAAGGCGTAAAAGAAGTAGTTAGCTACACGCTTAGCCTTTCTGGTCGTAGCGTAAACGCACGTGAAGCAGAGGCTGGTAAAGCTCGCTTTGTA
Organism: Vibrio sp. 10N.239.311.G01; assembly: GCF_041465805.1. NCBI lineage: Bacteria > Pseudomonadati > Pseudomonadota > Gammaproteobacteria > Vibrionales > Vibrionaceae > Vibrio > Vibrio sp. 10N.239.311.G01. Next base: position 131,266 of record NZ_JBFSRM010000007.1, read on the forward strand.
GTGTGTGCAGCGTGTCACGGTACTGATGGTAAGGGTAACCCTGCTGTTGGCGCCCCTGACCTGACTGACCGCGACTGGCTATTCGGCGATTCTCGCGCTGATGTGACGGAAACAGTCATGTACGGACGTTCTGGTGTAATGCCGGCTTGGAAGGACATCCTCGGTGAGGATAAGGTTCAGCTCGTCTCTGCCTACGTCTGGAGCCTCAGCAACTCAGATAAAGAGTAACATAATAATAACAGCCCCTTCTTAAGGGGCTGTCTTTCTTTTACAGTTATAACCTTAAGTGTTTGTAAAAATTAGTTTTATTTCATTGTATATATTGAGAATAATAATATGGAACAACCTTGGTATAAGCAGTTTTGGCCGTGGTTTTTGATCTTCCTAACCGTTGGCGTTTCTATGCTAACATTGGTTCGAGTCGCGATACTTACCAACCATTCAGTTAACGTTGTCACTGAAGATTACTATAAAAAAGGTAAAGGTATTAATGTCGACATTTCGAAAGTAAATGTTGCTAAAGAGCTTGGCTTATCAGCTTCAGTTAGCGAGAAAGGTAACTCAGTTATCATTACTCTCGACAAAGGCAAACTAGACCACTTCCCTGCTATTAGCGCAATGTTCGTGCACCGAACGCTGCCTGACCGTGATTTTACTCAGCTACTGACCGCTGATGCGAGAGGCAACTACACGTTGACTCTGGATCATGAAATGCAAGGTCCATGGTTTATCGAGCTTTCTCCGCATGATTCTGAATGGTTAGTGCAAGGTCGCATGAACTTCCCTATTGATACTCCTACTCAACTAACGAACTAAATCTTATGTGTGAATCCTGTTATCACTGCGGTGAAGATGTACCAGCGGAAACGGATTTTAAAGTAGAAATCTTAGGATCGGTGCGACCTATGTGTTGTCCGGGTTGCGAAACCGTAGCCCAGACAATCGTTGATAGCGGTCTGGTCTCTTACTACCAATATCGTACCGCTCCAGCTGAAAAAGCGGATCTCGTGCCAGAGCAACTTCTGGCACTCAGTCATTACGACAACGAAGATGTTCAATTGGAGTTCGTCCGTAACTCTGAAAACACCTCTGAAGTGACATTGTCACTAGAAGGTGTCTCTTGTGCTGCTTGTGCTTGGCTTATTGAAAAGCAAGTCTCTTCAAAGTTAGGGGTTGTTAGTATTCGTGTTAATACCACGACTAACCGCGCCCTGCTCAGTTGGGACAACACTCAGACGAAACTGAGCGAGCTGTTGTCTGCAATCCATACCTTAGGCTACAAAGCCGCACCTTTTGAGGCTGATCAACAAGAAGCCGCCTATCATCGATCGATGAAGAATTATCTCTATCGTCTTGGTATTGCTGGTTTAGCAACCATGCAGGTCATGATGCTGGCTGTGGCGTTGTATCTTGAAGTCTTCGGTAACCTTGAGCCCGAATTCAAAAGCTACTTCCGTTGGGTGAGCTTAATCTTTGCAACACCGGTTCTGCTCTACTCTGCATTGCCTTTCTATATCAACGCGTGGCGTAGCCTCAAAGGTCGAACATTGGGTATGGATGTACCTGTGTCGATCGCTCTTTTGTTTGCCTACGTTGCAAGTTTGGTCGCAACGGTGACAGAGAAAGGTGAAGTATTCTTCGAATCTATCTCGATGTTTACCTTCTTCCTACTGCTTGGTCGTTTCCTTGAAATGCGCGCTCGTCGTAAAGCCGCCGCTGCTAGTGGTAACCTGCTTAAGCTCGTTCCTGCTATGGCAACAACGTTAGATGGCGAACAAGTTCCAGTCAAAACCTTAAAAGTTGGCGACCAAATTCGCGTTCTACCGGGTGAGCACATTCCTGCCGATGGCAAAGTATTGTCTGGCAGAGTTCATATCGATGAATCGATGCTGACTGGCGAATCTATCCATGTGGTCAAAAACGAAGGCGATACCGTCTTTGCTGGTACATTGAATGGTGATGAATCATTTGAATTGGAAGTAATGACGTCAAAAGCGGATTCGGTTATTTCCAATATCGTTCGCCTGCAAGACGAAGCGCAATTGTCTAAACCCCGCATTGCAGAAATTGCTGATGTTGTGGCTCGATACTTTGTTGCGGTGATCTTAATCATCTCATTCGGTACTTGGTTTTACTGGCACCAAACACGACCAGAAGACGCTTTCTGGATCATGCTTTCGGTATTGGTAGCAACGTGTCCTTGTGCTCTGTCACTGGCAACACCGACGGCGATTACCTGTTCCACTTCTCGCATGGGTAACTTCGGTATTTTGCTGCGCAAAGGCCACGTATTCGAAACCTTGTGCAAAGTGAATCACTTGATCATCGATAAAACAGGTACATTGACTGAGGGTGATATTCGTATCAGCCAAGTTGAAACCTTCGCTGAACTTGATAAAGACACTTGTCTCAAAGTAGCGGCGAGCCTGGAACAACACGCTAACCACCCTATCGCTAAAGCGTTCAAGACTCATCTTTCTGATGAGATCGAAGTAGAGTCAGTTAATAACGTGATTGGTTCAGGTATCACTGGTGAGTGGAATGGCCAAGAAGTTGCGATTGGTAGTAGTGAATTCATTCTAGGTGAAGCTCAACCATCGGAAAGCAACGGCATTTACTTGTCGATGGCGGGTCGTCATATCGCTACATTTACTTATGAAGATCCAATCCGTAAAGAAAGCATCGAGTTTATTAAGCAATTTAAAGAAGCGGGCATCAAAACAACTCTGCTTACTGGCGATTCTTTGATTAACGCGAAGCCTGTTGCTGAAGAGATTGGTATTACTGATATTGTTGCTAACGCGAAACCTGAAGATAAACTTGCTTACCTGAACTCTCGAGATGCAAGTGACATTACCATGATGGTTGGCGATGGCATTAACGATGCCCCTATTCTTGCAGGTGCCCACCTTTCTGTCGCTATGGGCGGCGGTACAGACGTGGCGAAAGCTTCTGCGGATATGGTGTTACTGGGTGATAAGCTCGATAGATTACTTAAGTCGCGTACTTTGGCGTTAAAAACACGTAAGATAATTCGTGAAAACCTAGCTTGGTCATTAGGATATAACTTACTTATCCTTCCATTGGCTGTCGCGGGTTTGGTTGCTCCATACATTGCCGTTGTGGGCATGTCTGCCAGCTCTATTATTGTTGTGTCTAACTCGTTAAGGCTTTTAAAAGAGCAAGGTAAATAATGGAAAGTTTATACATCCTGATCCCCATTGCGATTGTACTGGTGTGCATCGCTGTTGGTATTTTTCTATGGGCGGTGAAGAGCGAACAGTTTGAAGACCTAGAACGTCAAGGTCACAATATACTGTTTGATGAAGACGAAAAGGCTCACAACCATTCTGATAGTAAACCTGTCAAGAATGAGAAAGCTAACAGCGAAAGCCAAACTAACGTAGACAAAAAGAACGATGACGCCTGATTGGATCGGAGCCTTTGTTGTTGGATTGATCGGCGCAGGCCACTGCATGGGAATGTGTGGTGGTATTGCGTCGCTTCTTTCGATTGGCAACAGTAAACCTTCCCCTGTTATTCCCCTACTTTATAACCTAGGGCGCTTGCTAAGTTATGCCGTGATTGGTGGTGTGATTGGCGGTGCAATCTCTTCGATAGGTCAGCTAAGCGATTTTAACGCTCTGCTAGGTTGGCTGCGATTATTTGCAGCTGGCTTTATGATCGTCTTAGGTTTGTATATCGGTAAATGGTGGTTCGGCTTGTTGTTCTTTGAAAAAGTCGGGCAGAAACTATGGCGCTATATCTCTCCTTTAGGTAAATCATTTCTACCCTTGAAGCACCCTAGCCATGCTTTGCCGTTTGGCTTTATTTGGGGTTGGCTACCATGTGGCTTAGTTTACTCAATGCTTACGTGGGCGGCCGTATCAGGAAGTTGGTACAACGGTGCAGGTATTATGCTTGCTTTCGGTTTAGGTACGCTTCCAGCAATGCTCACAGTAGGCATGGGCGCTAATTTCCTCAAAAAACTGCAACAAGCTGACTTATTTCGCCAATTAGGCGCAATTTTAATCCTCCTTTACGGTTTCTATACCGGATATATGGCATTGCAGCTCATTATTTATACCGTATAGGTAATCTTTAAATCCGGTTTTTTTACTACCCAACTGGATAAAGGAATGCTAAAATATTGACGTATATCAAATAGTGAAAGATTGTTATGATTTCTGAAAAGCCTGTGACGAAACGTGTTCAGTCTGGTGGCTGTGCGATCCATTGCCAGGATTGTAGTATTAGCCAGCTCTGTATTCCGTTTACTTTGAATGAATCTGAACTCGATCAACTTGATCAGATCATTGAGAGAAAAAAGCCTATTCAAAAAGGCCAAGAGTTATTTAAAGCCGGTGACGAGCTTAAATCTCTATATGCTATTCGCTCTGGAACGATCAAGAGCTACACGATTACTGAGCAAGGTGATGAGCAGATTACTGCGTTCCACCTAGCGGGCGATCTTGTTGGCTTCGATGCGATTACTGGTGACCAACACCCTAGTTTCGCACAAGCGCTAGAAACTTCTATGGTATGTGAAATCCCATATGAGATTCTTGATGACCTATCAGGAAAAATGCCTAAATTGCGTCAGCAAATTATGCGCCTGATGAGTAATGAGATTAAAGGTGACCAAGAAATGATTCTGCTTCTTTCTAAGAAGAACGCGGAAGAGCGCCTTGCTGCATTCCTTTATAACCTTTCTACTCGCTTCTCTCAACGTGGCTTCAGCCCGCGTGAGTTCCGCCTAACGATGACTCGTGGTGATATTGGTAACTACCTTGGTTTGACTGTTGAAACAATTAGCCGTCTTCTAGGCCGTTTCCAAAAAGCAGACATCTTGAGCGTTAAAGGCAAATATATCACTATCGAAGATCACGATGCGTTGATGGAACTTGCTGGCGTTTCAAAAGAATAGTCTAGATATCAATGATGTAGTTCAATAATGAGCTACATCATGTTTCTCTCTTAAAACCTCTTATATTTCTCTTAATCTCTCCATAACTACGCTACATTATTTATATGTTCGGTCTGAAAAGTAGGCTTAGTTATGAGTATCTATAACAAAATTTTAGTTGTCGCAGACATTAATCACGATGAGCAACCTGCTCTAGTTCGTGCTATCCAACTTGCTAAGAAAAGCACCTCAACAAGCCACATCACTTTCTTTTTGTCGATATACGACTTCTCGTATGAAATGACATCTATGCTCTCTATCGATGAAAGAGACGCAATGCGCAAAGGCGTAATTCATCAACGCGAAATTTGGATGAATAAAGTCGCAGAACCTTACCTAGATGATTCTATTGAATTTAATGTACAAGTGGTTTGGCACAACCGCCCATACGAAGCGATCATTGCCGAGGTTTACAGTGGTGAGCACGACATCTTAATCAAAGGCACGCGTAAGCACGATACCTTGGAATCTGTCATCTTTACTCCAACCGATTGGCATTTATTGAGAAAGTGCCCTAGCCCAGTGCTATTGGTTAAAAACGATTTCTGGCCAGATCACGCGAAGATTTTTGCTTCAGTTCATGTAGGTTCTGAAACAGAAGCTCATTTAGAGCTTAACGATACGATGGTCGACAGATTGCTAGAGATCACCGGTCGTTTGGATGCGGAACCGTTCTTGGTGAATGCCTACCCTGTGACACCTGCGAATATTACCATTGAACTGCCAGAGTTTGATCCAACGTCTTATACCGATGCGGTTCGTGGCCATCACTTAACGGCAATGAAAGCATTGCGCCAGAAGCACGGTATGTGTGAAGAACAAACTGTGGTTGAACAAGGCTTGCCAGAAGATGTTATTCCTCGCGTCGCTTCTGAAAATAACGCTGCGATGGTGATTCTGGGTACAACGGGTCGTACTGGCTTGTCTGCCGTGTTTATTGGTAATACCGCGGAACATGTTATCGATAAGATTAACTGTGATGTGTTGGCTCTTAAACCGTCTGGTTACGTCAGCCCACTAGACCCTAACCTTTCGAAAGGTTAGGTCAGGGATAGTTTAACTTATAAAAAAACGCCTCAAGCATTGCTTGAGGCGTTTTTGTTTGTCTGTTGTAGGCGCATCTATTGCTCTACAACGATTATTCTTATTATACGTTCGTTACGTCGATGAACATTGACTCATCGATGTTAGAAGATGAAATTTCAGCTTCTTCGAATTCGTACGCTTTGCGGTCTTCACTACGGTCTAGTGGAAGGTTCACGAAGTCAAACAGCTCGCGGTCAGCCAGTTGGCTTGGACTTACGTTCTGGATTGACTTGAAGATCTTCTCAACACGACCTGGCGTTTTCTTATCCCAAGCAATTAGCATCGCTTTAATGTTCTGACGCTGTAGATTCTCTTGAGAGCCACATAGGTTACAAGGAATGATTGGGAACTCTTTATGTTCTGCGTATTTGATTAGGTCCGTTTCACGACAGTAAGTCAGTGGACGAATAACAACGTTACGACCATCATCTGAACGAAGCTTTGGTGGCATAGCCTTTAAGCGCGCACCGTGGAACATGTTTAGGAACATGGTCTCAACGATGTCGTCTAGGTGGTGACCCAGAGCGATCTTAGTTGCACCAATCTTCTCTGCGAATGAGTACAAAGTACCACGACGAAGACGAGAACATAGGCCACACGTTGTTTTACCTTCTGGCACTTTCTCTTTAACCACTGAATACGTGTCTTTATCTACGATGTAGTAAGGAATGTTCAGCGTTTCAAAGTACTCAGGAAGAATGTGTTCAGGGAACCCAGGTTGTTTTTGATCTAGGTTTACTGCCACAACATCAAATTTGATCGGTGCTGCTTCACGTAAACGTAGCAAAATATCTAACATCGCAAATGAATCTTTACCGCCACTAATACATGCCATTACTACGTCATTCTCTTCGATCATGTTGTAGTCGATGATGGCATTTCCAACATTTCTTCTCAGACGTTTCTGAAGTTTGTTGAATTCAAGTGTTTCTTTTCTATTATCGTTTTGGTTCATTGCGACTCTCACACCGTCGTATTACCGACTGTAGATTGCTAGTGGGACTGTTTTAGGGCGTGGATTATACGGATTTTTATTTGATGTTGAAATAGTAACGGCCGGATAAACAAGCTGAGTAATAGAAAGATTCTGCTTTTATTGTTCGATAAGCGCCTAAACGGCAGAGAAACGCGGCTTCACAAGCTCTCGGTTGGTATCATAGATAAAGAAAAGCAGCCTGCTCTAATTCGATCAGGCTGCTTTAAGATATGTCATGAAAGTTTGGAGACTGATTCTGCTAACAATAATTCCTTTAAAAATTATTGCGCGGGAATGTACGGCAATACGCGAACTGTTGGTTCTGGCAACGTGATGCTGTCACTTCCATTCAGTTCTTCTAAGGTGAATTTCGCTCGCCCTTCTTTGATTGGTAGTTGCTTGCCGTTTGAAAGCTCTATGTTGCCTTCAAGCTTATTAGCGAATTCCAGCGTTAACCCTTGGATATCAGGCGTGAACCAACCAGAGAACATACCGCTGACATCTTCAAGCATCGCCTGCATCTGTGGTAATAGGTTTTCTAGTTGAGTTACTTCTACTGTGCCAGCTAAAGGCTCTTGCGTCATCACGACCAAAGAATACGCACATTCTTGTTCTTGAGTTTGTACAAAGATAAGAGGGTTTGCTGAACGAAGGTTTTGATCTACCGGTAGAAGCAGTTCATTGGCTGGAGAGACTTTTAGCTCTTCGTAGTGCTCTTCTTTTTCCATCCAAGCTTTGCTGATGTGACAGGTTTGCTGAGCTTGTTGATCAACAAAGAAGACCGCAACTTTGACATCATCATGCCCTTCTTTGGTGTTGTTTTTCAGCTGAGTATAAAGCTTAGAATACGTGAACATGTATTCTTGCGCTGTAGCAGGAAGAGAAACCCCAAGGCTTAATGAGGCTAATAAAGCGAGTGCTGTCTTTTTCATTATTATAATCTTGTCGAAGTTGAGCGTTTATAAATAGAAAGAGCAGCCAATGAGCTGCTCTTTTTGTGATATTACTTGGTATAAGCCGACTATCGAAGGCAATCAAGTTGGTATCAAAATGAGTTACTTTTTCCAGTATACCTCGTTGTGACGGATCATAGCTTGTAAATCAGTCACATAGTCGGAACCTCGCTCAGAATATTTTAACAAGCCATTGGTGAGCTCTGTCGCCGTTGCGGTTGTTAAAAGATCATCACCTTGGGCAGCAAGTTTTGCACGAATCGCTCTTAGATCGGCGTAAGCACGATTACGATTAAGGTTCATGAAATACCGATGTACGGATTCTTGGCTTGAAGAGAATGTTGCGACTTCATGCGAGCTACCTTCGTTACGTTGTAGCGGAACAAGGCCACAACCTTTGGTGTAACACCAGTGTCCAAAATAGTTATTTGCTTTAGTGGCGAAACGAGATGTACCCCAAGCTGATTCATTGGCCGCCTGAGTTAACACAAGCGCTTCAGGTAGCACGTTTACACGATTCAACATTTCTTTCAGCCAAGCGTCATCTAAGCCCGATGAAGGTACAGGCAGGCTATACAGCTTCCCTAGTCTCTTTGCGTATGACGCGTCTTCAGAGTCAACATTGTTCAACCCCGTCTCTGAAAGCTTGGTTAGAAACGCACGTTCTTTGGTGATTCGCTTGTTTTCGATGTTGATACTTGGGCGAAGATAAGAAAAGAAGGTGTCTTTCTTTTTATTTACATCTTCAATCGCTGCGAAATCTGGCTTATCAGAAGAGACGGTCAAGTCACCAAAGTTTTGCTCTGAGTCTGAAGCCTTTTGCCCCGCTCGCCTGCGCTCTTCTTCTTGTTGGTAAAGCATTGGGCCAACTAACGAGATCGAGCCAACTAAGGCTAATGCTGTCACTTTTAGCGCAAGTGATTTACTTGCGCTTAATTTAGAGTTGTTATGCATCGAATACCTGTGGGTCTTTATTGTTGCTACCGTTGTGGTCGTCGTCGCTCTTTGGTCTGTCTGACGCGATCAGTTTGAGTTTAATGCCAAACATCTCGCGGTAAAGAATCCCTTTCACGTGGAAGAAGAAAGGTAAAACGAAGATAAGGCCAATGCCGTACATCATTGCCGCGACGATGAACATCAGCATTACTAATAGGTAGATAGAAGCAACGGTGAAGATTTTTTTGTTGACAGCACGCAGAGAAAGCAGCAGCGATTGCATTGGCGGCACTTTCTTATCACAAATCAGCAGAATCGAATGGCTGAACGCCAGTGAGAAGTAGATAGACAAGAACGGCAGAATCATACCTGCGATGCCTTGAAGCATTAGGCTAAACAAAGTCACTAGAATAACCGGAACCGTAAACTGCAAACCTTTACCGATGTGGCGTACTTTGGTTTGTAGGCCAGCGGCGTGACTCATTGCCATTAAACAGATACCCGCATAGATAGGCGCACTGATCACTTCATAGCTAAAGTTCGCGATAAAAATCGATTCAACGATTTGTGGCGTAAACGACTCTGGGTCGATAACTGCATCTAAGATAACCGCGGGATCACCAAGCTGTAGTTTTAGTGCGATATAAAAGATAGCGAGCTGCACAAACATCAAAGCAATAATCGCTGGGGAAAACGAAAGAAAGTGACTTATCGTATGTTTCCAAGCTTCTTGGAATACAGCCGTTGCTTTGAGCTCATAATCGCCAGAAAGTGCACGGTTGATACTACCGCCCAAATTAAAATCTTTTTCGATGTCGTTGTTCATATTGATACCTAGGTGTGCCGATTAAGCGAAGCCACCTAACTTATTGATAAAAAATTACCTTCATTATACTCATATGTCGGATACAAACTAAAATATGAATCTGTAACAAGGCTTGCTTTTGCGTCTTGATGGTTAATAATTAGACACTTGTTAGGGTGTAAACCCAGTAAATAACAGTATGGTAAAGGATGTTTACTTTTACCTGCGAAATTTTTTATCTTCGAAAGGTAAAAAATGCTTTGAATTCACGTTTTTGGTGATTATGATGCGCGCCTTAAAGGTGTATAGCAACAGGTCTCAAATAGAACCAAGGTGGAGAAAAACAGACGTTGAACGCTAAAAAATCAGTAGGAAAGCCAGTAGTACAGCTAACTGGCATCAGTAAAAGTTTCGATGGTAAGGAAGTCATCGGCAATCTGGATTTAAACGTAAATCATGGTGAGTTTCTCACGATTTTAGGCCCATCAGGTTGTGGTAAAACAACCGTGCTAAGAATGATTGCGGGTTTTGAAACGGCAGATAGTGGTCAAATACTATTAGCTGAACAAAACGTAACCCAAGTTCCTGCTGAACAAAGGCATGTAAACACTGTATTCCAAAGCTATGCCCTATTCCCGCATATGACCGTTTTCGACAATGTGGCATTTGGCTTACGCATGCAGAAAGTTCCAAACAGCGAGATTGAACCTCGTGTAATGGATGCTTTGAAAATGGTGCGCCTAGAACAAATGGCACAACGAAAGCCACACCAGCTATCTGGTGGCCAACAGCAACGTATCGCAATCGCTCGCGCTGTCGTTAATAAGCCTAAAGTTCTTTTGTTGGATGAATCTCTATCTGCTCTGGATTACAAACTACGTAAACAGATGCAAATCGAGCTGAAACAATTACAACGCCAACTTGGTATCACGTTCATTTTTGTAACGCATGACCAAGAAGAGGCGCTGTCTATGTCTGACCGTATTATTGTTATGCGTGATGGCGTGATTGAACAAGACGGAACACCAAGAGAGATCTACGAAGAGCCTAAGAACCTATTTGTAGCGCGTTTCATTGGTGAAATTAACGTATTCGAAGCGACAGCGAAATCTCGTCAAGATGAAAAACGCATTGTTGCGACAATCGAAGGTGAAGAGTCCATTATCTATCACGATAAAGACGTAACACCGGGTCAAAAACTGCAAGTATTGCTTCGACCTGAAGATCTTCGAATCGAAGAAATTAAAGAGTCAGAGCAACGCGGTATTGTTGGCCATATTGTCGAGCGAACCTATAAAGGCATGACATTAGATTCAGTCGTAGAACTTGAATCTGGTATGCGTGTCATGGTTAGCGAATTCTTCAACGAAGATGACCCTGATGTTGATCACTCACTGGGCCAAAAAGTTGCAGTAACTTGGGTTGAGAGCTGGGAAGTGGTATTAGAAGATGAGCAAGAAGTTTAATTTACAAAACGCAATTGTTGCTTTAATCACAGGTTGGTTAGTGTTGTTCGTGATGATTCCAAACATCATGATCATTGGTACTAGCTTCTTAACTCGTGATGAAGCGAACTTGATCGAGATGACCTTCACTCTCGATAACTACGTGCGTTTGGCTGACCCGCTGTATTTTAAAGTGTTGATGCACTCTTTCTATATGGCAATTGTCGCAACCCTACTTTGTTTGATTATTGGTTACCCATTCGCTTACATCGTGGCAAAAATGCCGGCGAAGTGGCGTCCAATCATGTTGTTCCTAGTGATAGTACCATTCTGGACGAACTCTTTGATTCGTACATACGGATTAAAAATTGTACTGGGTACGCAAGGTGTCTTGAACAAAAGCTTGTTAGCGTTAGATATCATTGATAAACCGCTACGTATCATGTACTCAGAAACCGCAGTAATGATCGGTTTAGTGTACATCCTACTTCCGTTTATGATTCTGCCGCTGTATTCAGCGATTGAAAAACTGGACGATACGTATTTAGAAGCGGCTAAAGATTTAGGTGCGAACAAACTGCAAACGCTATTGAAAGTGGTACTACCACTAACAATGCCGGGCATTATTGGCGGCTGTTTGTTAGTGCTACTGCCAGCGTTAGGTATGTTCTACATCTCTGACCTATTAGGCGGAGCTAAGAACCTATTGATTGGTAACGTGATTAAGAGCCAAGTGCTCAACGCTCGAGACTGGCCGTTTGGCGCAGCGACGAGTATCGCACTGACCATGGCAATGGCTGTGATGCTGTATGCCTACTACCGAGCAGGTAAGCTATTGAACAAGAAAGTGGAGCTAGACTAATGGGTCGCACAGTTAAGTTCAGCTTTATGGCGCTGGTATACGCCTTTCTATACCTACCTATTGTCGTATTGATTGCTAACTCGTTTAATGCCAATAAGTTTGGTATGAAATGGGGTGGTTTCACGACTAAATGGTATGACGCGCTTATTAACAACGACAGCCTAATGCAGGCAGCATGGCACTCGATCAACGTAGCGGTATTCTCAGCAACAGCTGCCACAATTGTAGGGAGCCTAACTGCGGTTGCCCTATTCCGTTACCAGTTTAAAGGTAAAGGCATCGTCAATGGCATGTTGTTCATCGTGATGATGTCACCAGATATCGTAATGGCGATTTCGCTTCTTGCGCTATTCTTGGTAATGGGTGTACAACTTGGGTTCTTTACCCTGCTTGCAGCACATATTACTTTCTGTCTGCCGTTTGTTGTTGTAACGGTCTACAGTCGCTTGAATGGCTTTGATGTGAAGATGCTAGAAGCCGCAAAAGACTTAGGAGCAAGCGAGTGGACGATTCTAAAACAGATCATCCTTCCACTTGCTAAGCCAGCGGTTGCTGCGGGTTGGTTATTGAGCTTCACTCTGTCTTTGGACGATGTGATCATAAGCTCTTTCGTAACTGGCCCAACCTATGAAATATTACCACTGAAGATTTACTCAATGGTTAAAGTGGGTATCTCTCCTGAGGTCAACGCCCTAGCAACAGTGATGTTAGTGGTGTCGTTAGTACTGGTGATTATTTCCCAGTTGTTAGCAAGAGAGAAAATCAAGTAAGTCTCCTACTCTATACAAAGGCTGACTTGATAAGAAGTTAAGATACTTGAAGTTTAACAAAAGTGTTATTCATAAACAGAATGGTAAATTGCCATTCTGTTTTTCTATCTACTGCCTTCGGGCAACGTTTAGTTTGGAGCTAACGTCAATGAAAAAATGGGCTACTCTATTAGCTGGTAGTGCATGTGCGCTTTCAATGTTATCTGCACCATCGTTTGCAAAAGATAACAAAGAGTTGGTATTCATGAACTGGGGACCTTACATCAACAGTGAGATCTTAGAACAGTTCACTGATGAAACTGGCATCAAAGTGATTTACTCGACTTACGAATCGAATGAAACTTTGTACGCAAAATTGAAAACGCACAATAAAGGTTACGACCTTGTGGTTCCTTCAACTTACTTCGTGTCTAAAATGCGCGACGAAGGCATGCTTCAAAAGATCGACAAAACCAAGCTAAACAATTTTGCGAACCTAGATACAAATTACTTAGATAAGCCATATGACCCGAACAACGACTACTCTATTCCACATGTTGTCGCTATTACGGGCCTAGCTGTTAACACTGATATGTACGATCCAGAAGATTTCCAAAGCTGGGCTGATTTATGGAAGCCTGAGCTTGAAGGTCAACTGATGATGATGGACGACACTCGTGAAGTGTTCCACATTGCGCTACGTAAGTTAGGTTACTCTGGTAACACAACAAACGAGAAAGAGATCGACGAAGCCTACGCTGAGCTAAAAAAGCTAATGCCAAACGTTCTAGTATTTAACTCAGACAACCCAGGCTCGCCTTACATGTCTGGTGAAGTGGGTCTTGGTATGCTGTGGAACGGTTCTGCTGCTGCTGCGCAAAACGAAGGTCTACCAATTCAATTGGTTTTCCCTAAAGAAGGTGGCATCGGTTGGGTTGATAACTTTGCCATCAGTTCTGGCGCGGTAAACGTAGAAGCAGCTCATAAGATGATTGACTTCCTACTTCGCCCTGAAATTGCTGAGCAAATCTCTCGTGATACAGGCTACCTAACAGCCGTTAAAGCGTCTAATGAGAAGTTCAAAGACAGCCCGGCTCTGTTCCCATCGCAAGAAGACCTTGACCGCGTTGAATGGCAAGCTGCGGTTGGCGACAAGACTGTGAAGTACGAAGATTACTTCATGAAGCTTAAAGCCGGTCAGTAAATTAACTCGTTTGGCCGTTATCCAATTGGTTGTAAGCCACTGGTTTACATAACAACCCAACCTAGATAATCAATAAGTTAAAAAGAAGAATAACAATGAACAGGCAGCTTAGGCTGCCTATTTTGTTATATCACTGCTATAATATAGCGCGATTTTTAGAAATCCTTTTACTTTGGGTTCACTACCCAGCTCCAAATCAAACAAATGAACGGAACAGTAATGAAAAAAACACTGTATACCGGCGCATTGTGTGCTGCTACTTTACTTTCTACACCCTCTTTCGCAGCTGACCAAGAACTGTATTTTTACAACTGGTCTGAATATATTCCAAATGAAGTTTTAGAAGACTTCACAGAAGAGACTGGCATCAAAGTCTATTACTCAACTTATGAGTCTAACGAAAGCATGTACGCTAAGTTAAAAACTCAAGGTACGGGTTACGACTTAGTGGTTCCTTCTACTTACTTCGTTTCTAAGATGCGTAAAGAAGGCATGCTTCAAGAGCTTGATAAAACTAAGCTAAGCCACTTTGCTGATTTGGATCCAAATTACTTAGATAAGCCATTTGACCCAAACAACAACTACTCGATCCCATACATCTGGGGCGCAACGGGTATTGGTATCAACTCAGATATGCTAGACAAGTCTTCAGTTAAAAACTGGGGCGATCTGTGGGATACGCAGTGGGAAGGTCAATTGATGATGATGGATGACTCTCGTGAGGTTTTCCATATCGCTCTATCTAAACTGGGCTACTCTCCAAACACGACTAACCCTGAAGAAATCAAAGAAGCCTACGAAGAACTTCGTAAGCTAATGCCAAACGTATTGGTATTTAACTCAGATTTCCCAGCGAACCCTTACCTAGCTGGTGAAGTGTCTCTTGGTATGCTTTGGAATGGCTCTGCTTACATGGCACGCCAAGAAGGCGCAACGATTGACATTATCTGGCCAGAAAAAGGCGCTATCTTCTGGATGGACAGCCTGGCGATTCCGTCAGGCGCTAAGAACATCGAATCGGCACATAAGATGATCGACTTTCTTCTTCGCCCTGAGAATGCAGCGAAGATTGCTCTAGAGATCGGCTACCCAACGCCAGTTAAAACAGCTTACCCTCTTCTTCCGAAAGAATTTTCTGAAGATAAGAACGTTTTTCCACCACAGTCAGTAATGGATAACGGTGTATGGCAAGATGAAGTTGGTGAAGCGAGCGTTATCTACGACGAGTATTTCCAAAAACTTAAAGTGAATAACTAAGTTTTTGTTAGGTAATCAGTTAAGTAAATAAAGCGGCGTAAGCCGCTTTATTTTTTCAGATTAAGAAACTGATGTGCTTTATTAAAGACAAGGCCTAGGCCGTTAAAGAACCCTTCTCTGTACATAATAACTCACCCACCAGTTTAGGCACTTCAATGCTTGCCTTACCGTAACGCTTCTCTTCAAACTCACTCTCTACTGCACTTGGTTCAAGGTTGATTTCTATTGTATGTGCACCATGCATTTTCGCATCATGTACAAATCCTGCCGCTGGGTAGACGACGCCAGATGTACCAATCGAGATAAAAAGGTCTGCTTCTTCTAATGCCGAGTAGATATCCCCCATTCTTAATGGCATTTCACCAAACCAAACAATATGTGGACGCATCTGTGCGGGAATCTGACAGCAGTGACAAAGCTCGCCTGTCTCGATGTTGTCTTTATGGTCGATAACCTGATTCGACTCACTGCAGCGCGCTTTAAGCAGTTCACCGTGCATGTGAATAATGTTGTTGCTACCGCCTCTCTCGTGCAGATTGTCGATATTCTGTGTGATGATTGTTACTTTTCCATCAAGTTTGTCTTCAAGCTCGCCTAGCGCCTTATGGGCCGAATTTGGTTGGATGTTTTCGCTTTGCAGGCCGTGACGACGCTTGTTATAGAACGCTTGTACCAAATCCGGATCTTTCTCGAACCCTTCAGGTGTCGCAACGTCTTCGATTTTATGGTTTTCCCATAATCCGTCTTGTGCTCGGAATGTTTGTATTCCTGATTCCGCAGAGATGCCGGCGCCAGTAAGAATTACGATATTTCGATATGGGAAATGCATATAACGTCCTTTTCAATATGTCACTTTGTAACAGCTTAGCACTGTTCAAATTCCAACAATAGTTTTAGGGATTAGACCATAGTCTTAGCCAACTGAATTCATTAGTTATTTGTGACAGAACTCGCTTGTCTATCATTTGGCTCTGTTATTAAAACTCTTAGTTGTTTTCACCAGACACAAAAAAAGCGACCGAAGCCGCTTAGTTTTTTCACTGATATTGATTCGAAGAGTCTATGAATCTTCGAAGTGACCAACGTTAGTCTTCGTTGATCGATGAGATCTTATGAATTGAAAGGTCAGCACCGTTGAATTCATCTTCTTCACTCAAGCGTAGACCTGTCACTTTGCTAAGTACGCCATAAACAATCAAAGCGCCAATCAGAGCAACAGCGATACCCGCTAATGTACCAACAACCTGAGACGCGAAACTCACACCCCCTAGCCCCCAGAATGCTTGCTGACCGAAGATACCTGCCGCAATGCCACCCCAAGCGCCACATACGCCGTGTAGAGGCCAAACACCCAGTACATCATCAATCTGAGTTTTGTTTTGCATGTAAGTAAATAAGTAAACAAACAGCGCGCCTGCCACGCCGCCAGTCACTAAAGCGCCAAGTGGGTGCATTAAGTCAGAACCGGCACAAATAGCGACTAAGCCAGCCAAAGGTCCATTATGGATGAAGCCTGGGTCATTTTTACCTGCGACTAGAGCCGCAAGAATACCGCCAACCATTGCCATTAATGAGTTCATCGCTACTAGGCCACTGATCCCATTAATAGCTTGAGCAGACATAACGTTAAAGCCAAACCAACCTACGCATAAAATCCAAGAACCTAACGCTAAGAATGGAATGTTCGATGGCGCGAAGTTGGTGTGCTTACCTGCACGGATTCGACCTCTGCGCATGCCAAGGAAGTAAACTGCGACCAATGCAATCCAACCGCCAACACCGTGAACCACAACAGAGCCTGCGAAGTCATGGAATCCATGACCAAACTGATTTTCTAGCCAAGCTTGGAAACCAAAATTGCCGTTCCAGATGATGCCTTCGAAGAATGGGTAAACGAAACCAACGGTAAACAAAGTTGCGATAAGGATTGGATAGAAACGAGCACGCTCTGCAATACCACCAGAAACAATGGCAGGAATGGCGGCTGCAAACGTCATTAAGAAAAAGAACTTAACCAACTCATACCCATTGCCTTGCGATAACGTCTCTGCGTCAGCAAAGAAATGCGCGCCGTAAGCGACCCAATAACCGATAAAGAAATAAGCTATAGCAGAGACGCCAAAATCAGAGAGGATTTTAACTAATGCATTAACTTGGTTTTTCTTTCTTACTGTACCAACTTCCAAAAATGCAAAGCCTGCGTGCATTAAGAAGACCATGATCGCGCCTAATAATAGAAATAGAGTGTCTGAACTCTGCGTCAAGCTTTCTACTGCGCTATTAACTTGGGTAACCGTTTGACTCATTAAAGCTTTCTCCCTTAGCTTTTGTCTCAATTGCACTAGATTCGTGCGAATTGATGCTGCAATTAATTAAAGACTCAACAGTAAACGCAAGATGCGTTCCAACTTGGTTACGCAAAAAACGTGCAACAGAGTTTGATTTTAAGTTATTGATTTTTCGTGGTTAATTTCTAAAGTGCACTTTATTGGTTCTCAGGTAGAGAAAATATTTGATAACTGATTGCACCAATTGAGGGATTTGCACCATATTGATGCGGTCATTGTAGGGCATTAGATCAGTTACCTAGCGACCAAATGACAAAAAGCCCAGAGAAATGAATCACTGGGCTTTTAATGTCTTTCGCTGATTAGAGTTAACTCATCGACAAAGGAGTTATTATCGAGTTTGGTAACCCAAACGACTTACATATAAACGCTTAAAGGTTTGGACCTGTTGTCGGGTTTTGCGGTAGGTTTTGACTTAAACGCTGCATGCCTTGATACATACGAATAAACCAAACCACAATCGCCACACCACCAAATAACATGCCTACATATGGAATGTAGTAAGCGATGTCATCGATAATATGGTTTTGATACCAGTAATCGTTCACACCGATCAATACGCCGTTAGAGGTCGCTACCGTGACGATAAGCACAACAAAAAACGTCAGGTTCAAGAAGAACGAGCGAATCAAGCCGTAGTAATGGGTATCCACGACTTCGCCGTCTTCGCCTTTATCTAAACGATAGCCCGCGTAGATAATGGCAATCACACCAGAGAGAAGACAAGTAAATGGTGTAAAGCAGCTTAGGATGTAAGCAACCCAAATACCCTTATGAGGTTTGTTCATTCTTATTCACCCCTTCCGTTTTCTCTGTTGCTACGTTAGCGCTTTGTTCAACGCCGTTTTTCTCTTGTTCCATCACTTCTTTGTACCAAAGGTCATGGTGCTCTTTAGCCCAGGTTTCATCAACTTCGCCTGTTACCATACCTTCTAATGCGCCTTCCATACCGAACAAACCGATATAAATGTGGAACACAAAGCCACAAATAAGGATAAGAGCGGCGATCATATGAACAAGGTTTGAAAGTTCCATATGGCGGCGTGTTTGACCGAATATTGGGAAATCCAACACCAAACCACTGATTGCCGCCACACTGCCCATCACAATTAACAGCCAAAACAGCGCTTTTTCACCCGCGTTCGAGAATTCTGCCGATGGATGAGAACCTTTATGTTTCCCGACCATACCACCCAGTTTGATGAACCACTGGACATCCACCATCTTAAATATCGACTTGCGCCACCACTTGATAAGAACAGCCATCAACAGCACATAGAAAATCGGGCCGATGTAGTTGTGGTATTGCTTCGCCAATAGAACGATAAAGCCCCAAAGGTCAGTTGGAATGTAGGGTTTCAAAAAGTGCTTGCCGTAAACCAACATCAAACCACTGAACGCGAGCGTTAAGAAAGTAAACGCCATGCTCCAGTGCAACGCACGATCCAGTCGAGACCAACGTTTGATCTTACGACCCGTTCTTGGCGCACTTAGCATTAATGGGCCAATCACAACGTACATTAAAGTAACGAAAGCAATACTGCCAAAGATAGCAACAGCACCGGCTGGCGACATCCACTTCTCTTTCAATATGTACCACGTTTGACCTGGAGTACTGATCAACACACCGTGCTCAGCAGATTGAGAGGTGGTGTAACCTTCCTCACCGTTTCTTACTTGTCGCCAAAAATCAGCGCCAGCAAGTTGTGTGATTTCTCTTTCAGCAGAGCTCGATTGAGTTTGTGATGAGTTCGTCTCAGATGCATGACTCAAAGGAGACAGCATTGTTAGTGCTGCCAACATCGGTAGCACAACAAGGAAGAGACGCTTAAACATTGTAAGCATATGTCTCTCCTAACTAGCTCTTCATCGCATCGTAAGAAAGGTCGTTGCCGTCTGTCCAGCCAGCACCTTTCGCACCGCGTTCTACAACACGCTGACGGAAGATATCAGAGACTTGCTCAGCATCACCAGCAAGCAGCGCTTTTGTCGAACAAAGCGAAGCACACATTGGCAGTTTGCCTTCAGCAATACGGTTCGCACCGTACTTCTGACGCTCTTCCACAGAACCAGGCTCTGTTTCTGGGCCGCCAGCACAGAAGGTACATTTGTCCATCTTACCGCGCTCACCAAATGCTTCCTGTTTAGGGAATTGAGGTGCGCCAAACGGACAAGCAAACAAACAGTAACCACAACCGATACACAGATCTTTATTGTGAAGTACGATGCCGTCTTCTGTATGTTCAAAACAGTCTGCTGGGCACACAGCCATACAAGGTGCATCAGTACAGTGCATACATGCTACTGAGATAGAGTTTTCACCCGGTTCACCGTCGTTCAGTGTTACAACGCGGCGACGTTGAATACCCCATTCCAGAGCATCATCATTTTCATTCTTACATGCAGTGACACAACCGTTACATTCAATACAACGTTTGGTGTCACAAAGAAATTTCATTCTAGCCATTTTAAGACTCCTTACGCTTTACGAATATTACAAAGGGTTACTTTCGTTTCCTGCATCAACGTGACAGGGTCGTAACCATATGTGGTTGCGGTATTGGCTGATTCACCAATAACGTAAGGATCAGTGCCTTCAGGGTACTTAGAACGCAAATCTTCGCCTTCGAACTTACCACCGAAGTGGAACGGCAAGAACGCTAAACCCGGTTTAACACGACGAGTCACCATCGCTTTGACCTTGATACGGCCTTTCTCTGCACCTTCAACCCAAACATCATCGCCATCTTTGAAGCCAATGTCGTTTGCGTCTTTCGGGTTCACTTCAACAAACATCTCTTGTTGAAGTTCTGCTAGCCAAGGGTTAGAACGTGTTTCTTCACCACCACCTTCGTACTCAACCAGACGACCAGAAGTCAGAATGATTGGGTATTCACCAGACTTGTCTTGGTCTTGAATTGACTTGTACAACGTAGGAACACGGAAAATCGCTTCTTTGTCATCCCAAGTTGGGTAATCAGCAACAAGGTCACGACGTGGTGTGTAAAGTGGCTCACGGTGTAGAGGTACGCGATCTGGGAATGTCCAAACAATTGCACGTGCTTTCGCATTACCAAACGGGATACAACCATGCTTGATAGCCACACGTTGGATGCCACCAGAAACGTCGGTCTTCCAGTTCTTACCTTCCGCTGAAGCTTTCTCTTCTGCGGTTAGATCGTCCCACCAACCCAGTTGCTTCAGAAGTTTGTCACTGAATTCTGGGTAACCGTCTTTGATTTCGCTGCCTTTCGAGTAGCTGTCTTCCGCCAAGATACTTTGACCTTCGAACTCCACACCGAAACGAGTACGGAAGTTACCGCCGCCCTCTGCTACCGGTTTAGACGTATCGTAAAGGATGTGCGTACCTGGGTGTTTCATTTCTGGGTTGCCCCAACATGGCCACGGAAGACCGTAAGTCTCGCCATTTGCTGGACCGCCTTCTGCTGCAAGCGTGGTTTTGTGGAACGTGTGCCAGTTTTGTTGGTGCTCTTTCAAACGTTCTGGGCTTTGACCTGTGTAGCCGATTGTCCACATACCCTTGTTGAATTCACGAGTGATGTCTTCAATCAGTGGTTGGTTGTTCTCAACACGGATGTTTTTGAACAACTGATCAGAGAAACCAAGCTTCTTAGAAAGAAGGTACATAATTTCGTGGTCAGGTTTAGATTCGAACAGAGGATCAACAACCTTGTCACGCCACTGTAGAGAACGGTTTGACGCCGTTACACTGCCGTAGGTTTCAAATTGAGTGGTTGCTGGAAGCAAGTAAACGCCGTCGGAGCGATCGTTCATTACTGCCGCGACTGTTGGGTATGGGTCAACAATAACCATCATATCCAGCTTCTGCATCGCCTTCTTCATCTCTGGACCACGAGTCTGAGAGTTCACCGCGTGACCCCAGTAGAACATGGCGCGGATGTTTTCGCGTTGGCGAATCTTGTCTTTGTCTTCAAGCACACCATCAACCCAACGAGATACAGGAATACCTGCACTGTTCATTGGTTTTTGACCGCCGTATGCGTTGTCGTCAAAGCGTCCTTTGATCCAGTCAAAGTCAACTTCCCAGACTTTAGACCAGTGACGCCAAGAACCTTCAGACAAGCCGTAGTAGCCTGGAAGTGTGTCAGACAGTACGCCAAGGTCAGTTGCGCCTTGTACGTTATCGTGTCCACGGAAAATGTTTGCACCGCCGCCTGATTTACCGATGTTACCTAGCGCAAGCTCAAGGACACAGTAAGCACGTGTGTTGTTGTTCCCAGTAGTATGTTGAGTACCACCCATACACCAAACAATACACCCCGGGCGGTTTTCAGAAAGTAGTTTCGCAGTTTGGTAAACGTCTTCTTCGCTTACGCCTGTCACACGTTCAACTTCTGCTGGGTTCCATTTCGCCACTTCTTCACGGATTTCTTCCATACCGAATACACGTTGGCGAATGAACTCTTTGTCTTCCCATTGGTTTCCAAATACATGCCATAAGATGCCCCAAATGAAGGCAACATCTGAACCCGGGCGAAGAGAAACATAGTGATCAGATTTCGCAGCAGTACGCGTACGACGAGGATCCGCAACTACGATTTTACAGTTGTTCTTCTCTTTCGCGATCAGGATGTGTTGCATCGCAACCGGGTGAGCTTCTGCAGGGTTCGAGCCAATGAATAGCATTGATTTACAGTTGTGCATGTCATTGAACGAGTTTGTCATCGCACCGTAACCCCAAGTGTTCGCAACACCGGCTACTGTGGTTGAGTGACAAATACGAGCTTGGTGGTCAACGTTGTTTGTTCCCCACAAAGACGCCATCTTACGGAATGCGTAAGCTTGCTCGTTACTGTGTTTTGCACTGCCGAGGAAGTAAACCGAATCAGGGCCAGATTCCTTACGCAGTTCTAGCGCCTTGTTGCCGATTTCTTCAATCGCTTGTTCCCAGGAAAGCTTCTTCCACTTACCGCCTTCCAATTTCATTGGGTACTTAAGACGACGTTCACCGTGGCCGTGCTCACGTAGTGCTGCACCTTTCGCACAGTGTCCACCAGCGTTAAATGGGTGATCGAAAGCAGGCTCTTGACCCGTCCATACACCATTTTGAACTTCAGCGTAGATACCACAACCTACGGAGCAGTGAGAACAGATAGTACGTTTTACTTCTGTTTTCGCTTCTGGGTCGACTGATTTAGCCTGTGCTTTCTTCATCATGCCCGGTGCGAATAGACTTGCGCCTACAACCGCGCCACCAGCAGCAAGTGAAGTGTTTTTCATGAAGGCGCGACGAGACACACCTAGCTGATTAGTTTCTTTGCTCACACTATCGGAGCGTTTGACAAGTTTCATCCGTTATCTCCTAAAGTGTGTCGTAGTAATCGCGAATATGTTGCGTTTCACGATAGCCCGTCTTCTTCACGTCTTTTTCAGGTATTTCAACCGTTTCTGAAGCGGTTGCCACTTTGGTTGTACCAGCGACAACGGCACCAGCAACGGCTGCAGTCGTTAAACCTTTGAGTAAGTCTCTACGGCTTGTATCTATTTCTTTATTATCTTTCATCATTGCTTCCTTACCTTGCGGTAGATCTTTTTGGAGGCTTCATGCCCCTCTATCGATATAATCGCGTACTGCTCGATTACTCGTAATCAGTGACGTTTTTCACATCAATCTTTAATTTGTGTTTACTGCTTTTTGTATTCACGCTGAAACGAACCTGCTCCAACGTTAAGAATGCTTCACATAGCTGAGCTGCAGATTTGTAGAAGTTGGCACTCTCTGCTGCTTCAAGCTGACGTGTAAATGAGTTAAACCAAGGACCGATATGTTTATTGAAAACGGCTTGTTGTAACGCGTCTTCTTCATCGGTTAGCATCGCCATTACTTCACAAAGAGCCGCGATATGATCTTCAGGCTCTTTAACCTGCTCATCACGCTCAATGCCAAGCAATTCAAGATCGTGACGGATCTCAGCTAATGGTTTCTCCATCATCGATCCTGTTCTATGCCAAGACCCAAATGGAACAATCTCCCCACGACCAATGCCAATGAACAAGTCTTGATATTCGTCTTCTAATGCTTCGCGGTTTGATTCGGTTGCTGCTTGTTGAATCGCAATCCAAGCCTTCTGCATCGCGCTTTCTGATGCTTCAATGTCTAGCGTCTTGAGAAAGTCGATCACCTCTTCAGAAGGTGCGCTACGAAACAATGCAGAAAGAACCAGATAGATTTCAGTTCTTAGTGTCTGTTCTTGATCTAAATGAGTATCCAAGGCGAACTCCTAGTATTTCAATTGTTTCAATGGGTCTTGAGCCATTGAATCGAACATGTCTACCACACGGCAGTCTTCACACATCGCAATACGATTAATTGCTGTCTCATCCGAGAAATGAGAGTGACCGCGTAACTTGTTCTGTAGCATGTCAATCATAGACTGTGGTGCGAATGGCTTATGACAACGTAAACATTCCGCTGCTTTCTCTTCATGAATTACAACCGCCTTCTGACGTTCTTCTTTCACCCAATTCATACGAGGAGTCAGAGTAAGTACGTTCTCAGGACATGCCTTTTCACACAGACCACATTGAATACAGTCTTGTTCTACAAACTTAAGCGATGGAGACGCACCGTCGGTATGCAGAGCACGTGTTGGACACACCGCCACACAACTCATACACAAAGTACAATCTTTGCTTTCACATGAAACCGTGCCGTATGGTGCATTCGAAGGAAGCTCAACAATGTTCTCAACTGGAATACGAGATGAAGACATCGCATCAAGTGCTGTGAACAAACGTTGACGCTTATTGCCTTGAAGATCGCCAAGTGCAAGGTCAAACGAATCCACACACAATGTCGGAGGACCTTCGCGAAGCGATTCTAGATAAAGGATATCAATGGTTTCTTTTGGAATACCGATTTGGTCAAGAAGCTCTTGAGCGATCCCGACTTCGTTATTCAGAACACGAATGATGGTTTCTGGCATAAAGCGAGAAGCCGCAAACAGAACCTGAGTCGCGCCATTAACCAAAGCTGCAAACCACGTATCGATACCAATTGAAGGCAGTTCTTCGACGACAATCGGAATCACGTTATCCGGCAGAGCTTTAAGCGCCATTACATTGTAGGTTTCATGACGTGAGCTACAGATAAGCACGATAGGATCCAGACCGCCCGCTTGCTCATAGTTAGCTAGCGTACGTTCAATGAACTTTTGAGTATCGTCAGGATTTGGAAGCGCATAGGTAATCGCTTCTGTAGGACAGCTTGTTGCACAAGTCCCAACGCCTTGACATAGATAAGGGTTAATCTCGATCTTGTGACCTGTTTTATCTGAACCTTCACTCGACAGTGCGCCAGCAGGACAAGCGTCAACACAACGCTCACAGCCTTTAACGCCACGTGAACTGTGTGCGCAAAGATCTGTGTCTAAACGGAAGAATTTAGGCTTATCAAACGTGCCCATTAACGTTGGAATCTCTTCTAACGCTTCAGCCAGCTTTGGATAGCCGCGGCCTACTGGGTAATAACCCGGTACAGGGACTTCTTCTGTCATGCAGCTATTCAGACATAAGTCCAGAACAACATCGAAACAATCGTGATTAATCGCGACTTTCGCCAGATTGCTTGATGTGCCTTTACTTTCGATCACGATTTCAAACGTACCAAGGAAACCGGATACTTGAACCGAATTCGCGAAGTACAGTTCCGGGTTTGTGCCCTTCTCGCCGTCTGTTGACAATAAGGTTAGGCTCGTCAATTGAGGTAATTGAGCTGCAGCACTTTCAATGATCGCAGTTGGACCAATAATAAGAGTGTTACCGCCGCTTTCGTAGCTAACAGTAGGTGGAATCAGATTTGTTAACTCAACTGTATTTTCAAAGGCATACAGTCTTGCTTTAGCGTTATTTGAAGTTGCTTGTTCTAATAATTGTTTAAGCATTGCTCAGTTCCATCTTTGGACATGGATAATCTGTTCAACCTTCATTGTAGTTAGCGTTCGAGAACTTGCTGAGTAATCGCTTAACCGTTTGAGATTGCGCAACAAGTCAATCTTACTCAGGCTATCTACAAAAAAGTTGATAATAAACGTTATTTAGCAAATGCCATGCCAATTTAATATCCATTTTATTTCAATAGGTTAGAGTGCATTCTTGCGTGATTATCATTTGAATTAAGAATAAAAAAACCGCTTGGGACATTTTGTCGCAAGCGGTTCATTGAGTGTTTAGTCAAAATGTACCTATTCTTTGTGTGGTATATTTTGTCCCATTTTTTTCAGGTCAGCTTCGTCTGATATTGCAGCGCCAATATCGGGAACTGTGTTTTTATACAGTTCTTTTTCTTCTTCGGCTATTTCGGCACTTTCTGACGTTTCAAGTTCATTGTCAGAGACCTCAAGATCGCTTTCAGTACCTTCTAAAACGTCACCCTCATCTTTATTATCAATGACTTGCTCTTCTTCTAGCGTAGTTTCTTCTTCTGTTTTATCTTTAACCCAATCACGCAAGGTTTCCGCAACCCCTTCAGAAAGAGACTTCAAATTACTGTAATCATCGTCGTAATCATCTAAACCATCACGAACGTTGAACTCTTCTGAGAGGAATAATTTACGCAACGCCGCTTTTTTTACGCTTTCTGATGCTTCTGAAACCAATAATTGAGCAACAGAAACGTCTTCTTCTGGCGCTAAACCTTGAACATCAGTCGCCTCTTCAGCGCCTGCTGATGACAACGTCGTTTCAGTAGAAGCTTCAGTATCGACTTGTTCGATCTCAGAGGATGCATTTGACTGACCTGACGAAATCTCAGAAGAAAATTCAGTTATCTCAAGCGTTTGTTCTGTTTCCTGAGACTCGTCAGTAGATTCATCAAGCTTTCGTTGAGACCAACGACTAAAAAAGTTAGTTGCCATTTGATCGACCCGCGCCTTTGCGTTTTTTACGTCTTGCTTCTAATAACTCGCCATGACGACCGATGAACGCTTCCATCCAAGCTTGTACAGGCAACGGAATGTCGTATGAAAGTACTTGGTTGTCACCGTCCATGTATTGCCCTGCAACGGTTTGTGATGCCGTAAGTAACTGAATCACAGGCTTAACACCAGAATCGACGTTATCCATCACTAAGAATAGCTTAGGTTGCTGAGAGCTTAGGTTGAAACGGTAGTCTGTACGCTCGTCTTTATGTAATTGAAGCAAACAAACGTCTTGGGTATCGTATTCTGGCGACAGTTCAAATCCCGTCAATTCCCATTGCGTGGTTACCCAGATACCTGTTTTGATCTCTTTCTCTATTCTTTGGACACCGATTGGCCAAGCTGCTTCAGTTTTTTCATATTGTTCTTTGAATTCTTTTGTCTCAGACATACTTCACCCAATTGATTTTCTTTGGTCTGAATGCACTTTGGACATTTTGTACTGTGCGCAATCATATACACCCCATAAAGCAATAAACACGCCAATATGGATTAATTGCGAGAGCGTATCTATAGCGTCCGCCATCAAGTTGTCACTATAACGTTAGTTGATAGCGGTTGTTTCATACAACTCCACACGATGAACTCTCATATTTTGCGCTATTTTAATCTAATGCTTCATGTTTCCATCAATCCCCGTTATTTTGGAATGAGATTTGCTTTAAGTATGAACTAAAGAATCAATTAACAGAGCGGTGCTAGACCTCCTTGTTACAAACCTATCTCATTAAGTAGGAAGTGATTGTGGTAAAACCAAACATAATAAAAACCAGCGAAAACCCACTTCAGACAATCGAAGTTGAAGTGTTCGACGAATATGGTGAGAAACTAACTAAACAGATCGCTTGCGAACGCCCTCTTACCGTGATGTTGAACTGGAAAGAGATCGTAACCCTGATGACACTCGGCTCTCGTCCTGAGTCATTAGTATTAGGTTATTTGAAAAACCAGAGCTTCCTTTCCGATCCCGAAGCGGTTGAATCTATCATCATCGATTGGGAAACCAGCTCTGCTGCGGTTATTACCAAAGAAGATACGAGCCAACTTGAGCAAGCGCTTAAGAAGAAAACAGTGACCTCTGGCTGCGGTCAGGGCACCATGTATGGCAACGTGATGAAGCAGTTGGAAGATTACCAAGTGCCTCAAAACAAGATCAAGCAATCTGAAATCTACACAGCGCTTGAAGCATTGACTCATTATAATGATACCTACAAGAAAGCCGGCGCGGTGCACGGTTGTGCGGTTTGCAAAGACGACAAGGTTCTATCGTTTGTTGAAGATGTTGGCCGACACAATGCCGTTGATACATTGGCTGGTGAGATGTGGCTTAACAAAGAGTCAGGTGAAGATAAGATCTTCTATACCACAGGGCGTTTAACGTCTGAGATGGTGATTAAGGTTGCGCAGATGGGTATCCCTGTTCTGCTCTCACGCTCTGGCGTAACGCAAATGGGCTTAGACTTGGCTCAGAAGTTCGGTATCACAACGATTGCTCGTGCTAAAGGTTTACGTTTCCAAGTGTTCACCGGTGCAGACAAGATCGATTTTGATGTGAAAGGTGAACAATCAGCACCCGGACAAAAAGCGTGAGTTTGACTTGGTGATTCACTAACTGCTTTTAATGTGAAATTCTGATGTGAAGAGTTAGTGGCTCACAATATATAGATACAAAAACGCCGTCATGCTTTTCAGTATGACGGCGTTTTCTTAGTTAAAGCTTCAAGTTTCCCACCTGCTGAGTAGGAAACTAAGGTCAGCTTAATGCTTAGCCACGAGCTTTCAAGAATTCAGCGTATGTACCGCGGAAGTCGTTGATCTTGCCATCTTTGATTTCAAGAACACGGGTCGCTAGCGAGTCTACAAATACACGGTCGTGAGATACGAAGAACAATGTGCCTTTGTAGTTCTCAAGAGCCAAGTTAAGCGCTTCGATAGACTCCATATCCATGTGGTTTGTTGGTTCATCCATTAGTAGGATGTTTGGCTTATGCATCATAATCTTACCAAGAAGCATACGACCTTGCTCACCACCAGAAATAACCTTTACAGATTTCTTAATGTCATCTTGACCAAATAGCATACGACCTAGGAAGCCACGAACAACCTGCTCGTCTTCACCTTCTTGGCGCCATTGACTCATCCAATCAAACAGGTTCATGTCTTCTTCGAAATCATGAGCATGATCTTGAGCGTAGTAACCGATGTTTGAGTTTTCAGACCATTTGTACTCACCAGTGCGAGGCTCAAGAGCGCCAGCTAGTGTGTTAAGTAGTGTTGTTTTACCTACACCGTTTTCACCGATGATAGCAACACGCTCACCAACTTCGAAGATTGCATCGAACTTGCTGTATAGGTCTTCTTCAAAACCTTGGGATAGGTTTTCAACCACAAGCGCGTTACGGAATAGCTCTTTTGACTGTTCGAAACGGATGAATGGGTTTTGACGGCTAGACGCTTTAACTTCGTCTAGTTGAATTTTATCGATTTGTTTAGCACGAGACGTCGCTTGTTTCGCTTTAGATGCGTTAGCAGAGAAACGAGAAACGAACGTTTGAAGTTCAGCGATTTGTGCTTTCTTCTTAGCATTGTCTGACAGTAGACGCTCACGAGCCTGAGTCGCAGCCGTCATGTACTCATCGTAGTTACCTGGGAATAGACGAAGTTCGCCGTAATCAAGGTCAGCCATGTGTGTACAAACAGAGTTTAGGAAGTGACGGTCGTGCGAAATGATGATCATTGTGCAGTTACGTTGGTTTAGCGTATCTTCCAACCACTTGATCGTGTCCATGTCCAAGTTGTTCGTTGGTTCGTCAAGAAGCATGATATGCGGGTCTGCAAACAGTACTTGAGACAATAGAACACGAAGTTTCCAACCCGGTGCTACTTCGCTCATCAGGCCGAAGTGCATTGATTCTTCAATACCTACCGCAAGAAGAAGCTCACCCGCTTTCGCTTCTGCCATATAGCCGTCCATTTCAGCGAACTGAACTTCAAGGTCAGCCACTTTCATGCCGTCTTCTTCGCTCATTTCTGGCAAAGAGTAAATGCGGTCACGCTCTTGTTTAATAGCCCAAAGCTCTTTGTGACCCATGATAACCGTGTCGATTACCGTGAATTCTTCGTAAGCAAACTGGTCTTGGTTTAGCTTAGCAACGCGCTCGTTTGGATCGTAGCTTACGTTACCAGCACTTGGCTCAAGTTCACCAGATAGGATCTTCATGAACGTCGATTTACCACAGCCATTCGCGCCGATTAAACCGTAGCGGTTGCCTTCGCCGAACTTAACTGAAATATTTTCGAAAAGTGGCTTAGCGCCGAATTGTTGGGTGATATTTGCTGTGGAGATCAATGCCATTACCTTTTTAATGTGAAAAACGCCGCAACGTTACTTGTTCAGGGCTTTAACTGCAAGTATTGATTGCAATTACTGGCCATTAAGTGAGTGATAACCTAGCCAAATCATAGTTTGAACTGACTCACATTTTTGGTTTTCTATTTATCGCCGTAAAACCGTCGATTTTAAGGAAAAACAAAATATCGAACAGCGCACCATAATGGGCGGTATATAACGTCCCAAATCATGCCAACCATTGAATATATCGTATGCTGATTGGTCACAGTAAAAGCCAACCCGATCAACGCAACAGAAGACATAATAAAGATGCTCAAATACTAGCCTAATCCCTGACAATTTCATGACAAAATCGCTCGAAACAGGAATAAAGTACTCGCCCCCGACACGGGGTTGGATTTCACAAAGTCAGATTATCTAACTATAGTAATCCTAACCTCATAATTCTAAGAGACTTTTATGCGTTCACTATCGCGCTTCTTAATCCTCACTTTGGCCATTCTCTCTTGGCCTAGTCATGCCAACTTGGAATATGACTTACAATCTCAGCCGCAGGTATCCGATTCTGCTGTTGATCTCGATGATCGAATTGATTCGTTACCCGACCCCCTCTTTATGGAACCGTCGGACAGACGCCAAGTCAATATATTGCTCGCTGAAGTGCTACAAGTTCAAAAGCAGGAAATCAAAACCTTCGAGCAACAGATAAAAGCCTACAGAGCGAACAACGACGCCGATCAATGGTTTGCCGTTCAAACCAGTTACGTCACTTTGAATAGCTTGAATGTGAGCAAGCAACACCTGTTAGAGCAGACGAATTCCGCTAATAAAGAGCGCCTAACGGGTTTTGGCCCCTACGGTGTAACTCAATTTAAGCAAGAGTGGGAATTAACCAAGCTCAACATTGAGTATCTTGTTTACTTCCAAATTC
The DNA here is from genome assembly GCF_041465805.1 of Vibrio sp. 10N.239.311.G01. NCBI lineage: Bacteria > Pseudomonadati > Pseudomonadota > Gammaproteobacteria > Vibrionales > Vibrionaceae > Vibrio > Vibrio sp. 10N.239.311.G01. The sequence continues at coordinate 162,096 of NZ_JBFSRM010000007.1, forward strand.
GTAGCTTTAAAGCGCTCGTTAAAGACATCTTTATTTCGCCAGTGCCTGTGATTGGTGCATCGTTAAAAGTGTTGTTTATCTATTTTGGTTTAGCGTGGTGGCTTGCCAATAGCACTCGTTTGATTGAGTTGTTCAGAATTAATTTTCTTGAAGCGAAAACGAACCCTCCATTTTTAGTACGTGTGATCTGGTACATCAGCCGCGCTGATCGTGCGATTGCTTGGTTAATTGCGATTACGCTTTCTCTAAGAGTGCTCTCCAGCATCCCTAGCCTGCAACACCTGATTTTCCTTGAGATCTTCACTTGGTGGATTCTAGGTGGTTCGATTGCTATCAGCTTTATTTTGGAATTTGCGTATCGTTTGGGCCGCACATCTAATCAAGAAGTGATTGCGCTGCGCCTATCGACCATTCGCCGTTATGTTTGGAGCTTCATTGTTGCGGGTGTGACTTTGCAAATATCGAGTATCACGCTAGGCAAAGGCACTATCTATAGCTGGATCTACAGCGCCCTATTTTTCTGGTTTGTACTGGTTACCATTTCAGTGCTTAGATTATGGCGTGCGAAAGTCTTCGATACGCTGCAACACATCTCTGATCGTCCGGTATGGGTGAACTGGGCAGTAAACCGCAAGGATACCTTCTTACTTAATATATTGGCGACGGCCATTGGCATCGTATGGTTGAGTGTTTACAACTTCCAACACCGCATCATGGCCTTACTGTCTAATTACACACTGTTTAGCCAAGCTTTGGCGTACCTGTTTAGAATTGAAGTGGCTAAGCAGTCTGACCTTGACAAGAATCAGCAAAACTTGGTTCGAATCAAAGGCGATCAAACCTATGAATACATTCTTCCGGGTAATATCGACAGCACGCTGATTGATTACGCCGGTGATGAGGTTAAGCAACTGTCTCGCTACTTGATGTCAGACAGCCCTGCTATCTGTATTGTTTCAGGTGAACGTGGTGTGGGCGCAACAACGCTGCTTTATACACTGCTGCACAAAGTCTCTAACGCTGAACCTGTCTACGTAAGTTGCCCTTACGCTGGTTATCAAGAGCTGTTAGCGCATCTAGCGGTGAGCATCGGCTTGGAAGAAAAAGCGACTGAGATTCAGATCTTGGCTCACCTTCGTAAAAGCAAGACCACGTACTTGATTGCGATCGATAATGCACAACGTCTAGTTAAGCCAATGGTTGGCGGCTTGTCTGATCTGATACGTTTAACCAATCTACTGCGTCGTTCTAAAAAGAACCACCGTGTCGTGATATCGATCGCCAAATCAAGCTGGCGGTTTGTCGATCGAGCGCGTGGCGAACGTTTGCTGTTTGACTTGGTGTGTTTCCTTCCGCGTTGGACAGAGAAACAAGTCGGTGAGCTTCTAAATAGCCGTATTAATACGGAGCTTGAGAAGCCGTTATCGTTTGATGGTTTGGTGGTGCCTAAACAGTGGGACCAAGATGACATGAGCGAGGAAGATCGCGCACGCCAAGGCTTCTACCGAATCTTGTGGCATTACTCTGATGGTAACCCTACCGTTGCGTTGCGCTTCTTCCGACTCTCATTGAATCGAAACAAAGATACCGATCAAGCCGTGGTGCGCTTGTTCCATGTTCCAGAAGCACAAGAACTAGAAAACATGCCAAAACCTATGCTGGCTGTGCTTCGTTCTATCGTGCAGTTGGAAATCGCTTCTCCGGAAGTCTTGTCTGACTGTACGCAGCTAAGCACGGCAGAGATAACCGGCATTCTGCGTTACTTTGAAAGCCGTGGTTATATTGGTTGGCATGAAGAAAAGGCTCGAATTTCCGAGCACTGGTTCCGCCACATTACTAACGTTCTCGACCGTCAACATCTACTGGTGAAGTAAAATGAAGAAGTTATTTATCCTACTATTTGTTGGCTTGGCAAGTGCTGTCAGTTTCCCGACCTTTGCGACGGAAGAGTTAGCCAATGTAGAAAACATCTCAAAGATAGCTAGCCTAGTGCGATGGAGCGGCGTGTTCTTCTCCATGATCGTTATTGCTGCGATGTGGTTACTGCTCAAGTTCATCAACTCAATGGTGACCAGTTTTGGTAGCCAATTCGTGCAATATCGAATGTTGCTACAGAAACTGCAGTCGTTTACTCAGTTCTTTATCTACGTGAGCACCGGTCTTATCGTGTTCATGATGAGCTTTAGAATCAACGACCAAATACTGGCTTTGATTGGTGGTACCCTCGCCGTGTCAGTCGGCTTTGCGCTTAAAGATTTGGCAGCTTCATTCATCGCGGGCATCACGGTAATGATTGATAGGCCCTTTCAAGTTGGTGACCGCGTCACGTTCGAAGGCAACTACGGTGATATCATTACCATTGGTTTGCGTTCAGTGCGAATGAGAACCCTGAACGATGACATCATTACCATTCCGAACAACAAGTTCTTAAATGAAGTGACCACCAGTGGTAACTACGGTGCGTTGGACATGCAGGTGGTGATTCCGTTTTACGTTGGTATGGATGAAGACATCACCCTAGCCCGCGATCTGATTCAAGAAGCGGCGTCTTCAAGTCGTTATATCCACTTGCCGAAACCTGTAACGGTTTTGGTTAAACAGACGATTACCGATAACTACCTAGCAATATAGCTAACTTGTAAGGCTTACGTTGTGGATACTGCGTATGAGAAGCTGTTTGAAACCGACATTACTTTGCGTGTGATGAAAGAGTTTAAGAAGCACAACATCAACCCACCGAAAATTTCAGTAGCGGCGCATTAGGCTTGATGCTTTAGACGTTTGTTGCTTATAGCAAATGACTAGCCATAAATAAAAACACCTCCGAACTTATCGCAAGTGCGGAGGTGTTTTTTATGAGCTTTTTATCTTTAAGCTAATAGTCCTATTGATGCTAAACCTTAAAGTATTTCAATTGCTCAGTAAGGTGTTCTGTAGTGTTCGCCATTTTCTGACTGTCTTCTGCGAGCGATTGTGAGGCTTGGAGTACCTCATTTGCAGCGAGTTGAGATTTGGTTTGCGATAGATTAGTAGTGCAGAATTTTCGTGCTTGGGCTAAAACGTTCGTGTAATAGCCCAAGCGCGTTAGAAATATTATCAGATGATAATATCAGTGAATGAGTTCTTAGAACTTATAGGTTTGATACAAGCAATTGAGGTGTCGCTTTCTGTTGAAGATAGATACTAAAGCAACTTCCCTTACCTACCTCAGATTCAACTCGGATCTCGCCGCCAGTTTGGCTCAAGATACTCTGAGATACTGACAACCCTAAGCCCGTGCCATCTCGTTTGGTGGTATAGAAAGGCGAGAAGATACGTTTCAGTTGTTCTTCCTTAATACCGCAGCCTTCATCTTGAACATGAACGATAGCGCCATGAGACACACCATTTTCAACCCAGTCTTCACTCGAAATGGTTAACGTGCCCTGACCGTCCATTGCATGAATCGCGTTCATTTGTAGGTTAACCAGAATCTGTAGCAATTGGTTTCGATTGACCTCGACTGAGGTTTTAGCGTTCAGCTGCGATACGTACACAATGCCTTTCTTCTTCGCACCTGTTTTTACGAGCGTAATACTTTCATCCACTATTGGGTTGATATGTTGCCACGTAATTTCGTCTTGTACGCCGCCGTGACGGCTGTATTGAAGCAGGCTTCGTGTGATATTTCGAATTCGGTCAATCTGCTCCATGATCGCGTGGACTTCCTCATCTACACGGCTCACTTCATCGCCCAGTTCAAACTTCATCAGTTCAACGTTGCCAAGAATCACGGCGGTTGGGTTATTGATCTCATGAGCAATCCCTGCCGTTAATTCACCTAACGCGGCCAGTTTTTCATTGACCACCAGCTTATCTCTGGCTTGATTGAGAAGCTTGATGTGCAGTTCAAGTTCTTCAGTTTTCTCTTTCAAACTCGCGGTACGAGAATGCACTTTGCACTCTAGTTCAGACGCCGCTTGTTGAATCTCTTGATTACGCTCGTGCAGTAGATCCAACATCTTATCGAACTGTTTAGCGAGCAGTGTCAGTTCGTGTTGATCATCCAAACCTAGCGTACCAATTCGCTTGTCTTGCCCCATCTGTACTAGCTTCACCACTTTATGAATGCGTTCGATTGGGTTGAAAAGATCACGTGCGCCACGGTGAACGATCAAACCGGATGCCAACAGAAGCAACACAATGGTAATGCTAATTTCGCCAAGGTTGGTTAAGTACGTTTCTATCAGCGGCCAAATCAAATAACCGGTGTAAAGCATACCAATCACATTATTAAACTGGTCATGGATTGGTTGGTAAGCTGTGATGTACCAAGCATCGTAAACATACGCTCGATCTAGCCACTCTTTACCTTCATTCAAGACTTTCGAGTGAACCTCGTGAGAAACACGTGTACCAATGGCGCGCCCTACACTGTCTTCACTGCTCAAAGGCACGTTGGTGCTAACACGAAGATCATCAAGGAAAACCGTGACCGTTCCTATATGACGATTAAAACCTTCTCGTTGTGGATAGATAAGGTTACTGATTTGGTCAACAAGTTGAGTACTGTTATTCAGTAAGATCCCACCATCCAGAAAACCAATCACATGATCATGTTCATCTTTGATGGATACAACGGTTCGGCTTACCAATCCGCGAGTCTCGACCTCTTGCCCGTTGAGCATCGGAACTTCCGCTTTTTTAGCGAGGTCACGATCGAGATAATTGAGTTCATTACGGCTTAAGACACTGAAAAATGAAGGCTTGTGAGTTAAGTTTAGATATTCGAGTTTCTTTTCCATGCTCTCGACACTGCGCCAGCGCAGAAAATCGAGCTCATAGCGAGATTTGTTCTCAGACACCCAGCGAGTTAGCTCTTCGTGTGAAAGATCACTCGCGAGTTTGGTTCGAAAGTTATAAGACTCGGCGAACGCACGAACGTTGTATGCTTGCTGATTTTGGATCAGGTGAATACTGTTATCGGCAACATCCAAGCGTTCATCAACATCAATCAGAGCGCCCTGCCACGTGTAACGTATTGACCAATACAGTGTGATAGCCACAAGCGCGCACAAGGTCAGAATGATCGGAGCTGATGTTAGGAATAATAATCGGTAGCGAACCATGGTTTTGAATCGGAACGCCCACTTTGACCACCAACGACGTCTAATCGGCATATTCAGAGCCTTCTGTGTTCCAATCTTTGTACTTACGCTCTAGCGTTTTACGTGCGACGCCAAGATCTCTTGCAGCTGCCGATTTATTGCCATCATGAAAACTAACCAGCTGTTCTATATGAGATTTTTCTACTTCTTTGAGTGTCCAAGTGTTTGGATAACCCTCGGCAGCGTCTGCATTATTCAAGTTTGGCATTTCCGCACCATGTGACACCGTCACTGAAATGCTAGCGGGAACAGGATCACCATTAATCTCGCGCCAATAGTGTGCTGGTGGCTTGTCTAAAAGAATGCATCGTTCGACTAAGTTTTTAAGTTCACGAATATTTCCCGGCCATTCGTATTCGTTCAACGCCAAGATATCTTCATGTGCCCAATTTGGAACTGGCATGCCAAGCTCGCTCGATAAAAGACGAGTAAAGTATGGAACAAGTTCAATCAGGTCTGACGGGCGCTCTCTCAATGGCACCACATCAATCTTAAGTACATTGAGTCGGTAGAACAGATCGCGGCGGAAGTGCCCTTTATCGACCTCTTCTTGAAGATTTCGGTTGGTCGCCGCCACCACTCGTACGTCAACGGAAATTTCCTTTTCGTTACCGACTGGACGAATGGTTCTTTGCTCTAACACGCGTAGCAATGCAGCTTGCATTGGCAGTGGCATTTCACCAATTTCATCAAGGAACAAGGTGCCACCACTTGCGACTCGGAAAAGACCTTCACGGTTTTTCTTCGCACCAGTAAATGCGCCTGATGTATGTCCAAACAGTTCACTTTCTAGAAGCTCTGGAGCAATCGCACCACAGTTGATTGGCACAAATGGACCTGTGCGTTTACTGGCTTCATGTACACCACGAGCAACCAGCTCTTTGCCGGTACCCGACTCACCTTCTATCAAGACGGACGCTCGAGACGGTGCAAATTGACTGATCAGCAATTTAAGTTGTTTGGTCTTGTCTGAATTGCCAATCAGTTCAGTCTTGATATGACGACTCACATCACGCTTCAACGCGTACTGCATTCTTTGGTCGAGTCGCTTATCCATACAACGCAGAACCGCTTGTATCATCTGTTCGAGGTTGAACGGCTTAAGAATAAAATCTGAAGCACCAAGCTTAAGCGCGGATATGGTCATCTCTAGATCGGCATAACCCGTCATGAAAATCACATCGGCGCGTTTGTCGTTGTCGTTAAACGCCTCTTCCCACTCAATGCCAGATCGGCCTGGTAGGTTGATATCAAGGACAATCAGATCAAAATGTTCGCTCAAACGCAGCGTTTCAGCCTCTTCAACCGATCCTGCGCTCGACACCTTGCCAAAGAACTTACCTAGTGCTTTCTTTAAGATAGCCTGCATACCCAATTCATCATCGACGACCAAAACGGAAAAGGCCTGATACTGAGTCAATGTGTTCGGGTTGAGATTGGATGCAGATGAACTAGGTAAAGACATAATGATTAGCCGGTGAGAAAAGTTGGGACAGAGTGTACCAATTAACCTTTTCTCCAACAGGGACAATGTGCGACATTTTGTCCTAGCTCATGTTTTGATTCATTTTAACGGGGTAAAAGACTCAGTTTTGTCCGAAATAACAGCAATTTAATGAAATCTGATGCATTATTTGTTGGCATTAAGATTGCTTATAAGGTGTAGATTTCTAATTACAACAATTAGCGTCTTATGCACATGCCCTCTTTGAGCCCTTTAAAATTGAAGGCATGTCATTCATTTATAACAGAATGGACATAATAATAATGAAAGCAATTCCCCTAACTATTGCAGCTCTATCTATCGTCAGTTACACGGCTAGCAGCGCGGAAGACACCACTCATATTAAGTTGGCGACAACCACAAGTACTTATCACTCTGGTCTACTGGACTACTTATTGCCTGAGTTCGAAAAAGATTCTGGTATCAAGGTTGATGTTCTAGCTGCGGGTACCGGTAAATCACTTCGCATGGGCGAAAATGGTGATGTTGATTTGGTAATGACTCACGCACCAAAAGCTGAAGCGAATTTCGTAGAAAAAGGCTACGGCGTTTTACCTCGTAAGCTGATGTATAACGACTTTGTCATCGTTGGTCCACAAAGCGACCCTGCAAAAATTGAATCTCAAAAAGCAGTGGCAGATGTGTTCAAAGCGATCGCGACTAATAACGTGACGTTTGTGTCTCGTGGCGACGACTCTGGTACTCATAAGAAAGAGATGGGTATTTGGGCGCAAACTAAAATTGAACCAAACTTTGGTGGTTACCGCAGTGTTGGTCAAGGTATGGGCCCTACTCTGAACATGGCGTCAGAGATGCAAGGCTACACCATGACAGACCGTGGCACATGGTTGGCTTACCAAAACAAACTGGATCTTAAAATCCTTTTCCAAGGTGACAAGAACCTATTCAACCCTTACCAAGTAATCCTTGTTAACCCAGAGCGCTACCCAAGCATTAACTATCAAGCAGCGAAAGTATTCAGTGATTGGTTGGTGAACCCTAAAGGTCAGAAACTGATTAACGACTTTAAACTGCATGGCAAACAGCTGTTTGTTGCAAGCGCAGAATAGTTTGTTGTAAGTGAACCGTCGTTTTCTGTAAGTAAAAGTAGCGCTAAGGGTTCAACCCGAATCAATTAGCGCTACGCTTAACTAAACAGTTAACGAAGCACCTAAGCAATATCGCTTTAATAACTATCTTGTTTAACAGCAGGTCGCTATAAAGCTGTCTCGCTTTAATAGCGTTCACGCTTAACAACACATTCATGCTTAGAAACACAATCATGCTTAAGAGCAATCGCTGACCAATACACACTCAAATAGTTTGGGTCAGCTATGATTAACATCAGTCATTACCGATAAAGACCTATTATCGATTCACACGAGATACTTCATGACCCTATGGCAAACAACGATTGATGCAATGAACCTACTAGTGAGTTTTGACCACGAATTGTGGAAAATCGTCGCGGTATCTTTCAGCGTATCTTTGTCCGCCATCTCATTAGTGATTGTTCCTGCAATCCTTATGGCTTTCTTATTGGCTTATACCGAGTTCCCCGGGAAGTGGGCATTGTTATCGGTGATCAACACCCTGCAAGCTATCCCAACCGTGGTTATCGGTTTGTTGATGTACATGATGCTCTCTCGCTCTGGCCCGTTAGGTGATTGGGAATTACTGTTCACCCAAAAGGCGATGATTCTAGGTCAGATGCTGATCTGTTTCCCAATCCTAGTTGCGATGATGCATGGCGCTCTGCAGGCCAGTGACCGCCGAGCGGTAGAAACCGCGCGCACGCTTGGCGTATCAACGACTCGTGTGGCGTGTACGTTAATTTGGGAAACGCGCTTCCCTCTTTTAGCTGCAACTATCGCTGCCTTCTCTCGTATCGTCACTGAGGTTGGTTGTTCAATGATGGTCGGTGGCAACATTATGGGGATGACAAGAAACATCCCAACAGCTATCGCTATGGAAAGCCACAAAGGCGCATTCGCTCAAGGCGTCGCCCTCGGTATGGTGTTATTAGCATTGGCATTAGCCCTTAACTTTTTCCTTTCCAGTGTGAGAGGAAAAGGCTATTTAAGAACTTAGGAACGCTGTCATGAGTATAAAAATAACAACGCAGCAAATTTCAATGCGCTACAAAGAGCGTGTTTTGTTCCATATTCCCGAATTGTCGATCGGCCCCAACGATGCCATTTATCTCAAAGGAGATAATGGTGTGGGTAAAACGACCCTACTTAAAATATTGTCTGGATTGATTCAGCCCAGCTCTGGCCGCATTCAGTCTCCGACACAAAGCTGGCAGCAGATCTTATTCCCTAGGCTCAAGTTCAAAGACATTATCTACCTGCATCAAACCCCCTATCTTTTTGATGGTTCGGTGTACCAAAATGTCGCTTATGGCATTCGCTTTAACAAAGAGAGCCAAAAAGATAAGCGAGCTCAAATAATTAATGCATTGAGAATGGTAGGTTTAGAAACCTTGGCAGATGAACACATTTCTGTGTTGTCTGGTGGTGAGCGTCAACGCGTTGCAATGGCACGAGCCTGGATTCTTAAGCCGTCAATCTTGCTTATGGATGAACCAAGTGCCTCTTTAGACAAAGAATCTATTGAAAGATTGGTGATAATGGCCGAAGATCTTCTTCAAAGAGGCGCGAGTTTAGTCATCACTAGTCACCAAACTAACGCGTTAACCGACTTATGTAAGAAGCAATGGTGGATCAAAGACAATACTTTGACCGAATCCCCGCTTTTTCAAGTTATTAAGAAAGATAAAGCACAAGAGAATATTTATGCTGCTTCCAACGCAAACTAGTTGGGTTATTTTGGCTGGCGGGCAGGCCAGCCGTATGGGCGGAAAAGATAAAGGACTCGTTGAGCTCAACGGTTCTCCGCTTATTCAATACGTTATAAACAAGCTGTCACAACAAGATGTCAGCATCACTATCAATGCCAATCGTAACTTAGACAGCTACCAAGCATTTGCTCCGGTTGTTTCCGATTCTTTCCCTGACTACCCAGGTCCGTTGGGTGGCATTCATGCTGGCCTTAAAAACGCGAGCACAGACTGGGTTGGTTTTGTCCCTTGCGACAGCCCACAAATCAGTGACGACCTTGTTGAGCGTTTTTGTTCTGCAGTAAAAGAAGACAGTGACATTCTTGTCGCGCATGATGGCGAATTTAAGCAACCTGTATTCACCCTATTCCACAAACGTGTTCTACCAAAGTTAGAAGCGTTTTTGGAACGTGGTGACCGTAAAATCATCTTGCTATACAAAGAGTGTGTTACCGAATACGTTGATTTCAGCGATTCTCCTAACTGCTTTGTTAATCTCAACACGCCAGAAGAACTCACCCAATTCGGAACGCTTCAATAATGAAAGATTCTAAACAACGCCCTAACCTTCCTTTATTGGGCTTTGCTGCTTATAGCGGTACAGGCAAAACGACCGTACTTGAAGCCCTGCTTCCTCTGTTGACTGATGCGGGTTTAAAAGTTGGCGTGTTAAAACATGCTCACCACGATTTTGATGTCGATAAGCCGGGTAAAGACAGTTACCGCTTGCGTAAAGCGGGCGCAAACCAAATGTTGATCGCTTCTCGTAATCGTCACGTGATGATGACAGAAACACCAGAAGCCGAAGCCGATTTTGATTACCTGCTGACTCGATTTGATACCAACACGCTTGATCTGATTTTGGTTGAAGGCTGTAAGAACATCGCCTTCCCTAAAATTGAACTGCACCGAGATGAAGTGGGCAAACCTTGGTTATATCCAAACGATAACAACATTATTGCTATCGCGGCAGACAGCCAAGTTGAATCAGAACTGCCACAAATGGCGATCAGCGATTTAGAAGCGATTCGTGATTTCATCATCAATTACGCGCAGTCCTTTGACCTTGCCTCTACAACAGGCAAAGCAGTGTCATGCTCATCTTCAAAAGACGCTGCGCCAGCTGTTTGTTGTGATTCGTTCTCTCCTGCAGGTTTAACCGTTACTCAAGGTCAGCAAAAGATTGTTGATAGCATTGACGCACTCGATCTCACAGAGAGTGTTGAATTACTGCAAGGCTACGGCCGTGTGCTGGCTGAAGATGTGATTTCGCCAATCAACGTTCCTCAGAATACCAACTCTGCAATGGACGGTTATGCAATTCGTAGTGAAGATCTAGAATTGGACAGCTACAACATCGTTGCTGAAGTCATGGCGGGTCACAGCTACGAGCAAATCGTTCAACAAGGTGAAGCGGTTAAGATCATGACGGGCGCACCAATGCCAGAAGGCGTTGATGTTGTCGTGATGCGTGAACAAGCCGTCCGAGATGGCGATAAAGTTAGCTTCCCTGATGCTAAAATCTCGGTCGGACAAAATGTCCGTATGGCAGGTGAAGATTTAGAAATCGGCCAACCTGTCTTTACACGTGGCACACGCATTGAAGCGCCAGAAATGGGCATGATGGCGTCGTTAGGTTTTGGTACCTGCCCTGTTCTGCGTAAAGTGAAAGTGGGTGTGTTCTCTACGGGTGATGAAGTTCAAGCGCCGGGGCACGAGCAAAAACCAAACTCTATCTATGACTCAAATCGTTTTACTATTATCGGCATGCTTCAAAAGCTCGGCTGTGACATCGTCGATTACGGCATCATTGAAGATGATGAGCAGAAGATGATGGATGTGCTGCATTCTGCGTCGCTTGAAACCGATATGGTTTTGACTTCTGGTGGTGTGTCTGTTGGTGATGCGGATTACATCAAGCTTGCGTTAGATAAACTGGGTGAAATCAACTTCTGGCGTATCAACATGCGTCCAGGTCGCCCATTGGCTTACGGTAAGATTGAGAACAAGCCGTTCTTTGGTTTACCGGGTAACCCTGTTGCTGTGATGGTGTCGTTCATTAACTTTGTTGAGCCTGCGATCCGTAAGCTTCAAGGTCAAACGAACTGGACACCAGTAAAAGCAAATGCTGTAGCAACTGAACAACTGCGCTCACGCCAAGGCCGTACTGAATTTAGCCGTGGTGTGTTCTCGATGAATGAATCTGGCGTGCTTGAAGTGAAAACAACGGGCAAGCAAGGTTCAGGTATTCTGCGTTCAATGAGTGAAGCGAACTGCTTAATCGAAATCTCTCCAGCAGTTGATACTGTGAAAGTTGGCGAGACAGTGACGATCATTCCTCTGCAAGGTCGTGTTTGATTCAAAGCTCAAACACCTAAATTGACTTAGCTGCTTTTTAATTGACTTAGAAGCTCATTGCTAAGACATAGACGAAGCCCCTTCTATCGAGCTTTCGATGTTAAGGGGCTTTTTGTTCTTTTCGTTTCGTGAAAGACAACCTGTTCGTTGCCTAAAAGACAAATAGCTTAAATTACGCTAAACGTTAGAACGATAATCTTAAGATTTCTTATCATAACCTTGAGCCACGTACTGTTTTTATGTAGAGTGCGCGCAAAGTAATAATTCTATTGGAGAGCATCATGGCTCGTACCATTCTGTACACTTACAAAGACGAAGACAAAGAGTTACTGTTTTCGAAACAAGAACACCGCACGATCCAAGAAGCTGTTGCTGCAGCTGAAGGCATCGATATCTCTGAGTATCTAAAAACTGAGCAACAGCTTGAGTTGATTTCTGATACTAAAGCGGTTCGCAACTACCAAGACAACTACTTCCGCAAGCTTGGCTTTACTAAGCTTACGTTGAAGCAAAAAGACAATCTTGGTGTTGGTAAAAAGAAGAAGTAAGCCCTCTTGGCTCTTTTCTTGATATGTCGTTTCTAGCTTTTCGTTTGTAGTTAACAGCTAACAGCTAACAGCTAACAGCTAAAGAAACGAAAGCACCGAACAATAAAAAATGCCGCAACCTCTTTCGAGATTGCGGCATTTTTATTTGTACTTTTTAACTATCTAACCTTAGCTAGCTTAACTTAAGTCACGATTACTTAATGTTAAGGAATGCAGCACCACGAACGCCGCCTGAATCACCATGCTTCGCTTTGATGATCTTTGGACATTTCGCTACAGACAATAGGTATTTAGGAACACGCTTTGGCATCTCTTCGTAGATAAGTTCGAAGTTTGAAAGTCCACCACCTAGTGCTACAACATGCGGGTCAAGTGCAGTAAATAGGTTTGCGAAACAGATAGCCAATAGTTCCATGAAACGGTCAACGTGCTCAGCTGCTTTTGCTTCGCCTTCGTTGTACGCTTGGATGATTTCAATCGCTTTCTTTTTCTCACCGAAGTAGTGCTCATAAATCAGTTCAAAGCCGCGACCAGATAGGTAGCTGTCTAAACAACCTTTCTTGCCACAACCACAGCCTAGTAACGGTGCGTTGTCGCCAAGGTGGAACCATGCATCAATAGGAAGACGCATATGGCCGAGCTCGCCAGCAACGTGGTTACGTCCTGAAAATACTTTGCCATCAAAAACCAAACCACCACCAAAACCAGTACCTAGAATTAGGCCAGCTACTGATGGTTCATCTTTCAATTCATCATCCCACGCTTCAGACAGCGCAAAACAGTTCGCATCGTTCTCGATTTTAACACTACGACCAATCAGCGCTTCTAAGTCTTTGCGTAATGGCTTACCTGTTGAAGCCGGTACGTTAACAACAAGCATAGTGCCGTCGTCCGCATCTTCCATGCCTGGAAGACCAAGGCCAATTTTGCCTTCGCAAGAGAATTCGCTATCGTATTTTTTTACCAAACCGGCAATCGTATCAAGTAGCAGTTGATAATCTTCAGTAGGCGTTGGTACGCGTTCGGTTGCTACTCGCTCAAGTTTTTCATTGAACGCACCAAACTCAATTTTTGTGCCGCCAACATCAAAGCCGTAATACATGAAATCTCTCCAATTTTTCCCTAAATTCGGGCAAATAAAATTTTTAAATTAAACAACTAGGAAGCATTATCCATAACACTCCCCCTACAAACCGTGATAGATAACAAACTTATCTCGTGTTCGAATCTGTTTGAACAACAAGTCAGCACAAAGCGGTTAAAGGTTAGAGTGACGTCTCACTTTTAGTATGCTCTATGAAAGCATTCAGGCTTGGTTTGGTTGGATCGGACTTATAACGCGTCTTACTCAACATGTAGCTTTCACGAAATGCTTCAAACCATAGCTGTAAAGTCTTAGCGCCCTGTTCTTCACCGGCTTGTTTCAAAACTAAGCTCGCTACTTCGGCCGTTGATAGATGTTGTTCGTTGTCTGACTTACGCATCATGTATTGAGAAACCGATTCCGGCTCAATCGACAACACCGGTAAATCTTGCAGATACTCTGAGCGACGGAAGATACGTCGTGCTTCGCGCCAACTGCCATCAATGAAAATCAGCAATAGTGTTTTGTTTGGGTCACGCATTTGTGGCAGATCTTGAACTACGCGCGTTTTGTCGTCGGTATAGTCTTCAGGGAATACGATCACAGGTTGGTATTTGTCATCTTTGAGGACATCCAACATCTCTTGATTTGGCTCAGTACGATGCCAAAGGTAGGCGTAACTGTCTTTAACCGTATCAACAATCAAACGGCCGGTATTACTTGGCTTTAAGATTTCGTTGTCTGACAAGATCAACATAGTCGCGACGTTCGTATCAACGTTAGGTTGATGCTCACAGATACAGCTGTCTTGTTTGATTTTGCAGAATTCACATCGCACGACTTTACACCCGCGCGCATTAAACGGTTTGGTAGCAATGGATAAACGATGTTGATATAAACGGTGAAAAGCGTGGATTCTCATGGACAATAACGATAACTCTAGAAAAGTGGCACGATTGTACTTACAGTGTCCTTAGAATGATAGAAGGAATTCCCATGCAAGACCCATCACTGCTTCGCCTTGTTTGTTTTATTGTCGTTTTTGGATTGTGTGCGCTTTGGGAATACCGTTTTCCGCGTAAAACACTGACTCAAAACAAGTGGTTTCGTTGGGGAAACAACTTTGCGCTGGTCGCTTTGAACAGCTTTCTATTAGCCACTCTGATTCCTATTGCAGCATTCCAAGCGGCGGTCATTGCGCAAGAAAACCAATGGGGTCTGTTCAATACCCTGTCACTTCCGAAAGAACTCACCATTCTGGTCTGCGTATTACTGTTAGATTGCGCCATTTACCTGCAGCACTTGGTGTTTCACCGTGTTCCTTGGTTGTGGAAGCTACATCGAGTTCACCATGCGGACCTAGATATTGATGTCACAACCGGAACGCGCTTTCACCCTATTGAGATGATTCTTTCAATGCTCATCAAAGTGAGTTTGGTGATCGCACTTGGTGTGCCTGTCATTGCGGTCGTGATATTTGAAATTGTTCTTAATGCGAGTGCGATGTTTAACCACAGTAATGCACGTCTTCCGCTATGGTTCGATAAACGATTGAGAAAAGTGATTGTGACACCAGACATGCACCGCGTTCATCACTCAGTCATTGTTAAGGAAACGCACTCAAACTTTGGCTTCTTTTTATCAGTGTGGGACATCTGGTTTAAGACTTACCGCGCCCAACCCAAGCTTGGTCATGACAAGGTGCATATTGGTGTTCCCGAGATTCAAGATGGTAAAGAGCAACGGCTAGATTTAATGTTACGTCAGCCATTTGCACGATTCCCGACAACGAAAGATTAAGTTCGAATTCAGTTGAGTCTCAAGCTTATATTGAGACCAACCTTAGCTTAATACCAAAGTTATCTTAATCCGAAAACAAAACGCCCTTAGATTCTTGTGAGAACTTAAGGGCGCTTCTGTATCGATAGTCGTTATAAGCGTAGTTAATGATTAAGTACTGCTAGTGCTTAAACTCTTTCGCACACTAGCTTAACTATCACGCTCGTCTATTTCAGCACGTACTTATGAAGCATGGCTTGTTGGTGCCCTGCTATCTCTCCGACTTGCTCTGAACTCTCGATCATAGATTCAAGTTGCAGCTTAGTATTCTCGCCCTGCTCAGATACTCGAGTGATTGAATGGGTAACATCGACAGTTGCACGAGCTTGTTCTTCGGTAGCCACCATGATTTGCTCAACACGCCCTTTGATCTGGCTAACCGCAAATTCGATTTTCTCGAAGGCTTGTCTTACATCGCCACTGGTTTCCAGTGCATTGGCCATCTCACTTCTCGATTCCGTTACAGAAGCACGTGAGCGATCTGCTGCCGCTACTAGTTCGTTCATCATGCTACGAATATTGGTGGTTTGCTGGGATGTGCCGCTCGCCAATTTACGCACTTCGTCTGCAACTACCGCAAAACCTCGACCTTGTTCACCTGCTCGCGCCGCTTCTATCGCAGCGTTCAGTGCCAATAAGTTGGTGTTTTCAGCGATACCACTGATCATGTCGACCATTTCACGAATCTGTTTCACTCGACCATCCAAGTCAGCCATCGACTCTTCACTCATGCTAAGAGAGTGCTCAAGCGCTTGTAATCGTTGTTGGTTAAGGCCAACCACTTGGCTGCCATTCACTGACTCATCTTCTGCTATTTGAGCATCGTCGTTCGATGCGTTAGAGATACGAGCAATCTCACCAATCGATGCTTCCAGCTCCGTAATGGTGGTGATCATATTCTGAAGTGATTCGTTCTGCTCGTTCAAGCTCGAATTGGTTTGCTCTGCAGCGTCATGGCTTACTTCAGCCGTTTGATAAAGCGTCTCACAGTTACGCGTTACTAAACGAACCGAGTCCGCGGTGGAATCAACGACCGTATTGAGTTTTGAAGTGATAACTTGAAGCTCTAGCGGCCCAAGCAATTCACTCTGTTTAGAGAAGTCATGATCTGCAAGTGAACTCAACTGTTGAGTAATGTTTTTTAGCCCTTTATTCATCCAACGGCGTAACACGAACCATGAAATCACAATGATTACGGCAATAACCAGCCCGCTGATAAACAACACACGATCAATATTGGTGATGGTTTGATTTACAACCAGTTCGCTTTCATCAATCAGATGGGAAGCGGTAGAAGACAACTGATTCAATGTGCTTATGACTGTATTCGCGAGGGTGATAACTTGCGTTAAGTTCTGCTCTTGCTGCTGAACAAGTTCGAGTTTCAAGAGGATCTGTTTGATCACGCCTTCTTCGGTAAAGCCTTCTTTCACCATCTCGTAAGGCGCCGTCAAGCTCGCGAACTCAACGATGTCTGGATGCCAATCGGCAAAATCGCTGTAAGCCAAGTTAAGGCCTGCGATTCGGTTTCTCAATTGACGGTATTCGTCTTGTGCTTTATCAATGTCAGGTTGCATCATCAACATCAAGAAGGTGTTCGCCATAGCAGACGCACTGGATGTGAATCGGTTCGCTGCATCGCTCGCTTCTGGGTTGTCTTCAACCAAGAATGAGCTGATTCGATTCATTTCTGGTCCGATAGACCCAACGCCATAACGGAACTCGCCCATTTTACTGTCGATCAGATTTTGCTTACTTTGAATCTCAATCTGCGCCAGCAGTACCGTGTTGGTCATAGCTTGCAGTTGCGCCATGTCATCGACAAGGATTTGTTGTTGCTCTAAAGAGATCGCATCAGGAAAAGATTGGGAAATAAAAAGAAGTTCCTCTAGCGTGGTATTGCTCTCTGTCGCGAGTTGGTCAATTGAGCCCCTTGTGGCATTCAGTGTATCTAAGTCGGTTGATTGGGTGCTGTAAGTGAGAAGTTTTACTTGTTCTAATACGCTTTGCGTTAATTCGGCGTTATGTAGAGCAAGGGGTAATGCTTGTTCCGAGAGTGCATCAAAATGTCCCCCGACCCGTTCAACGCCCCGAATGCTAACCATTGATAAAAAAGTAACAAGTAAAAGAATGGAAATAAATACAGCAGTGACGGTTTGAATGAGCGAGAATGTATAACGTGAGGGTTTTATTGATAAATTTGTGTCGGGCATGTGAAATCCAGTTTGACTACGAAAAGAGATATCCTTAAGTTAGGTCGTATACTAGAAGTCCTTGATGACGTTTTTATTTCAGTTTTTTGTCAGAAGAGTTACATATGAAAATCAGAAAAATGGCTGTAGTTACAATAACTTTAGCAACATTGGCTGCTTGTAGCTCGTCACCTTCGCCTTCTCAGTTTAGTCAAACCGCACAGAAACCCCTATCAAAGTCAGAACAATTGACTACAAACGCTTATATGAGCGTGTATGAACAGTGGAAAGGCGTGCCATACCATTTCGGTGGGACCTCATTTCGAGGTATAGATTGCTCTGCTTTTGTTCAAATCGCCGTGCAAAATGCGACTCAACAAGCTCTACCAAGAACCACAAAAGACCAGAGTAAAAAGGGAAAAGAAATTGCGTATGGGCAGGCAACAAGCGGTGACTTGGTGTTTTTCAAGACTTCGATGACGGTGCGACATGTAGGCGTTTATTTAGGAAACAACCAATTTCTACATGCCTCGACATCGAAAGGTGTCATTATTTCTAGGTTAGATAACCCTTACTGGGCATCCAAGTTTTGGCACTTTAGGCGTTTATAGCGGTTCGAAAGATAAACCGCTGAGCGAGGTAACTCTAGAAAGATACGACTTAAACGCCCGTTGTTATTATGCTGATTAATTACGACGATAAATGAGCAAACAAACCGTTAATCGTATTTAGCAACAGCAGTATCAAACAGGTTCTTCACTAACGCGATGTACTCATCGAGGAATACAATTTGTTCGTTAGTCGCTTTCTTGGCCCACACACCCGCTAATACTTCACCAAGATCCGCTACTACGGCATCTGCTTCTTTCAAAAGTTGAAAACGAACGCTCGAATGCAACTCTGGGTTTTGCTCGAAAATAGCCATGATGTTTGTTGAAATCATGTCGGTAACAATGTCTTCGACACTTTCGTTTCCAGTATCACCATTACTATTGGTAAACACATCAAGGTTGAATGATAGGTGCTCGATTAAAGCCAAATAGCCATCGGTTTCTACAACCACAATAATTCTCCGTTTTAAGCTCTAGAGCAGATTAATACGTACTTGCCTAATACTATGTAAATGAAGCTATTTGTCATCACTTTATTGCCCAAAACCACATTTAAATGATCCTAGTTAGTATTTCAGCTTAAAATTAAATCGATATAGCTTTATGTGGTATACCTGCCTACTTACGACATAAGTAAATTCACGCTAAAGAAGTGTAAGACAAACTTTGAAGCAAAGTATTGCGCCAGTTAACAATAGCCCTTTCAACTTACTCTAAAAGCTCATTTGATTTAGTCGCTAGACAATAACAAGCTCAAACCTCTTTTCCAGTTTGTGGCGTTCAAAACCGTTTCGATTGTGAGACCAGTTCCAAACTATTTCATCACGTCAGGTTTTCAATTTATGTTTGTATTTCAAAGAGCTTGAATCAGTTCGAGTTCACAATTCGGCCAATTGATTCTACGTAAGATGAAGAAGAGCTAAGAACATTGACGAGTGCGTCTATAAATTGTTCAGATTTATCCTAAACTATTGCTATTAAACAAACAGTATTTCTAACCTTCAATCTTTTTAACTTTCAGTCTTTGAGGATTTCCTATGTGGCAGGCCATTTCTCAACAACTTTCAGATACTCTTCTATTTAACTTTCAGATTACTGAACGTACCAAGGTTTCTGGTGGTGACATTAACGATTGCTATATGATCAGCGATGGTAATGAACGCTACTTCGTAAAAGTGAACCAGCGAGAGTTTTTACCTAAGTTTGAAATCGAAGCTGAGAACTTACGCTTGTTAAGAGAAACTTCCACCGTTTATGTGCCTGAGTTGGTACTGATTGGTAAAACCAAAGAATGCTCATTCATTATTCTCAATTACTTGCCAACTAAGCCGCTTGATACCGGTAATAACAGCTTTGACTTCGGGGTGCAGCTTGCTCAGCTTCATAAATGGGGCGAGCAAAAAGAGTTTGGTTGTGACCAAGATAATTATATCGGTAGTACACTTCAGCCTAACCCTTGGCATAAGAAATGGGGTCGCTTTTTCTCTGAGCAACGCATTGGTTTCCAACTGCAACTGCTCAAAGAGAAAGGCATCGAGTTTGGTGATATCGATGACATCGTTGATGTGGTGAATATGCGTCTTGCTGGCCACAACCCTCGCCCTTCTTTGCTTCATGGGGATCTTTGGAATGGCAATGTTGCTAACTCTGCGTTTGGCCCAATTTGCTACGACCCTGCTTGTTACTGGGGGGACCATGAGTGTGATTTGGCGTTAACTGAATTGTTTGAAGGTTTCCCTAAAGAGTTTTATGAAGGTTACCAGAGCGTCAATCCACTCGACGTTGGCTATACTGATCGGAAAGACATTTACAACTTGTACCATCTTCTTAACCACTGCAATCAATTTGGCGGCGAATATTTAGCACACACTGAAGCATGCATTCAGAAGATACAGGCCGTTTAATACCAATTACAGCTGTTTATAACCGAATACGATTGGTATCAGTTACAGTGAGGAGAATTTGCCATGCATAAATACACAGAGAAACATGTCTCCTGTCCGCATTGTGGGCACGGTATTAACATCACGCTTGATGCATCTAATGGTAGCCAAGACTTCTATGATGATTGTCCAGCGTGTTGCAATGCCATTCATTTGGATATGCAGGTTGACGAAGTAAGAGACAGAATCAACCTTTCGATTGATGCCGATGATGAACAAGTATTCTGACAATCAGTTTCTCGTTTAAACCATGATCAAAAAAGAGCACCTCACGTGCTCTTTTTTAATTTGGTCATCGGTGTGATTTTATTGCCACCGATTCAATGCGCTTAGTGGCTATTTCTGGTTCGCTAATACACGCTCGACAGTATCAACAATTGCCTGCGTTTGTGGATCAAACTCAATGTTTACTTGGTCGCCTACTTCACGGCCGCCAAACAGAGTACGATTCAGTGTTTCTGGGATCAGGTGAACAGAGAAACGGTTCTCTTCCACTTCACCAATCGTCAATGAACAACCATCAACGCCGATGTAACCCTTACTCAACACATACTTCATTGATTCTTGAGGCAGCTCAAACCAAAGCGTACGGTTGTTTTCTGTTTTAATCACATCGACTAGGTTAGCCATCAGAGTAATGTGGCCAGACATGCTATGCCCGCCAATTTCGTCACCAAACTTTGCTGCACGCTCAACATTCACTTTGTCACCAACATTCAGTTGGCCTAAGTTCGTCAATCGCAATGTCGCTTGCATTAAATCAAAAGCAATCTGGTTACCTGAAATTTCCGTTACCGTTAAGCAACAACCGTTATGAGCTACTGAAGCACCAATGGCTAATCCTTCAACCATTTCATCGCTTAGCTCAATGGTATGAGTTTGAAACGACTCTTTTTTGTTGATAGCAACCAGTGTTGCCATGCCTTGAACGATACCTGTAAACATAAGATTCCTATTTAGCATTCTAATAACAGTTTTTCATAGCAGTTATTGTGACATTTCTTTATGATTCGTCCAGTGGAAGCTTAAGATCATTGTCTCTGATTCCTTCAGAATGTCCTTTCCTACACTATTATTCTAATTTTCCCTCTTATTTGGAGTTGTTTGTGCATCGTTACAAAGAAGAATCCTCGAATCTAATCAAACTTGCGACCCCAGTATTGATCGCATCCGTTGCACAAACTGGAATGGGTTTTGTTGATACCGTAATGGCCGGTGGCGTAAGTGCTATCGATATGGCGGCGGTTTCGATTGCAGCAAGTATCTGGCTACCATCAATCCTATTTGGTGTTGGTCTATTGATGGCGTTGGTTCCTGTCGTTGCACAACTGAATGGTTCTGGTCGACAAGTAAAAATTCCATTCGAAATTCAACAAGGCGCATTTTTAGCGCTCGTCATCTCCCTTCCAATCATTGGTGTGCTTTTTCAAACACAATTGATATTGGAGTGGATGGACATTGAACAACTCATGGCGGAAAAGACCATCGGCTATATGAATGCGGTGATGTTTGCTGTACCCGCTTTCTTGTTGTTCCAAACATTGCGAAGTTTTACCGATGGTATGTCTTTAACCAAGCCTGCAATGGTGATTGGTTTTATTGGCTTGTTATTAAACATCCCGCTTAACTGGATGTTCGTATACGGAAAACTTGGTGCTCCTGCATTGGGTGGTGTTGGCTGTGGCGTTGCAACGGCTATCGTATACTGGGTGATGTTTGCACTGCTATTCGCTTACGTTTTAACTTCAAAACGGTTATCGAAAATCAACATCTTCGGTACGTTCCATAAGCCGCAACTTAAAGCTCAAATTCGCCTGTTTAGACTTGGTTTCCCTGTCGCAGCCGCTATCTTCTTCGAGGTAACCTTGTTTGCGGTTGTTTCCTTGTTGGTTGCCCCACTTGGCTCGTTGATTGTTGCCGCGCACCAAGTCGCGATCAACTTCTCTTCGCTGGTCTTCATGATTCCAATGAGTATCGGTGCAGCCGTGAGTATTCGTGTTGGGCATAAGTTGGGCGAAAACAACACCGAAGGCGCTAAGATCGCGACACACGTAGGTATCATTGTTGGTTTAGTGACAGCCTTAATGACAGCGGCGTTAACTGTCCTGTTCAGAGAACAGGTTGCATTACTTTACACAGAGAACACTGCGGTAATTACCGTTTCAATGCAGTTGCTGTTGTTCGCGGCGGTTTATCAATGTACTGATGCCATCCAAGTTATCGCTGCAGGTGCTCTGCGTGGCTACAAAGACATGCGTTCAATCTTCAACATTACCTTCGTTGCTTACTGGTTGCTTGGCCTTCCTATCGGCTACATCTTAGGAATGAAAGATTGGATTGTTGAACCTATGGGCGCGCACGGCTTCTGGATTGGTTTCATTGTCGGTCTAACATCAGCAGCGATTATGCTAGGTATGCGCTTACACTGGATGCACAAGCAGGATGATGACGTACAGTTAGAATTTAGTTCTCGTTAGATTCGCACTCGCTTAGTCGGTCTATCTGATTTCGAACACAAAAAAGAGCTCTGATTTTCAGGGCTCTTTTTCGTTTAATGGTTAGGTAGATCGTATCTGCCTTAATATTCACTCTTCTCTCGTACAAAGCGGGCAAACTTGGGTTTTCCGTTTTGAGTAAAACCATTGTAGCGAAAGGTAATACGGCTGCCGATCTCTGGCGGTACAAGTCTCATTTGGTCAGTGAACCCGCTACCTATATAAAGTTCCACACCCTCTTCTGTGTGAACCAGAATTGACCCCATCATCCCTTTGTACTTCCCTGTCCCACCCCTATAGCCAATAACCGTGGCTTCGGCATCATGATGCCTTTTCAGTTTTAACAAATCATTACTTCGGCCTGCTTGATAACGACTGGTGATTTTTCTAAGCATCAAACCTTCGCCATTACGCTCATCGACATTATCAAGTTGATGAAACAAAGCCTCTTCACTGTGAATTGGTACATGTTCTATGTAGCTGACATGAGATTCTCCAATCACGCTTACCCAATGCAAAATGTTGTAATAGCGCTTTTGATAATCTCCTGCGGCGCCTGGCATATCAAACAGCATGAAATCGATTTGGCGCCATGCTGTGTCACTCGGCGTATGGTCGAGAACGGTAGATTGAACAAGGTGGAACTTGCCCCTTCCTGCCCACAACTCTCCTTCGAGATGGACCTTAGGCAAGTTTTCAGTAAACCACTTGGGTGAGTAAATGCGATTACCATTGCGTGTATAAAGATGTTGTCCGTCCCAAAGAGCCCGAATTCCATCAAGCTTTTCACTCTTCCAGTATTCAGAAACATCAATGCCTTGTTGGTATGTATTGGCCAGTACCAAATGGTCGGGAGGTAAATAGGATGAATGAGAAGAGAGCGAACACGCCCATAGAGTTGCTATCGCCAATTTAGTTAATCTCATCATCTGCTCCGTATTGATATCTGTAGTAGTCAACAAACGCCTTTAATCCTAAGCGTTCTGACACGTAGGTAGACAACCTTTGCTAGAAGATGCGATCCACTCATCAACCTTATCTAACCTTTTCATTTATTCATTAAATTAATGATCTATAACTCTCATATATTCCGCTGTTTTTAGTTCTCATATTGAGAAACGTCTTTTCTCAATTTGAGATAGGAATTCGTACTAAACATAACTTATTGAAAAATAACAACATAAAAGTTGGCACATTCAGTGCACTTGTCCATACATACTTAAAAGGAGATATCGCTATGGAACTACGTAAGATTGATTTAAACACAACGACACTGATACTTTCTATTTTCGGTGATCTGGATGCAGCAGGCAGTCGTGATGCACAAACCGACATCGATGATGTGATTTCTAACGATGGCCACCCTGAAATCGAAGTTGATTTTAGCCAAGTTGAGTTTTTAGATTCATCTGGGGTTGGCGCAATTGTTTATATGTTCAAACGTCTGACTGAACGCGAGCGCAATATGCGACTTGAAAATGTGACGGGGCAACCGCTTGAAATTATGAGCTTGCTGCGTATTGGCCACGCTATCCCAGTAAATTCAAAAAATCCTGCAAATTCATGAAGACCCACTAAGCTAGAAGTAACAAAAAATAATAAGAAAAATTAGAAACATAGGACGTTGGCATGAAAATACTGAAAAACTACATAGCCCTTTCTCTGTCCGCTCTCGTTCTGGGTGGCTGTACTAGCTATCCTGAACAAGGCACAGGGGGTTTGGCTGAAAGTTACGATTCTATTAACTATCAAAACTCAGACTTCTCTCCTGTCATGCCAGACGAGCCTCTTGGTCCAGAACATGGATTACGCTTTGATTGGCAGCTCGCTAAATTGCACCTTGATGCTTTGATCCAAGAAGGTGCTCGTTGGTGTTTCCCCGCTGCTGTTGTTCAAGCAATCGAAAAGCAAAACCGTATTGCTCGTGAACTTCAAGGCGGTCTACTACTGGATGCAGCCAACGACTTAGTGATCCAAAGAAAACGCCTAAATGAACTTGAGGTCCAACTGGATTACGTAACTTCACAAGCCCGCTGTGAGCCACCAAAAAATGAAAATCAATTTAGAATGCAACTGTCGGTTATTGAACAGTTGTATGACCTGCTTAATGTTGACAACCAATTTGCGGAAAACTCGACTGAAGTAAATCCTAAATATATGGGAAGACTGGCCGAGGCGACCACTTTACTTAAAGAACACAAATCCCTAGACCTTGTTGTTACCGGCCATGCTGATGCAACGGGTGCCGAAGAATACAACGACAAGTTAGCACTTGGACGAGCGAAACAAGTCGAACGCTACCTGACTATTTTTGGACTAGGCGCTCAACGAATCAAAGCCGTCTCTGTTGGCGAAACCGTCCCTCTTTTTGAAGGTGAATCCGACGGCACGCGTTTAACGAACCGCCGAGTAAGTATTGAAATTGTCTCGCCTAAGAATGCCGAGAAAATGGGAGGTGGATTATGAAATCCTTGATCGCTTTTATCATCACCCTATCGTTATGCTTTGCGAATGTCGTCAATGCTAACGATGAGTTTTCAGACGCGGTTCAAGTCGGTGATCTAATCCAAGTTAACGTACCCGGTGAAAGTACCTTAAACACGGGGTTCCAAGTGGATAAGCGTGGCCGTATTACTCTTCCAGAAGTAGGCGCTGTGTTTGTTGCGGGTTACGACAGCGAACAGCTTAACAAAGTCGTTCTAGAGTCGCTGGCAACCGCTTACAAAGATCTTTCGAACGCTTCAGTGTATGTAAAAGAGCAGCAAATCATCATCTACGTGCAAGGTTATGTAGAACAGCCTGGCGAATACACGCTCTCATTAGGTTCTAGCATCCAAATGGCACTTTACGCTGCGGGTGGTTTACGCCCGGGCGCGCAACTGGATAAGCTGATTCTTAAGCGAGGCGCAGATAAGAAAGAGTTTAACTACAAACGATTCCTTGATTCAGGAGACGAGTCAGCATTACCTACTCTTCAATCACTGGATTCACTATTCGTTCCAGCTTCTCCATTAGTCGGTAACATCGAGCAAGAGTTTGACGCAGCAAAGCTTGCTAACTCAGGTGACAGTGCTGATTCTCGTAACTCCATCAAAGTGTTTGGTGAGGTGAACGCGCCGGGTTCGTTCACTTACAAAGAGAACACCGACCTTGTCGACGTACTTATGCGTTCGGGCGGCGTAACTCGTTATGCCAGTGTTGAGCAAATCCGAGTGATTTCGAACAACACCCCAACGCTATTCAACCTAAAACGTTACTTAGATTCTGGTGACGAAAGTCTGCTTCCAATTTTACGCCCGGGTGCGACCATTTTCGTTCCCAAGCAAGAAGAAGAGATCAAATCCGGCGCCAACATGGTTTACGTAATGGGCGAAGTCGCAGCCCCTGGTGCTTTTGAAGGCAAAAGAGACGCGACCTTTATGGATATCTTGGCGAATGCTGGCGGCCCAACTCGATTTGCAGAGTCACGACAAATCCGTGTTATCAAAGCAGATGGCAGAGTGCTTAAATTCGATTTAGCGGCTTACACTGAAGGCTTACCTAACTCTAACCCTCCTAGCATCAAAGCTGGTGACGCGATTTTCGTTCCCGAGAAAACCGACATGAACGAGAAGTCTTGGTTGAAAATCACGCCAGACAGAGCAGTTAACGTGATTGGTGAGGTGAATCGACCTGGTCGTATTGAATGGTCAGATGAAATGAATTTCATGGGATTATTGGCACACGTCGGTGGCCCTACGCTACGCGCTGACACATCGAAAATCGAAGTTGTTACTGGTAGAAAGCTAGTTGTGTTTAACCTTGATGATTTTATTCGAAATGGTGCGCCACGTGACCAAATGCCACAAATTCGAGCGGGCTCTATCGTGCGTGTTCACGACTTGCCACAAGATCCTTCAGACAATAAATCACAATGGGTTCGTCAAAGCTCTGATGCTTCGATCTACATCTTTGGACAAGTGAATGCACCCGGTCGTTACCGCTTCACCAAAGACATGCACTTCCTTGATATCTTGTCTGCGGCTGACGGTCCAACAAAGGATGCCGACATCCACAACGTTCGAGTAACGCATCGTGACAAAACCTATTCGCAAGTAAGCAAACTTAACTTATCACTGTACTTCGAAACCGGTGACGAATCGTTACTGCCAAACGTAACCACTGGCGACACGATTTACATCCCAGAGAAAGGCAAAAACTGGTTAGATACACCGAAAGAAGAAACCGTTCGTGTGCTTGGTGCGATTAACAATCCGGGGCGTTATGTGTTCAACGACAACATGACCATTCTAGATATTCTGGCAGAAGCAGCAGGACCTACCGACAATGCTTATGTAGAAAAAATTACCATCGTCAATATGTCTTGCTGCCAAGGTCAGGCTCGTACTTTTGACCTTGTTGAATTCAGCAAAACGGCGAACATTTACAACTTGCCGGTGCTACGCGCTGGTGACACGATTTACATCCCAGACCGTCGCGAAAGCTTTATTGAAAAAGCACGCGTCGGACTTGATGACATACTGCGTATCACCACCACCATCGTATTAATAGGAGCTTTATAATGACAATTTCAGCGACCCATGCCGAAGTCGAGCAACTGTATTTAGCTTCTGAACTTAACGGCCAAAAATCAATATGCGTCACCGCCTGCCATTCAGGTGACGGCGTAACATCTATTGCAACCGCATTAGCCGAGCGTTTTCTTCTTGCGGGTCATTCAACACTTTATGTTGATCTCAACTTATTCAACCCTGCTTTCAAAGATTTGAATATGCTAGAAGATAATCAGCAAGGTCAATTGATTGAACATGTTGAATCTCAGCGTACGTTTATCGGTGTACCTGCTCCACAAGTTGCTTCAACGCAATTGGCTTATAAAGATCCGACAACGTTACAAAACGTGGTCAACAAATGGTTAGAGAAATACGACAGAGTCATCATTGATACCTCACCGCTTCTCAACATAAACAAAGGCAACATTCCGGCTCAGTCTGTGGCGAGTGCTTGTGACAGCACATTGATGGTTGTCGCCTATGGTGAAACGTCGAGTCACCACCTAGAACAAGCGAAAAAGCTGCTTGATGCACAAAGTATCAACCTAATGGGCTGCGTGATGAACATGAAACAAAAGCCTAGCTTTGCACAAGAGATGGTCAGACAAATCAATCGAATGAAATTCATCCCCGCTAAGCTTCGCGATAGCTTGGCAAACAAGCTGTATCAAAATGAGTTTTTGAACCTTCCGATGTAACTTTCTTTTGCTACTTTCTGGCTGTCATTAAACCATGACAGCCACCTATCCTATTAGACTTCAAGCTCCAAAAGCTCTGAATAACTCAAAACCAAATTGGGTATTTTTGGCGAAGTTATTCTTAAAAATAAGATTTTAAAAACCATTCAACGCATTTCACACACATCAATCATGGTCTTACCCCCTTTAAATTCCTTCAAAAATCAACAGCCCCACGCCTAACTTTAGCGGTAATGTGACACAGACGGTTAAAGTGCCATGTAAATCGCATCAAAGATGGAATTCGTACGATTATTCCCTAAGATTATAAATAGAGGTGGTTTTTGACGAATTTGTAATAGTTTGACAAAGTTATCCGATGGCTGTTGAAA
This sequence comes from Vibrio sp. 10N.239.311.G01, assembly GCF_041465805.1. Lineage (NCBI taxonomy): Bacteria > Pseudomonadati > Pseudomonadota > Gammaproteobacteria > Vibrionales > Vibrionaceae > Vibrio > Vibrio sp. 10N.239.311.G01. The sequence continues at coordinate 190,281 of NZ_JBFSRM010000007.1, forward strand.
CACAGTGGATGAATTGGCAAATCACACTTCACTGACTTTGCACGTTTATCTATTCAAACTTCACCCATCCCTCCTTCTGCTCAAATGGTTCAAATACACGGAAAGGATCACCATCGAGCAATTTAGATAATCAATTTACCTTGGTTACCTTAGTTGTATTATTAAAGAGAAAGGAAACTCAATATGAAATACAAGTTAAGCTCCGTATTTTTGTTAGTAGCAGCAGCCAGCGGTAATGCTAACGCTGGAGAATGTGGCAGCGTAACAATCGCAGATATGAACTGGAACTCTGCAACACTGATCGCCAATATCGACCAATTCATCCTTGAACATGGTTATGGGTGTGATGCTGAACTTATCCCTGGCGACACTATGCCAACAGGCACGTCTATGATCGAAAAAGGCCAGCCTGATGTTGCACCTGAACTTTGGAGCAACAGCTTAAAAGACGCATTAGATAAAGGTGTTGAAGAAAAACGTCTTCGCTACGCAGGTAAAGCACTTGTGAACGGCGGCGAAGAAGGCTTTTGGGTTCCAGCTTACCTAGTAAAACAGTACCCTGAAATGGCAACCATCGAAGGCGTACGCAAAAACGCAAGCTTATTCAAACACCCTGAAGACCCAGATACATCTGCATTCTACAGCTGCCCTGCAGGCTGGAACTGTCAGATCAGCGCCGGAAACCTGTTTAATGCTCTTGAGCTAGAAAACAGCGGTTTCACGATTGTTGATCCAGGCTCGAGTGCCGGCTTATCTGGCTCTATCGCAAAAGCTTATGAACGTGAAGAAGCTTGGTTTGGTTACTACTGGGCACCGACGGCTGTGCTAGGTAAATACGACATGGTTAAAGTCGACTTTGGCAGTGGCGTTAATGAGGAAGAGTTCCTTAACTGTACCACTAAAGAAGATTGTGAATCGCCAAAAGCGACCATGTACCCGCCTTCACCTGTTCACACGATTACCACTGAAAGTTTTGCGTCACGTGCTCCTGAAGCATACGACTACTTTACTAAACGTGGTTTCACGAACGACAAAATGAACTCGCTACTTGCTTGGATGGAAGACAACCAAGCTGATGGCGAAGAAGCGAGTCTGCATTTCTTAAGTGAATTCCCAGAAGTATGGCACCCATGGGTTTCTGAAGAAGTGGCTAAGAAAGTTGAAGCAGAGCTGTAAGAGCTTGATTTAATAACAAGTAATTACGCTTCAACAATAAAACAGAAATAACGTCGCTATACTTGATGTTATTCATGATTCGGAGCCCTTTTCATTAGCGATTTTCTTATCGCATGGACAAGTGGCTCCGAACTATAAGGATATAAAATGGCTGACAGCAATTGGTTATCAAGCTTTCCAGAGATGGAACGCGGTGATTTACGAACCATAAAAAAGACGCTAGATGGCGCATACCGTGAATTTTCCCGTGAATACGGCGAAATGATTGAATCTCTCTTTGACCCTCTTCTTTCATTCCTCGTTTGGTTTGAAAAACTCCTTATCTCAACACCTTGGATTATAGTCCTGGCTGTGTGTACCAGCCTTGTCTACGCAGCAAGCCGTTCTTGGAAACTGGCTCTAGGCTGTGTTGCTTCTCTACTTCTCATTGGTTACTTTGGAATGTGGGAAGACACCATGCGGACGCTCAGTATCATCACTGTATGTACCTTGGTTTCAATATTCTTGGGCATTCCGATTGGTATTGCGATGGCTCGTTCAAATCGAGCTCAGTCAATTGTTACGCCGATGCTCGATATCATGCAAACCATGCCTGCGTTCGTTTATTTGATTCCAGTGGTAATGCTACTGGGCATCGGTAAGATTCCAGGGCTAATCGCCGTGGTTATCTACGCGATCCCACCTGTAATTCGTCTAACTAACCTAGGCATACGCTTAGTTGATAAAGAAGTCCTTGAAGCCGCTACCGCTTTCGGTGCGAGCAAAAAGCAACGCTTATGGGGTGTTCAACTTCCTCTAGCAATGCCAACGATCATGGCGGGTATTAACCAAACCATCATGATGGCACTGTCTATGGTTGTTATCGCATCCATGATTGGTGTGAAAGGCCTAGGACAACCGGTTCTCAAATCGATTACTAACCAGTACTTCACATTAGGCTTGATGAATGGTTTCGCCATCGTTGCCCTCGCAATCCTTTTTGACCGCGCTTCTCAGGCGTACGCAAGAAGAACTAATGCGCATTTAGGAGGATTCAAGCATGACTAAACCATTGATTGAAATTAGTGGTCTGTACAAGGTGTTTGGACCGAAACCAATGTCTGTTATGAACCGAGTTCAAAACGGCGAACACAAAGATCAGATTCTTGCGGATACGGGTCATACCGTTGGTTTAAAAGAGATCAACCTTGAGATTAACCGTGGTGAAATCTTCGTTATCATGGGGCTTTCTGGCTCGGGTAAATCGACGCTGATCCGCCACTTCAACCGTTTGATTGACCCGACTCAAGGTAAAATCATGGTTGAAGGCATTGATGTGATGAGCCTCAACACTAAACAGCTAGAAGAGTTCCGTCGTCATAAAATGTCGATGGTATTCCAACGCTTTGGCTTAATGCCTCATCGCACTGTGGTTGAAAACGTTGCGTACGGGTTGGAAGTACAAGGCATCAAAAAAGAAGACCGTTTAGCAAAAGCCAACGAATGGTTAGAAACCGTGGGCTTGAAAGGTTACGGCAAGCAATACCCTGCGCAACTTTCAGGTGGTCAGCAACAACGTGTTGGCCTTTCGCGCGCTCTGTGTACTAACGCTGAAATCTTGTTAATGGATGAAGCCTTTTCGGCACTCGACCCTTTGATTCGAAGTGAAATGCAAGACCAGCTTATTGAACTTCAAGAGAAGCTTCATAAGACGATTGTTTTCATCACACATGATCTGGACGAAGCACTCCGCCTAGGCGATAGAATCGCAATTTTGAAAGACGGCGAGTTAGTACAACAAGGCACACCACATGAGATTCTGCTAAATCCAGCCGATGATTACGTGGAAGCGTTCGTGAAAGACGTAAACCGTGCTCGTGCACTGACCGTTGAAACCGTTATGCAGCCTCCTCTGTATCGAATCACATCAGAAACAATTGAAGGTGCTTTGGCACAAATGAAGATGCTTAAAAACGATTACGCTTATCACGTAACAGATGACGGCTATCAAGGCCTAGTCACACAAGAAAGTCTACAAGACGCCGTTGAAGATTCATCGGTACATGATTTTAGTGATGAGATATACGAAGAAGTCCCTGCCATCTTACCAGATGCGGTGATTGAAGAAGTGCTACCGGACACTATGTCTTGTGACTACTCTCTTCCAGTTGTTGATGAAGACGGTAATCTAAAAGGTGAACTCGAGAGAAGCGCTGTTGCTGATATCTTCTCAGAAAGTAGCGAGGAAGAAGTAGAAGCCGACCCAAAGCCAAAAATTGATAAAGCTTCGTAGTCCTACTTTTCGTGATTTAAAGCACGGCTGTTTAAATTATCATTGTTTGGGTTATCGTTATTTGAGTTATTGCTATTTAGATTAGCCTAAACTACATAAACCGCTCTAAGACCACTGTTGTTATTTCACTGCAGTGGTCTTTTTTATTTGTATCGGGCTCGTTTTCTTCTGAGATCTACCCGCACCTTAGGCTTTATAGGCACCTAAGTTTATATTTCATAAGAGAAAACAAAATAAAATCAGTCCGTTAGGTTTGTCACAAACCCAATAGCAAGATGAGTGAGATGCCAATTAAATGCTCTATTTGTACGGCAACCAGTTGAAATTATTCTAGAAAATGACTAAAACTTAATAGTATTAACAGATATTAAGCTCAATAAAAGGACTTAGTTTGATGAATTCTACTTTAGCGTCAGACGCAGCTACAAATCTAAACTCACAACAAGTGAGCGAGCTTGTCGATGAAAGCGTTCTGGAGCAAATGATTCGCGATACAAGTGCGGACATTATCCCTATCTTGATCGACCATTATGTCGAAGAATCACAAACACGCTTGGTCGCTATAAAAGAGGCAGTCACGCAGAAAGACGCTCAAACACTTGAGTTCGAGGTCCACACTCTCGGCAGCACAGCGCTTTCGTTAGGTAATCGCCCTTTGGGTGAATTAGCTCGAGCTTTAGAAAAGCTATGTTTAGAACAGAGTCATGATGCGGCATTTCGACAAGTTGATGAATTAATAGAGCTCGCAGAGCGTTCAATAAAAGCCTTGCTTGAAAGGAAAGAGGCAGGCTTCAGCTAGCTTTGCATGTTCATTATCGGTATCAGATTAAAAACTCAAAACAGTCGTTATTAATATAGTCGCCATAAGATGGGCTCCATCATGAACAGCAATGCGAGAAGTTATACAGGCCGCTTCTTAAAAGATTGTATGTGGTAGATAACAAATACACAAGACTCGTATTGATGGTTGCATATCACTATGTTATTGATTGGTTAGGATAAAGTTTCAAAAGGAATACACAATGCGCCCTAAGGTATTGTTAGTTGAAGACTCCACCTCACTCGCCGTACTCTACAAGCAGTACGTAAAAGACGAGCCCTATGATATTTTCCACGTCGAAACCGGCGCGGAAGCTAAGACCTTCATTGAAAGGCACTCTCCACAGCTTGTGATTCTCGACCTTAAGCTTCCTGACATGCCAGGCGAAGAAGTCTTAGATTGGATTACTGCTAACGAAATACCGACCGCTGTCATCATCGCGACAGCGCATGGTTCAGTAAACATCGCGGTAGACCTTATCCAACGCGGTGCAGAAGACTTCTTAGAGAAACCCATTCAAGCCGATCGACTCAAGACCTCTGTTAGCTTGCATCTAAAAAGAGCGAAACTCGAAAACCTCGTCGATAACATGCAAAGCAAATTCGATCGTGATCGTTTTCATAATTTCATTGGCTCTTGCCTACCCATGCAGGCGGTTTACAAGATCATTGATTCGGTAGCACCAACCACTGCCAGCGTGTTTATTAACGGCGAAAGTGGTACAGGTAAAGAAGTGTGTGCGGAAGCGATTCACCAAGAGAGTCAGCGTAATGGTAAACCCTTCGTGGCCATTAACTGCGGCGCTATCCCTCGAGACCTAATGGAGAGTGAAATCTTCGGTCACGTTAAAGGTGCGTTTACCGGTGCGACAACCGACCGGAAAGGTGCAGCAATGCAAGCGCATGGCGGTACCCTATTTCTCGATGAGCTTTGTGAAATGGAACTGGAGATGCAGAAGAAGCTCCTCAGATTTTTGCAAACTGGTACGTTTACTCCACTCGGTGGCAACCGCGAGATTAAAGTGGATGTCAGAATTATCTGTGCGACCAACCGCGATCCACTGGTTGAAGTAGAAGAAGGACGTTTTAGAGAAGACCTTTACTATCGTGTTCACGTTGTGCCTATCGAGATGCCACCGCTTCGCGAGCGAGGGAGTGACATTGTCACTCTTTGCAATCATTTCTTGAAGCTGTACGCGAAGCAAGACAAGAAGAAGTTCAAATCAATAGACAAAGAAACGCAGAATCTACTTAAACGTTATGCGTGGCCAGGCAATGTGCGTCAGTTGCAAAACATCATCCGTAACATCGTGGTGTTGAACAATGAAACGAGCGTGACTAAAGACATGTTACCGCCTCCGATTAATAAAGTAGATGCCGCTCCATCATCTAAATCAGTGACACCAGTTCGAGTAACTGCGCCTCAACCTGCAGTTGTTGAAGCACCAGAAGCTAAGTTGCCACCGATTACTCCGGAAGAGTTGGAACAATCGTCAGTTGCTCAAGCTCACAATGAGCCGATGACGCCTGCATTTACCACAAGCGAAGGTGCTATTCGTCCAATGTGGCAAATAGAACGTGAAGCCATTCAACATGCCATCAATCATTGCGATGGGAATGTGTTAAACGCTGCTGTGCTGCTAGAACTTAGCCCTTCTACTGTTTATCGTAAGAAACAGGCTTGGGAATCGGAAGATGAGTACAATCAAGCCTAACCAAGGTGTACTCGACATAAACCTTCATGAGATTTGGCTGTTGATCGACAGCCAAACTTTTGGAGGCATAGAAACGCATGTTTTAGAATTAGCACAAGGCCTGATATCGGAAAGCGCTCAGTATTCAGAGGCTGTTCGTATCGTTCTTTTGACTAAGTTTAATCCTGAAGCGATCATCGTTGAAAAGTTGAATGCGCTGAACATCCCTTTTAGTTACCTCTCCGATTTAGCCTCATGTTCTGTAGATTCAAATGGCAATAGCGCGACACAGCTGAAACGTGCAATTCAACATTATCAACCAAGGCTTATCCATGCTCATGGTTACAAAGCCAGTTTGGTCAGCAAGTTAATCAAGCTTCCGCCTCGTTTCAACAACACAAAGCAAATCACCACTTATCACGCAGGTGAAACCCCAAAAGGCAAAGTATGGCTTTATGATTGGCTCGACCGTTACAGCAGTTTTCTTTCTGATCAGTCGCTCGTGGTCAGTGAAAAGATTAAAGCGAAAGTGCCGAGTCAAACCCATCAATTGAATAACTTTGTTAAAATGCCAACCGGGTTAACAAGCTCCCCTTCATCAAGCCCATTCCATGTTGGTTTTGTGGGGCGATTGAGCCATGAAAAAGCGCCTGATCGATTTGTTGCATTAGCCAAACAGTTTCCTGATGTTCGGTTTGAGCTTTTTGGTGACGGGCCAGAAATGGACATCTTAGTTAAATCGCAGCCTGATAATGTGACCTTTCATGGGCATCAGACCAATATGGACGACGTCTGGAGCCAAATCGATCTGTTAATCATCCCTTCTCGCTTTGAAGGCTTACCTATGGCGGCATTAGAAGCCATGATTCGTGGCATTCCCGTTCTCGCCACCTCAGTTGGTAACTTGCCTCAACTCATCGAGCATCAAGTTAACGGCTACCTTGCAAATTCAGAAGCTGAGCTAGAACAGTTTTTATCTTTGTGGATGTCATTGACGAACGAGCAACGTGACTCTCTCAAGAGTCACGCGATAGAAACCGTGAAAAACCAATACTCTCCACAAGCCGTTGTCCCGCAGTTGTTGGAAATCTATCAACTCGACCGTTAATTCTAGCCTTAGTCGATAACTGGTTATTTGGGCTTGATGATTTAAGTACTTTAGTCAGTTTTATACTGATTCTCAAAATGACAAAACTCACCTCAAGGCTACGCCCTCACTTAATAATCCAACATTAAATCAGTAAGTTAAACAAAATGCATAACTGGCACTCACTTTGCAATCTTTAACATCAGGCGTAACTACGTCTTAAAAAGATTACGAGCCGAGTCCTAAAGAGTTTATTTGCCAATAGAGGTCACAATGGTCAACCCTGAAGCCAATAGATTGCCAGTCATCATCACGATCAGCACCTTGTGTGTTGGGCTTGGTGTTGTTTGGTACTTTGTGCCTCACCCTGCTGTCATTGTGGCGCTCGCTCTTGTGCCATTGGCCGGGTTATTCGTGTTAAACAAAACATTCTGGTTAGTTCTATTGTTCGTTGTCTTTTCATTTTTCCGAATTCACGAAGCTATACCTCAGCTCTATTCGCTAAAAATACCGCTGATGCTTTCATTAGGCGCTCTGTCGGCTCTTCTATGGCATGCATTAATCAGTAAAGAACTTAAAATCTTCTGGCACCCTTGTTTAAATTGGCTCGCCATATTTTGGGTATTGGTTTTCATTGGTATTATCTTCGCGTCCAACAGGCCAATAGCACTAGCAGAATTCAAGGGCGTTTATTGGAAAATTATAGTGATGACGCTTGCGATTACTTGGCTAGTAAACACCACGGAAAATCTCGCAAAAACCGCGATGACGATTATCTACGCTGGCGCTTTAGTCAGCTCTATTGCCGTGTACAACTCAGTAAATGGTATTGGGCTTGTCGAGGGCTCACGCGTGACTATTGGCCGCGATTTTGGCTCTATGTTAGGTGACCCGAACGACCTAGCACTGGTACTGATGTTCCCACTCGCCTTTACAATAAGCCAAGCCACCACGACTGGCATCTCACGATCCAAACGTTTAATCAGTGCCTTAGTTTGTCTGTTACTGCTCGCCGCCATTATTGCCACTCAAAGCCGTGGCGGATTACTGGGTTGTATTGCGGTGATTGGTATTTTTGCGTGGAAGCTAGTGCGCTCTAAAGTTCTCTTAATCTCAGTGGGAACTGTCGCGGCCGTGATGCTCTATTTAGTTGCTGGTATCTCAGACAGGTCTTCTGGTGGTGCAGCTGAACAAGGTATCGATGAATCTGCAATGGGGCGAATCTATGCTTGGGAAGCGGCAGTAAAAATGGCAGTTGAAAATCCACTGACTGGCGTAGGGTTGAACAACTTCTTCTCGAACTACTTCTTTTATAGTTCGCACTGGGACGGACTGAATCACGCCGTTCACAGTACTTGGTTTGGTGTGTTAGCAGAGACTGGCTTTATTGGTCTGATCATTTTTGTCTGCCTTATCGTTTCTTTGATCAAAACCTCTCGCTCTACGCTAACGAGATTAAAAAACTCGACCACAGAAATCTCCCCCGAGCTTAATGCGGTCGCCTATGCGATCTATGCAGGTCTGATTGGAACAATAGTGTCGGGGACATTTTTGACTCAAGGCTTCAACTGGCCGATTTATATCCTCGCAGCACTCACAGTTTGCGCCTCAAACGTATCTCAAACTGCCTGTCAAAATGAGAAAACCTAAAAGCTATATTTTAACTCATTGAAAATATTATATTTATTAAATGGCACAGTATATGAAAGTACTTCTATATAACAAAACAGAGGATTTTCATTATGACGTCAGTATCTATACATCAATTCAAACATTGGCTTAAGTTTCATCCTAATTCTCGAATTAGAAATGTGTTTTTCATTTTGAAAGACATCAGAAGCGCAGAGCTACCTACCCCTCAAGTACTTAATCGCTGCCTATATCAAGCGCACAAGCTAGTGGTGAATCTGGTTTCTGGCTTTACGCGATTCTTTTACTGGACTCCGGCTTTCAAAGGTCGTGTGGCTCAATGTGGCAAACGCCTGTATTTGTATGGTGGACTGCCTTTCGTCAGCGGTCCGGTGCAAATTACGATTGGCGACAACTGCCGTATCTCTGGCCACACGACATTCTCTGGTTGTACTCAACAACTTGAAGGCTTGGAACACCCACTATTGTCGATTGGCAATAACGTCGACATTGGTTGGCAGTCGACTATCGCTGTTGGAGGTAAAGTGGTTATCTCTGACAACGTACGAATCGCAGGCGGCGCTTTTCTATTTGGATACTCTGGACACCCGCTTGATGCAAAACGCCGAGCGCTAGGTGAAGGTGACGACCCTCAGCAAATCGGTGACATCATTCTTGAACCCGATGTTTGGTTAGGCACGAATGTGACGGTTAAAGGTGGCGTAACCATCGGCGAAGGTGCCGTAATAGCCGCAGGCAGCGTAGTAACAAAGAACATCCCGGCTTTTGCAATCGCAGGCGGTAACCCAGCTCGAGTTGTCGGTCACATTAAACCCGTTGAAGTGACAGAATCCGATATGTTCGATTCGTTAGAGACTCATGGAGGTGACCATGCGTGATTTAATCGTATTTGGTGAAGACTTTGGTGGCCTACCTTCATCGACTCAACATTTAGTTCGTCACCTTGCTAAGCAACACAAAGTCTTATGGGTCAACTCTATTGGCTTAAGACAACCGAAGCTGTCCGCTAAAGATGCCAGCCGAGCGTTCAACAAGTTGTTTGGTAAAACCAAAGCCGTTACTCAAAACATGCTCGACTCTGAGGGACACGACAACATTACTATCGTTAACTTAAAGACAATCCCTGCGCCTGCTTCTAAATTTTCTAGAAAGTTGGCTCAGCAAATGATGTTGCACCAACTAAAACCGATTATTGCGGAGCTTAATCTTAACGCGCCTATCCTATGGACTTCTCTTCCGACCGCTGTTGATTTGTGCGGACACTTAGGCGAGTCATCTGTGGTCTATTACTGCGGTGATGATTTTAGCGCGCTGGCTGGTGTTGATCATGACACCGTTGCACAGCACGAATCAGAGCTAATCGAAAAATCAACGCTTATATTCGCGGCTAGCAAAAAATTGATGGATAAATTTCCAAAGCATAAAGCGCACTTGCTACCACATGGTGTCGACGTAGACCTATTTTCAACACCCGCACCAAGAGCAAAAGATTTACCAAGCAACCACCGCCCTATTGCTGGTTTTTATGGCAGCCTTTCTAAGTGGCTTGATTATGAAATGATTGATCATGTTGCGAATGCGATGCCGGAATGGGACTTTGTTTTCATAGGTCCAAACGAGCTTGATACGCTCATGCTGCCTAAGTTGAGTAACGTACATTACCTTGGCCCTCGTCCACACCACACGCTACCAAGCTATTCTCAACACTGGGATGTGAGCTTGTTGCCGTTTGTTGATAACGAGCAGATCCGAGCGTGTAGCCCACTCAAACTAATGGAATACCTTGCGGCGGGCACACCCATTATCACAACACCGTTCCCTGCTTTGGTTCCATATCAAGGGCACGTAACCACGGTTGGCAGTGCCAACCAAATGATTTGGGCGCTTGATCATGCACGCGAGCTAAGCAACTCACCTATCTCTGTCGTCGAACAAGAGAGCTGGCAGAACCGTGGTAACTTCGTACATTGGATGTTGGAGCTATTATGAATAATCTGAAATTGCGGTTATTAGTCATCATCAATGCGATGTGGCGCCAACGCTACGTTATCGTTCTGCCAATGCTTATTTTGCCCTTTGTAGGCTTTGGTGTGAGCAAGTTGGCTCCAACTAAATATGACGCGCATACCAGTATGTTGATTCAAGAAACGGCCAAGATGAATCCATTCTTGGAAGACATTGCCGTTTCGACGATGCTCAAAGATCGACTTAACGCATTGAGAACACTGCTTCACAGTCGACATGTGCTTTACTCGGTCGCTGATGAACTGCAATTAACCACGCCAGATATGCCTGAAATTGAGAAACAAGAGATCATTACTGACCTGTCTCAACGTCTAACGGTGACTCAGCTTGGAAAAGATTTTCTAAAGATAAGTCTAACGTCGAACACACCAAATGGAATGGAAGCGACGCTGCGCTCGGTAAGTGAACATTTCATTGAACAGTTACTTGCACCGGAACGTTCATCGATTGAAGATTCAAGTAACTTCTTGAAAATCCATATCGACAAACGTAGCGCAGAGCTTGCAGAAGCAGAAGAAGCGCTAGCTGCATACATGAATGAGAATGTTCATTCGACGCCTGAGGTACAGAGCCAAAGTTTGAATCGCTTAGCTTCACTCAAACAAACATTGGCAGAAAAAGAGGCCGAGTTATCGGGTGTCGAAAAAAGTTTAGGGTCAATCGACCAACAACTTTCAAGAACCAACCCTGTGATCGGTAAATTAGAAGACCAGATCATCGACATTCGTAGCGACCTTACCTTGTTACAAGCTAAATACACGGACAAGCACAGTGCTGTGCAAGCTAAAGTGCGTGAGCTAGACAGACTAGAGAATGAACGTAAGAGTTTGCTCGAGGTAACCCAGCCAACGATGAACAGCGACCAGCTTTGGGACATCGCAAGTAGTACGACACTGAACAAACTTTCTGATACCCAACCTCTTCTGGTCACTCAATTACACAGCCTACAGCTGGTTCGTGCTCGCTTTGAGTCTTTAACTGAAGAGACCAAAAGCCTTCGAACTATGATTTTCGAATTAGAACACAAGGCCAATAACTTCGGCGAAAATGCAAAAGAGATGTACCGCCTTAAACGTCAAGTTGAAATCAAACGTCAACTATATGATGAACTGACAGAGCGTTATGAAATGGCTCAACTAACGGGTTCGCTTGGTGTATTTGAGCAAAACAAACGTGTGAAGATTATCGATTTGCCTTTCACACCGAGTGTCAAATCTAACATGCCGACTTTTGTTTTTATTCTGGCTGGATTCGTTGCAGGTATCGGACTGGGTATTGGTTTAGCGGTATTGTTTGAACTGTTTGATTCTTCAATCAAACGCAAAGACGAAATCGAAGATATCTTGGGTGTCCCTGTGATAACGGTGATCCCTAAAATGAGCTAGTCAGCCTCAAAGCCATTTTTGACTTGCTAGATTCACAGCTTTCTAATTTCCTAGCTTCGTGCTTCCTAGCTTCCTAGCTTTCTAGCTTCCTAGCTTTCTAGCTTTCTAGTTTCCAAGCTTCGTGCATCCTAGAGCAAAACGCCAACACTCGGTTGGCGTTTTGTTTATTTAGAGCCCCAAGTTCTAATGCTACTTTCGATTTACCCAAGCCCTATGATTCAAACTGCCATTCAATTGTATTTTGTTTTGATTCCCATTTTGAGAAATGAAAACTGCCCTAGAATTAAATAATCTAAACAACTGAAAAATAACGGTTATTTAATTGGCACAACTCCTGCAATCTCCTTGTGTAGTTAAACGTTTTAAAGAAGTTACTTCAAGAGAAACGTCAGAAAGGCGAAACAACAATTATAAAGGCAGGGTCCAAACTATGAATACGCATTTAACGAAGCATGGCAAAAAGATCATACACGTTGTTCAGCACCTTGCACCGGGTGGATTAGAAACCTTAACTCTGGATTTGCTCCGCCTTGCTAAACCAACAGACCAAGTGTTGATTGTCAGTTTAGAGGGTACTAAACAAGAGTCTATAAACAACTGGCCGAAGCTAGAGCCATACAAAAAGCAAATCGTCTTTTTGGATAAAGCACCAGGCGTACAATTCAATATAATTATTAAGCTAATTAAAGCCTTCAACGCGATTCGCCCTGATGTGGTTCATACCCATCATATTGGCCCACTGTTATACGCTGGTTATGCCGCTCGCGTAACCGGGGTTCCAACTCGAATCCATACCGAACATGACGCTTGGCATCTGAACAACAACAAACGTCGTCGATTACAAGCGCTTGCTTTAAAAGCTGCTCAACCAACGTTAGTTGCCGACGCGACACGTGTTTATAACCAACTACGCACTGCTTTTTCTTATGAGAACATCATTACCATCAAAAATGGCGTTGATTGTGAGAAGTTTAAGCCAATGTCGAAAGAACACGCGAGAGCAAAACTAAACCTGCCGACAGACAAACACATCATCGGTTGTGCAGGTCGACTAGAACATGTCAAAGGCCAAGACCAACTTATTAAAGCACTGACTCTTTTACCTGCAAACATGGTTGTCGCATTGGCTGGCGGCGGTACTAAACGCAATCAACTAGAGCAACTGACTAGCCGCTTGAATCTGAGTGACCGAGTCATCTTTCTTGGCTTAGTTGAAGACATGACCACGTTTTACGGAGCGTTGGATACGTTCTGCCTACCTTCACGCCACGAAGGGCTGCCGCTTTCTACACTTGAAGCTCAAGCATGCAATATTCCAACCGTCGCAATGGACGTTGGTGCCGTCGATGAAACCTTATGTCCAGTCAGCGGCGCCCTCGTCAAAAGCGGCAGCATTGTGGGGTTAGCTAGTGCGCTATTAGAAAAGCAAAATGAACGCTTTTTGTCACCTCGTCGCTACGTACTCGAAAACTTCGACATCATCAAAATGGTTTCGTCTTACAACGATATATCAGAAGGAGCTTACGCATGATTGATTGGTTGCTTGCGGGACTTTGTTTGTTTTCAGGTGCGTTGATTGTCTATCATCACGCAGCCTACCCTTTGTTACTGCGTTGGTATGCGAAAAGCCACCCCGCACGCAAAGTTGAAGAGAGTCATCGTTGCTACAAAGAGGAACAGCAAGATTGCACGTTGCCGACCATCACCGTTCTTGTTCCTGCATTTAACGAAGAACAGTGGATCGCAGACAAGATTCGTAACCTTGCTTCACTCGATTACCCAAAAAAGAAGTTGGAAGTCATTATCGCTTGCGATGGTTGCACTGATAACACAGTCGCCATTGCACAAATGACCATACAAGAAGCGATGTGCAGTGATGTCTATTTTGAGATACATGACCATCAAGTAAACCGAGGTAAAGTCGCGGTTGTTAATGAAGAAGTGACACGTATAACCAGTGACATTACAGCGATGAGTGATGTATCTGCCCTTATTTCATTGGATGCCTTGCTTATTGCCGCCGCTCACTTTGAAAGTGACAAGGTTGGAGTGGTAAACGCAACGTACCAGCTTTGCCCAACAGGCAACGAAGGCGAAAACACCTACTGGCAGTACCAAACCGCCGTTAAAGAGTCAGAGGCTTCATTAGGTTCTAGCTTGGGTTCTCATGGCGCTTTCTACTTGTTTAGAACACACCTGTTTGAACTGCTTCCACTCAACACTATTAATGATGATTTCATCTTACCGATGCAAATCGTTAAACAAGGTTACATCGCCGAATACGAAACCCAAATGGTTGCATTAGAGCTAGAAGAATCGAACCTAGAAACAGACTTCAAAAGAAGACTTCGTATTTCAGCGGGCAACATGCAACAAGCGATTCGATTATTTGCCTTGTTCAGCCCGAAGTTTAAAGGAATCGCGTTTGCGTTCTTTTCAGGAAAAGGGCTTCGCCTACTCACTCCCTATTTAATGATTGTGTGCTTAGTGTGCTCAATCTTACTTAGCAACTACTTGGTATTTGAAGCGCTGTTATGGGCTCAAGTTGCCGTTTATACCATTGGCGTCCTTGGCTGCATCTTACCAAAGCGTCTAGTAAACAAACCTATTTCATTAATCTCTTATTTGATAGTTGGACATTATGCCAACTTCATTGGTGGCATTCGTTACCTAATCGGACTAGAAAACTCACCTTGGACACGAGCAAATCATTAAGGACTTATTATGATGAACATCGAACAGCTATCTACCCAAAACCTATACCAATACAAAATCTCACGTGCTAAACGTACTTTCGATTTTGTAAGCTCACTGATTGCTTTGATTTTGCTAGCGCCCGTATTTCCGTTGATTGCGATGGCGATTGCACTCACTTCTCGTGGCCCTATTTTCTACCGTCAATTGCGCGTTGGTAAATCGACACCGGAGAAAATGGAAATCTTTGAGATCATGAAATTCCGTAGCATGTACGAGGATGCAGAAACTCGCTCTGGTGCAGTTTGGGCTACCGCGAATGACCCACGAATCACGCCTGTTGGCCGCTTTTTGAGAAAGACACGTCTTGATGAACTGCCACAACTGATCAATGTACTGAAAGGTGAAATGTCTCTAATTGGCCCGCGCCCTGAACGCCCTACTTTTTACACCAAACTAGAGAACGAAATTCCTTACTTTGCCGACCGCACATACGGTGTAATGCCTGGTATTACAGGGCTTGCACAAGTAAATCAAGGTTACGACACCTGTATTGATGATGTACGTCGTAAAGTAGGTTTTGACCACAGTTATGCACTAAGCCTATGTTCGGTTAAGTCTTGGATTGCCGCTGATCTCAGCATCATCTCTAAAACAATCATCGTAATGGTAGATGGTCGAGGTCGCTAAACCAGTATGGTCTAATGTGGATACAAAGCCTGTTTTCTATAAAGCCTTAGGGGGCGATTGGAGAGTCGCTAATGAAACACAGAGTGCCGAATTAGCCCACGTTAACTAGACTCGCTGCTCTCGGTTCTCAGTTGAATGGTGTAATAAGGTTTCTTCCCTATCAATTGACGTAAACATTGGCAATGAATGTATAACGCAGATGTGGCTTGAGTTAGGGATTAGAAATTAAGAGCTGAGAGCTGAGAGCTCAGAATTAAGAATTAAGAATTAAGAATTAAGACGAGAAAGCTTATATTCATAGAAAACCACGGCACTTTCGTCAGAGGCTTGCTCAACAAAACCTAGCTTATTAAGTAAGTGTGTAGAGGCTATGTTTGAACGGTCGACACCGCCAATCAGTGTGGACCATGACTCGGTTTTTGCGACTTCTGTGATGAAACTCTGCAATAACTCACTCGCGAAACCCTTGCCCCAGCATTCTTCTGCAAGCAAGTAGCCAATATGAGCATCACTTTCGTCTTCTACATAAGCGAACAGAAAACCAATTAATTGATTATCGTTGGATTTCACTTGAAGTAAGCGGCTCTCCGACAACATTCGGTCGAGCCAAATTTCAGCCAGCTCACCTGACACAATACCATGAAAGTATGGTGGAAGGTTTTCAACGACTGACGGGATTAGAATGCCAGGTACTCGCTCAAGCAGAGCCGAACGTTCAGGAACAGTAAGTTCACCTGCGACTTCTTCTACTTTTAGTCTTTGAGTTTCAAACGAGATCGCCATGTGTCCTGCCCAATTTGATAAAAATGTGGATTATACACCTGAGTTCTCGTGTTGGCTTCGTTTCCAGGCTAAAGCAAACTAAAGAACAGCCACGCCTTCAACTTCAATCACTGAGTTAACATTTGCTCGCTCGATTATCTTGAGTAACGTCGTTTGAACTAACTCATTATCTCGGATTTCGGTTTCACAAGAAAAACGCTCTTCTTGAACACCATCGCCCTCACCCAGCATAAATTGAACCGCGACTTCCGTTGCGAGATCTTTGGTCGTCCCGTAATACGCTAACGTGATTTTTGGGTATCCGTGGTCGCCTTTTTTAACCTGCTTTGCGATACGTTTTTTGGCTTTATCTAAATTCATACAACTTCCTTTTAAGTTTGAAATACAAGGTGACTAGAACACCTTTTTGAACGGTAAGCAATACAATCAGCGTTGGTTATAGAGATTCCCTAGCCTCTTGATACTAATCAAGATGGTACAGTCTTAGCACTTTAAAGAGTGATAGCTAGAACACAGAAAACCTGTTTAAGAAATATAATGACAACACATAAGAATTACGCGCCAAGAAGCGGTAGATGTTTTCGTTGTTGATAAGTTAAGGCTAACTCTAAGCACTGCTTGATTGGTGCTTTGGGAAGTGGTTCAGTTAGGTTCAAGACGATTGCCCGATTACCTTGAAATACCAATGTGCCATCGTGCAATTCTCTGAATGTGTCGACTAGCTTCGTTTGACAGTTAAAGAACAAGTAATAGTTGTTTGGTGACTTCAATTTCCAGTCGATTCGAATTGGGCTGCCCGTCTTAACGCTGTAACTCGGCTCGCCCCATTTCAGAGACTCTTCGACTTCAGCTAGTTCCAAATCAGAGCAAAGCTCAAAGATTAATGAACGCAACTCTTCAAGCCGAGCTCGAACATCATCGGGATACTCGTCGAAATGTGTTTTGATTGCTTGGTCCATTGAACCTCCGATCCACTTGTTGAGATATTAAAATGCAGCTCACTTAAAGCATACAGCCTTAAAAATTAGTCCAACTCAAAACGAAAAGTGCCAAGCCTCGTAAATCACTTTTGCGTTATCTGTTCGTTAGCGGTTTTCAACGCCAGCTTTAAACCGTCCGTATCCTTACAACCAATGTAAACATGCTTTCCATTGCTTAGGCTTAACTTAAGCGCTGAACCTATCGATGCATTATACAACCAACCATCGCTCAGCATTCGGATACCAATACCTTGATACCACTTGCTTTGATAAAACGATGTCTCTGTAATGTCTGACACTTCTACATTCTTACGCCAAAAACCAAAGCCGAAATACCAGCTTAGTACATTGTCTTTAACCTCAATTGTCATGGAGAAAAAGAGCAAAGCAATTAAACCATTGATGGCGTGAGCGATTAATGTCCCAGGGTTATTATCCGAGGTAACGACAATGAAAGCACTTATCGCAACAAGGATGAGCAGCAATCCCTTGTTGGATTCCTTACTATAAAACACAGTGGCAACTCCTATAGACAACGAACAATCAACTAACTAGCCAACAGTTATCTTACTGCAGCCTTTCTAAAAAATCGTAGCAAGTAATGCAGGCATACTCCCACAACCAAACCAAGTAGCATCGCCTTGATACTACCAACCCAAAGTATCAAACCAGAATAACCTTGTCCCGGACCTAAGCCTTGTTTATTAATCACATCGACAAACATAAAACCGTTCCACAGCACATGCAGTGAGGCTGTAAATCCATGCACACAAATTGCGATGGTTCCAAGTAACTTGTACTTGTTAATAACTGGTGCGCCACAAAAAATGACAACAAGCGCAAATGTAAAAATCAGAGGGCCAGACAGTACTAAAGTGAGTGTAATTACTTCAACGTGGCTCTCTATGCCATAACTGTATGTACAAAATACCATTGTCATTGAAAACAAAAGCGAAATGAGTGCGAACCATAGCGTTCTATTCATTGGGGTTCCCTGCCTTAATAGTGGGTTTAGGACAAATTCGATAATCGACAGGAAGAACTAATTACCAAAAATACGGCATGAGAAATGCCCTTGTTACTCTACTATTCGATGGACGACTCAGACTTTCATAAACCCAATGTAACGGAAGACTTAGAACACAAGCTAGATAACAAAAACACCTCTCACCTGCGCGCCTAACTACATACCTTTTTGAGCTTCCTGTTGAACCCAAACAACATTTTCGTTTGAAGTTGGAACCTCAAACCAAGACCAAAACAGATCTAACATTTCAGGTGTCATTTCATAAGACCTACCATTCAGTTCCGAGTTACGGCTGAATGCTCTCTCCTTGCAAGTCTCAAACGGAACATCAAGATAGTGAACTTCGCTGTCCACACCTAGGTTTGATGCCCAGCTTGTAAAAGAATCCCGATCAGACTCACGCCAAAAACCAAAGTCAAAAATCACAGGGACACCCAAAGAAAAGAGCTGCATTGCAGAGTCCTTGAATAAACCTTGTAACGTAGCCAGCCGGCTATCAAAAACCTCACGCTCCATATGCTCGCCATACAAAGGAATCATCCACTCATCGATTGAGAAACGAAAGGCGCCATGCTTTTCTGCAAGCGCTTTCGAGTAAGTCGTCTTACCCGAACCGATAAAGCCACATACGAAATAGATTTTAGTCATGATTCCCCTTTAGCCTCCCTGTTACGCATGATTCTTTCTATTAGAAGTGTACCAATGCTGCTCACTACAAACGTAAAAGCAAACGCCACAATTGGCCGATAGAAATCAAACGTACCATCCGTCATAAAAAAGTACTGATGAATTGCGACACCAAAGCCAATCCCTAATGCCAGCTTCAAGTTCTTGAAAATTCCTTTTTTCATGTTCATTCCCTCGTAGAAAGCAAAACAATGTATAGGTGTGAGTGACGTTACGAACAGATCTTAAATCATTGCGACGTAAACACTGAAATTGAAGTAAGCCGAAAATAACGCCGTTGAGCATCCGTTTTCAGTGCTATGTCAGGCTAATTTTTCCTGACGTTCTTGAGTGCATGTTTGACCTTGTCGTAAATAAAACTAAGAAGTGCACCGACAAAGACAAATAAACCAAGGTCAATCAGAGCAAGTTTAAGACTGAACGGGTCTGAAAACAGGTTATAGGTGAATCCCATTTGCAAACCAATAAATTTAGTTAAAAAAACTGTAGGTATGATCAGAAGTATATTCACGTATTACCTGAAAAATTGACTAAAGAAGTAGAGTTCTAAAGCACATACTACTTTTGCTCATTTCTCAGGCAAGGAAATAGGTCTCGATTTACCCTGAAACGGGGATGCAATATGAATTTCAACACGATGAGTGGTGCGCCCTGTTCAAGGCGGAGTAACGCAATGCCGAAGCAGCCTTATACTTCTTAAATGGCTAATACAAAGGCATAGTTAAAATGCCGTGTGTTGTGAATCACTCTTGAACAGCTCGGATGGATAATAAGCACTCCAATCTAGTAAGATGAGACCAAGACTTGCTATACGTTACTTCCAAGCTCAGAATTTGGCCTCAACTTATTGCTAAAAACGAACAGACAACTAACCAAAATGCCTATCTCGAAAAGCTGACATAGAAAAGATGCTGTCTTAAACACCAGACCAGATTCCATCCAGGGCATCGCTATTTCGATTAGCGCAGCGGCAAAAACCAAAGTATACCCAACCCATTGATGCCATTTACCTAACATTGGCGAGAAATGATAGAAAGCTAACAAATAGAGCACCGAAAAAAAAGGCATTATAAACCAAGTAAAATACTCAAGAATTTCAACTAACGAGCGACCACCTTCGCCCAAAGTCGCCATTAGAATCGGGATAATAAAATTGAGTATCATGTAAAGAAACGGATAGATAAGAATACCCAAGGCAAGATACCGAACTGACTTTTTAACTCTAGTTTCCACTTGTACTACCTTCTCAAGTTGGAGTAGCGCATGACGCTTAACTCCCAATTAAGGTGTGAACAACGCTAACACCTTACCTAAAGCATTATGCCATAAACACTAAACTGGCTTGAAGTGAAAGCGCCAAGCGTTGTGAATCACTATTAAATTTATTGTTAGTTCACTCTGTCAGAAAATGCTCCACTAAATGTTCTGAAAACTGGTACTTCTTAACGTTTTTACCAAACTCGGTGACCTCAATAATAAGACCATGTGACTCTAAGATTTTAATTTGCTGCTCTAGATTTTCATGCTCCTCAAGATAGTATGCGAGAAACTTACCAGCATGTACGAAACTCCAAGAACGACTTAAGAGGAAAAATTCTCTATGAAATTTGAAATCAGGATTCTTTAGATCTAGCCTCATTTCCTTCAGTAAAGGCTCATGTTTAGCCCATAGAGACTTGTAGAAAGACTTGATTTCTTTTTTCTGCTCTTTCGCTTTCCGTTGGTCTGTGTACTTATTTCCAAAATATGTACCAGCAGCACCAGTTGCCGTCCCTACGAGAAAACCAACCGCCAAACTAAAATAGTCCATTTATACTCCTGTGAACTAACAGCTATTAGACCGAAAAATTCTGCATTTAAATACAGAATCAGTCTATCTAGTTTCATATGCACAGCAATTTACCACGATTAATCACAGTATTTCAGTGACTTAAAACATAGATAGACTCATTGAATGACAAAATGCAGAATATTTCTATATAGTATGATTTTAGCGGATACCCTCCCGAACTGTATGCAATCACTGTACCTCTACGCATACCCCAAACACAAAAAAGCCTGCCATCTATGCGAACATAAATGGCAGGCTTTATACGTTAGTTAAGCTTTTGAGTGGCTAGCTTATGCGGCTTCGAATGCCAGGGCTTTCTTCTCTACTTGGCGGAAGATCAGCGTTAATACACCGTTTACTGCTAAGTAGAATGCGCCGGCAATACCGAACACAGTAAGTGTGTCGTAGGTTTGGCCGTTGATACGTTGAGCGTAGCCCATTAAATCCATGATGGTGATGGTGCTTGCCAGTGACGTACCTTTGAAGACTAGAATCACTTCGTTCGAGTAAGCTGGAACGGCACGGCGTAGAGCGTATGGCAGTAACACTTTAAGCGTTGCGACTTTGTCCATGCCAAGTGCGCGACACGCTTCCCACTGCCCTGCTGGAATGGCGTTGAATGCGCCTCTGAACAGTAGCGTGCTGTATGCCGCGGTGTTCAAAGCTAATGCTAACATTGCACAGAACCAAGGTTGGCTTAACCAAGTCCACATGAAGCTTTCACGAATCCAATCGAACTGACCCGGGCCGTAATACACCAAGAAGATCTGCACCAACAATGGTGTGCCAGTGAACAGCGTGATGATGCCACGTGTTAACCAGTGAATCGCCGGTATTCTTAGGATTAGCGTTACCGTCATCAGCAGTGACAAGATACAACCAACCAGCAATGAAGCGCCTGTGAGTTGAAGACTGGTCGCTAAGCCCTCAAGCATTTGAGAGAGGTATTGTTGATTCATGCCATTGCCCCTTTGTTACCCAAACCTTGAATAGAGAACTTACCATCAATCACTTTTACCAATCTTTGTGTGATTAAAGTGATGACCAAGTAGATTGCTGCTGCTGTCGCGTACCAAGTAAATGCTTCGTGCGTTGCAGCGGATGTTAGTTGTGCTTGTTTCAGCAAATCCGTTACGCCAATCAGCGATACTAATGCAGTGTCTTTTAGTAACACTAACCACTGGTTGGTTAACCCTGGTAGCGCGTGTCTTACCGCTTGAGGTAAAACTATACGAAAGAATGAACGTGATTGAGAAATACCAAGCGCGCTTGCTGCTTCTCTCTGCCCTTTGCTTACTGCTTTCAAAGCACCACGGATGGTTTGCGAAGCGTAAGAAGCAAAGATAAGTGACAGTGCAACAACACCAGATAAGAACGGGCTCACTTCTATGAAGTCGCCAGTGATCATGAACAGAACTTGTGTCGAACCAAAGTAGATAAACAGTACGACCAGAATTTCTGGTAAACCACGAACAATCGTCACAAATGCAGTCGTTGGCCATTTGATTGCAATACGACGAGACATCTCACCACTTGCAAACAAAACTGCTAGAACCAATCCAACCAATAGACTTACGAATGCAAGCTGAACAGTCATCCAGCTTGCTTCGACGAGCCCTAAAGAGTAACCCGTTAATTCCATAAATTACTTACCGAAGTACTTGTTGAAGATCTTGTCGTATTCGCCGTTCGCTTTCACTGCAGCAAGTGCAACGTTAAGCTGGTCTACAAGTTCTTGGTTGCTCTTGTTTACTGCGATACCAAAGCCGTTACCGAAGTACTCTTGGTTTGTTACTTGGTCGCCAACGTACGTTAGGTTGTCTTCTTTCTTGAACCATTCTGCTACAACGGCTGTGTCACCGAATACAGAATCGATACGACCGTTTTTCATGTCGATGAATGCATCTTGGTAGCTTGAGTAAGGTACCGCTGTTACGCCAGTCATTTGCTCAAGTAGGAAGCTCTGGTGAGTAGAACCGTTTTGAACACCAACACGCTTACCTTCCAGTGCCACTTGGTCTGCTACTTTGCCTTCGAAAGAGATGAATGCTGCAGAGTTGTCGTAATATGCGTTAGAGAAGTTCACCTGTTTAAGACGCGCTTCTGTGATGTCCATTGCCGAGATAGCCGCATCGTAACGTTTGAATTTAAGTGCAGGGATCAAGCTATCGAATGCTTGGTTGTGGAAAGTACACGTTGCTTTCAGCTCTTCACAAAGTGCGTTTGCTAAGTCTACGTCAAAACCTTGAATTTGGTTGTTCTCATCCATGTATTCGAATGGTGCGTACGTTGCTTCCATTGCGAATTTGATTTCTTCTTGCGCCGCTGCGTTGAAAGAAGCAAGGCCGATAAGTGAAGCTAGTAGAATCTTTTTCATTTTGTTACTCCGAATACTGTTTGATAGCGGCCTGTGGCCATTCTTATAATTTGATTGTTTTGATCGATGTTGTGTTTAGCTAAATCTAGTGAGTTACGTGAGTCTTATGCGTTAACTCAGATTTAATGAGTCAAATACTCGGCAAACTCAGGTGTCTGCGGATTAACGAATGAATCGCTGGTGCCGTGTTCAACGATGTACCCTTTCTCTAGGTACAGAACGTGGCTAGCAATCTTCTTCGCGAAATCGACTTCGTGCGTTACGACCACTTGGGTAATGCCCGTTCCGCTCAATTCTTTAATAATACTCACGACTTGGTTGGTGATCTCAGGATCAAGCGCCGCTGTTGGCTCATCAAACAACAACACATCCGGTTTCATCATCAGCGCACGTGCAATCGCAACACGCTGTTGTTGACCGCCAGACAGTTGAAGTGGCCAAGCGTCAGCTTTGTCTTCAAGTTGAAGTGTCTTTAGTACTCCTTGAGCTTGCTTGATCGCTTCTTGCTTATCTAAACCCGCAACTTTGGTTGGTGCTTCAATCAAGTTTTCCATCACCGTCATGTGTGGCCATAAGTTATATTGCTGGAACACCATGCCGACTTTACGACGAAGTTTAAGCCCTTGCTTTTCTTGGATCTGACCAGCAAAGTCGAATTGCTCGTTAGCAATGTCTAATTCGCCGTTGTCCGCGATTTCTAGCAGGTTCAAAACACGCAGTAGTGAACTCTTGCCAGCGCCGCTTGGGCCAAGCAATACCAAGGTTTCGCCACTCTCACAGTCGAAACTGATGTCGTGAAGAACTTGGGTATCACCGTATGATTTGTTGATGCTCTTTACTTGAATACTCATGCCACAATACTGCATTAATTGTCATTTGTTGGTTATTCTATTCAATCCGAGGTTTTATGCAAGAAAAATGTATAAAAAACTACTTTGTTGAATTTTTGTAACACATATTGCACAAAAAACAGTCGCTATAACTGGTCTTACAACCAAAGGCTGCAAGCCATTGATAAGGTTAGTATCGAGATAAAAAGCAAACGTTTTTCTATCAATTTATAAATCATAACTCGATTACTAGTTTATGAACGCACTCCCCTATTAACGCTAATTTACTTGCATAAAAATTAGGGTTAAAACCCCTACTTTCCTATCGAACTGACTGGATCAGAATGCTTAGTTTTCCTTTAATGTCGTTTTGAGCTATGCAGTTGGTTATGATGAAATATTGGAAATTGAGTTTCCTAGGGAGCGTCACAGCGCAATAAATGCTTTAATGGGTTCTATTCTCAACAACAATTACTGCCCAGCGAACAACGCGCAGTACAGGCAATAAGTCATAAGCAATTAGTCATAAGCAACAAGCAACAAGCCATCTATTTTTAAAGCGACAACACATTAAGGCAGTCATATGCAAAACGATGTCTCTTCTACGCTCGACTCAACTCAGCGATCGACTCAAAAAGCGCCAGACCCCAAACCTGAGAAGAAAAGCCTCAGTATTTTGTTTGAGCTGAGTAAATTCATTCAGCCTTATAAAGGTCGTGTTATTGCTGCTTTGATCGCGTTGATCTTCACGGCGAGCTTAACCCTTTCAGTCGGACACGGTATTCGCCTTCTTATCGACCAAGGTTTTAGCCAACAATCACTCTCAGATTTAGGCAGCGCGATTCAATTCATCATGGTCGTGGTCGTGTTGATCTCGATTGGTACTTTCTTCCGCTTCTATTTGGTTTCTTCTGTTGGGGAACGCGTGAGTGCGGACATTCGCTTATCGGTTTTCAATCATGTCGTGACACTGCATCCGAGTTACTTCGAAACTAATGGCAGTGGCGACATCATGTCGCGTATCACAACGGATACCACTCTGCTTCAAAGCATCATAGGTTCATCGTTCTCTATGGCGATGCGGAGCGCGTTGATGTGTATTGGTGCGATCATCATGCTATTCGCGACCAATATTAAGCTGACCTTGATTGTATTGGCCTCGGTGCCATTTATCTTGATTCCAATCCTTGTCTACGGGCGTCGTGTCAGAGCCCTATCTCGTCAAAGCCAAGATTCGATGTCTGATGTCGGGTCTTATGCCGGTGAGGCGATTGAGCATATTAAAACGGTTCAAAGCTACAGCCGAGAAGAGCAAGAGAAAGCGTCATTCGCGGTAGAAGTGGAAAAGGCTTATGAGATTGGTCGCCAGCGTGTAAAACAGCGCGCGATTCTTATCTCTGGTGTGATTGTTATCGTGTTCAGCGCAATATCAGGGATGCTGTGGGTTGGTGGTAGTGATGTCATCAACGGCACGATGTCAGCGGGTGACTTAGCGGCGTTTGTCTTCTATGCCATTATGGTCGCTTCGTCATTAGGTACCATTTCTGAAGTGATGGGTGAACTGCAACGCGCGGCAGGTGCGACCGAGCGATTAATCGAAATCCTACAAGTTGAAAGCCATATTGTTGCGCCGGTAGCGAACCCAACATCACTAGATAATGTGACTCCAGAAGTTGCGTTTGATGATGTGACCTTCTGTTACCCATCAAGACCGGATCAACCCGCAACAAGCAACCTCACGCTCACTGCCCATGAAGGCAAAGTGTTGGCACTGGTTGGCCCATCTGGCGCAGGTAAAACTACTCTGTTCGAACTGCTGCAACGTTTCTACGACCCGCAAGTGGGTAAAGTAACCTTAGGCGGTGTTGAACTGAATCAGTTTGATCCTAACGAGCTAAGAAAGCAGATGGCACTCGTGCCGCAGCAACCTGCTCTGTTCAGTAACGATGTGTTTCACAACATTCGCTACGGAAACCCGAAAGCAACGGACGAACAAGTTATCGAGGCCGCTAAAAAAGCACACGCACATGAGTTCATCCAAAACCTACCTGAGGGCTATCACAGCTTTCTTGGTGAACGCGGTGTTAGGCTTTCTGGCGGGCAGAGACAACGCATTGCCATCGCACGTGCCATCCTAAAAGATCCGAATATTCTCTTATTGGATGAAGCAACCAGTGCGCTAGACAGCGAAAGTGAGCATCACGTACAACAAGCTTTAGATGAGTTAATGCGTGGTAGAACGACGATCATTATCGCCCATCGATTATCAACAATTAAACACGCCGACCAGATTGCAGTGCTCGATAAAGGACAGCTAGTAGACATCGGCGACCACCAGTCTCTCATCAATAGCTGCGAATTGTACCAACGCCTAGTTGAACTGCAATTCAAACACCTTAATGCGTAATCATTGAGTGGATGTGCGTGAGTCGTTTGTTTAGTGAGACACTAATCAATAAGTAACGGAAAGTTAAGTCACTGACATTGTGTGGTTTCAAGCTTCAAAAACTTAAATCACACGTGTTGCAGTTTTGTTAATTTAGCGGTAGGGTTTTTATTCCAATAACAACTTATCCCGATGAAGGATAAGCAGATAACATTAATTACCCAGATAACATTAACTACACAGATAACAATAAGAGAGTTCGCATGGAAGCACTATTATCTGACTACCCGGTAGTAACAGAAATCCCTGTCGCTTGGGGAGAAATGGACGCGCTTAATCACGTTAACAACGCCGTATATTTTCGTTATTTCGAAACCGCTCGCTTAGATTTTTTCAAGCATGTAGAGCTGATG
Organism: Vibrio sp. 10N.239.311.G01; assembly: GCF_041465805.1. Classification (NCBI taxonomy): domain Bacteria; kingdom Pseudomonadati; phylum Pseudomonadota; class Gammaproteobacteria; order Vibrionales; family Vibrionaceae; genus Vibrio; species Vibrio sp. 10N.239.311.G01. The sequence goes on from NZ_JBFSRM010000007.1 coordinate 217,087, forward strand.
GAAGAGATGGCGATTACCAAAGTTGGCCCTGTTCTTGGCGACACTTATTGTAAATATTTCAGACCAGTCACGTATCCAGACACGCTGATGGTTGGTTCTCGTGTCACTGACATTCAAGATGACCGATTCACCATGGAATACGCGATTGTCAGTAAGACTCAGCAAAAACTGACGACCATTGGCACCGCGACTATCGTGATGTTTGATTTTGCTTCAAACCAAAAAGCCCTGCTCTCGCTGCGCTTAACCAACGAAATTGAAAAGATGAACACGTTGAAAAGCCCATGCTTCAAACAAGAAGCCGTGACGGAATAACGTATTCGTTGGTTGAGAAAGATTCAGAAAGTTTCAGACATTAAAAAGGCCACTCGATTGAGTGGCCTTTTGTTTATTGGTTCAGAGTGCTTATAAGCGGTTGAGCGTTATAAACCTTGAACGCTCTTTGCGTTAGAAGCTATAAGCCTTACAGCCCATAGACATTGAACCCTATAAACCTTGTACGCTATAGACCTTGCACGTACTGAGCATTAGTTCGAACTTCAACCATCTGCTCTAGGTTCTGTTGTGAACCTTCAACGCCGTTCAGTAGCGCTTCGAAATGCTTGATAAGCTCAACTTTGTCTTTCACTTCTTTAGAACCTGCACCGATGTTGGTTAGGTCAATGAAGAACTCGTCGAACAGACCAGAGAAGTCAGTTACTGCGTCGTGGTTCAAGAACTGCTCGTGGTTGTAAATGCTTGGGTAGCCACCCTTCTGTTTATCAACCGCAAAAGAGATGCCTTTCACGTTGGTAATCGTGGTCGCTTTCTCACACTTCAACATACAACCTGCTTCGATGCTTGGCTTGTTACAACCCACGGTTCTTTGGAAGAAACACTGACGGCTGGTCATCATCAAGATTGGGTGGTAAATGCTGTAGAACAGTTTGAAGTTCTCTGGGCGACGAATATGACGAATCTGACCTTTGTTGATCTCGTTCGAAATGAATGCGCCTGCACAGTTCAGCTCTTCTTTCAGAGTAACCAGTGCGTGAGAGTTGGTCGTGTTCATGAACGGGCCTGCAACCCACTCAATACCCATCTCGTAAGCTTTGTAAGCAATACCCGTGTTGTTGGTTACGATGCGAGCTGGCTTGATCTCTTCAAGAATACGAACCGCTTCGTCGTAATCTTTACCGATCAATACCGCTGGGAACCAAGGAATCAAACGTGGGTTTGCTGCCAAGATGTCGATGTACTTGTTACAACGCTTCTTGAAGCTTTCTGGAAGTTTGAAGTAAACATCCGCGTCAGTCACGTCATACAGGTGTAAGTCTTCTACATCGGCGATAAGCATCGACATAGTCGGCTTCTCGTTCACTTTAGGGTGCTGAGGCAGTGCTGGCACTTCAACGTGCTTAATCACTTCCACAGAGCCGTTCAGAATGAAGTCGATCTCGTCTTTTAGGTCTGAAACTTCTTTTAGAGGAATCAACAAGCCTGCATCCACTTCACTGAAGTCGTGGCTTTCTAGCGTGTGAACTGCACTCTTCACGTTTTTGAAGCGCTTCTCAAGTAGCTCTTGAGTAATCGCCTTCTCTTCAACCGCTTTCAATAGCGATTTAGATTGAAGAGTAAAGTTCTCTTTTGGCGTGTTCACAGTCACCGTAAATGGTTGACCCACTTTTGCGCTGAACGACAGTGCTACTGGTGTCTTGCGAATATCAAGGAACTCGATCTTGTCACGCATTTCGTTACCAAGAACGTCTTTCGCTTGGTGAAGTTCGTTGGTCACTTCTTGAATCTGTACAACTGAGATTTCGTTGTTCTGCTCCGTCGCTTTTTCAACAGCGTAGTTCATGCTGTTGTCGCGCGGGTTATCGATGAACATGTCTTTCGTTAGGTTGCCCTTTAGGAAAGAGTTGGTGAAATCACGGTTGAATACTTTGTGTAGGTTCGAATCGTCTTCGATCAACAAACCACTTTCTACAAAGCTATCAATCTGTTTACGCCATGTGTCTACCACAGTGTAAACGTAGTGTGCGCCTTTAATACGGCCTTCTACTTTCAATGAGTCGACTTTCGCATCAACCAATTCAGGTAGGTCGTAGTAAGCTGAGTTATCTTTCAGGTTAAGTGGGAACTTGTTGCCCGCGTTGGTGATTTCGTACTCATCACGACACGCTTGGCTACAACGACCACGGTTACCTGAGTTACCCACACTTACTGAGCTTGAGTAACATTGACCAGAGAATGCGATACACAGAGCGCCGTGTACGAACACTTCGGTTAATACGTCGTGATCGTGTGCCACTTCCGTCAGCATCTTGATTTCAGGCAGGTTCAACTCACGAGACAAGTTAACGCGCGTCGCGCCAATCTTAGACAAGAACTTAATCTGACCTTCGTTGTGCGTAGTTAACTGAGTCGACGCGTGAACGTCTAACGATGGGAAATGCTTCTTAACCAGGTTGAATAAACCCAAGTCTTGAACAATGATGCCGTCCACTTTGGTGTTCACAAGCTGGTTCAGCAGTTTGGTGATGCTCTTAGTCTCGTGCTCCAGTAGCACAACGTTAAGAGTCAGGAACACTTCACAGCCGTATTCATGAGCAAGGCGAATCACACCATTCAATTCGTCTAACGACAGGTTAGAGGCTCTGTTACGAGCGTTGAATGTGTCTAAACCACAATAAACTGCATTAGCACCCGCTACGATGGCGGCTTTTATCGCTTCTACATCGCCACCTGGGGCTAATAACTCAATTTTTCTGCTCATTTTTGAAGTCGCTCACTTACTTATAATTTTTAAGCCGCGTATTCTACCCACATCACGATCTCTTTACCACCGTACAACACTTTTCAAACTAAATGACCTCAATAATGCCGAACGAATCCGATCTACCTATCCTTTATTCTTTACGCCGTTGCCCTTATGCAATGCGCGGACGAATGGGCATCGCACTATCACAGCAAAAAGTGTTACTTCGAGAAATTGTTACCAAAGACAAGCCTAGCGAACTATTGGCCAGTTCGCCAAAAGGAACAGTGCCTGTATTGGTGTTACCCAATGGACAAGTCATTGAACAGAGCTTGGATGTGATGAACTGGTCACTTCAACAAAACGATCCTCAAGATCTTCTGCGTTCAAGCAATCCAACGCTTAGCGAACAAGTTCAGCAGCTCATTAAAACCAACGATGAAGAATTTATTGGTCACTTAGAAAGGTATCGTGCATCGGTTCGTTACCGAAACATCGATGTTGAACAACGCCGACAAGCCTGCGAAACCTTCATTAAGCAGTTAGAAGTGCGACTTACCGATCAGCCCTACTTTTTTGGAGAAAGCCCAAGCTTGGCCGATTTTGCGGTGATGCCTTTTGTCAGCCAGTTTGTGCGGGTCGAAAAGAAGTGGTTTGTGCAATCTGAATACCAAAACGTAGGACGTTGGTTAAGAGCGCACTTGGAAAGTAAGCTCTACACCCAAGTCATGAAGCAATACCCTTTGTGGAATGAAACCAAGCAAGATTGTCTTTTTGGATAACTTAAGAGAATTTTGGGTGACTTAAGGGTATCTAGGGTGATCTAGGGGAATTCTGGAATAGATAATTCCTAGGTATTAAAGTAGTTACGTGACACTTTATCTTCTTTGTAAAGAACAGATATTCAAAGGCTTAACTGGGATTCCGTTGTCTCTTTACCGGTAACGACTGTCTCTTAACTGGCAAACACAGTCTAAGCTAAGCCTTTTGTTCATTTTAACCTGATCACTGAATCGCTATCGAAATCTCGACTTCAGTTTCACCTTTGTATAGTTCAAAATCTGTCGTGTAAGTTCTCACATGTGGGCAGTCAGCAGCGCTGAAATACGCCCACACTTCACCCCATAGGTCGATCACAGCTTGTGGTAATTCACCTTCAGCAGAAAACGTTAAGTATTTACCTGCTTGTATTTCGGTTTCTACAAGCGTATCAACATTCTGATCCGTAAGTGCATTAGTACACGCGATAACATCAAATTCGCCCGTAAAGTCAGACTCGTAGTTAGTGTAAACGCCATACACTTTTGAATCCGGTGTTAATTTCGGAAATGCTTGGTCAAAAAAGCCCTGCCACAATTGCCCTATCTTGGCTCTTGCTGGGTCCATCTCATCGGTATTGGTGGTTCTTACTGAAAAACCATACGCCTTTACGGCTTCTATCGTTTCAACTTTCATTCGTTCTATTCCTAAGCCAATTGACGATCTAACTGTATTGAATCCAATGTTTTATAAGATAACGATGCTAATCTTGTATCTCTTTATGGCCACATTTTTCACAGACAAGGTGACGAGAAAACTCATCCATTGACGCGACAAACGGGCCAAGGAACCAACCTTTTATCATGCCTGCCCAAAACTCACTTCGCTTTTGGTTAGGTTTGTCTGCAAACGCACTCGTCTTTCTGACCAACACAACAACATGTTGTGTCTCTTCTCTGCACGCGGTGCAATAGCATTGTTCTATGGTTCTATTCATTTGAAAGCCTATGACGTTTTGAATGAAACATGCTGAAAGTGAGGGTTGTCGACACAGACATCCAATGTCGCTATTTGAGTTAATACGACAAGTTGTTGCTCGCCTTGAGTACTGACTTTAATGCACTCTTCACGGCTATCATTGCGTTGAGTATCTAATCCGACACATTCAATCTGCTCGCCAGATTTCAGCGTTAATTTGATTGGGTATCGGTGCATACACACAATCTCAATATAATCGTAATCGTTGCAACTAATCATAATACCCTTCCAATTCATCCACCACGCTAATGCGACATGCCATACTATTCAATATCTTTACAATCAATAAGTTACTCGTATCACAATCGCATTGCCATAATCAGATTATTGAGTAATTTGTTAAATTTAATCTCGTTCTCACCATTCACATTTCATCTGTGAACGACAATTTAAGGCTTCAAGAATCCTTTCCAATAATGGTACAAACCACCAATGTCTGAAGAACACATTAGCGACATTGCGCCTTTGATTTGTTCTTCGCTCCATTCCCACCATTTCATTTCTAGCAACTGAGCGATTTCAGTCTCATTGAAACGATAACGGATATGGCGTGCTGGGTTTGAACCGACAATCGAGTATGGCGCGACATCTTTAGTCACAACCGCTCGACTTGCGATGATGGCTCCGTCACCAACCTTAACACCACTCATGATCATGGCTTCTGTACCAATCCACACATCGTTACCAATCACGGTATCACCAGAGCGTTCAAAGCCGTCTATCGCACCTTCAAACTTCTCATCGTCTTGATAGAAAAACGGGAAGGTACTCACCCACTGGTTTTGGTGGCCTTGGTTGCCCGCCATCATAAACACGGCGCCAGAACCAATCGAGCAGTAGCTGCCAATGATCAGCTTATCGATGTCGGTTCTATCCGGTAATAGGTAACGCGCACAGTCATCAAAGCTGTGGTTATGGTAGTAACCCGAGTAATAGCTGTGCTCGCCCACGATGATGTTTGGGTTGGTCACTTGTTCTTTGAGTGACTTTCCAACAAACGGGCTTTCAAAATAGTTTTTCATGGTTGTACTCTTAGTTTCGTTCTTTTAGTTAGGTACTTTTGTTGCGTGTTGATGGTTTTAACTTGTTTATATTAGTGTAAAGGCAAACGTGCCCTATTGACCGCCTGCAATATCAATAAACGAGCCGGTGACATACGAAGCTTCGTCTGATAATAACCACGCGATAGAGTTCGCGACTTCTTCTGGTGTGCCACCTCGTTGTAACGGTAACTGCGAAGCTAGTCTGTCTACGCGATCTGGCTCTCCGCCGTCTGCATGCATCTCAGTATAAATACAACCTGGCCTTACGCCATTCACTCGGATATTGCGTGAAGCTAATTCAAGCGATAAGCCTTTGGTGAGTGAATCCATCGCACCTTTCGATGCTGCGTAATCCACATACTCAAACGGTGCGCCAGTACGAGAAGCGGCAGACGATACATTCACAATCGAACCCGCGCCATCGGCTTGTTTGATAAAGGCTTTACTGCACAGAAAGCAGCTTGATACGTTGGATTTCATCACCTTTTCAAAGCGATCCAATTCAATATCAACCAATGGTGACTGGGTAAACAAGATCCCGGCATTATTGACCAAGTGCGTCACTGGACCTAGCTTATTACGAGCAATCTCAAATAAAGATTTCACATCCGATTCAACAGACACATCCGCACGCACGCTTATCGCGGTTCCGCCTTGTTCACGAATCTCGTCTACTAGATCTTCAGCTCGCGACTCATTGTGTATGAAGTTAACGCATACAGCATAGCCTTTACTGGCCAACAATTTAGACGTTGCTGCGCCAATGCCTCGGCTTCCGCCGGTTACAACCACTACCTTGCTCAATGAAACCTCCTAATGTTTACTTATTCTGTGCAACCTGATTGTTCGTGACAAACTGATCGTATCGATACAAACTAATTGTTCGATACGATCTGAACCCACTGCGATCGCCACGCCGGCGCTTCGAATGGGTCTGGCCAAAACTCAGTTTGCTTTTGAATTAAACCGTCAACCACCGTGTGAAAGGTGATCACTCGGTCTTTCAACACACTGTCAGTGACCGAAACGTCCGTGACTACCGTATCACCTTCACAGACAATCGAATTGAGCGTGAATTCCCAAACACCATTGGCTGGGTATTCAGTATTGATTGCAGTGAAGTTGTCGCGCCCTAACGTCAATTCAGACGACTGCGGCCAATAGCCTTCAAAATCTGCGGTTAGCCATTCACCTGCCTTTGCAAAATCATTACTGCGCATTGAATCCCAAAATCCCAATACCACTTGTTTTGGTGTCATTATTCTTCCTTAAAGTTATTTACGTGTGGTGATTTTTAAATGTCGGCTTCGTTATGCGTACTTGCTAATGATCGTTAAAAGATCATCGACACTGTTAGCAATGTAATCGGGCTTGGTTTGCCAATTTTCAGGTTTCGATCGGCTATAACCTGCTGCAACGGCAATCACTTTTGCGTTTTTACCCAGCGCGGCTTCAATATTGCGAGCAAACTGTGTGTCCGCTTCATGGTCACCGATGTACATCAAACAAAGCTCGTTAGTCGGATCGGCGCCAAATATGTTCTCGACACATTTCACACCACCAAATGGATGGGGTTTTTGGTTACCGTTCGAGACATCGTCATAGCCCACGACCGATTTAAACAAATCACCAATGCCATAACTGTCGAGCACACCACGAATATTCAATTGAGAGTTTTGAGAGCAGATCCCATGTGGAAGATGAGCAAACTGATTAACCACGGTTTCCATTCCTTCAAACAAGGCAACGGCTGTTTGGTTTTTCTCTTGATGCTCTGCCCACATTCCACCAGCGATCAACATTTCATCGTGTGATAAACCGTAATAATCGACATATAAGGCTTGCCAGTTTTTAGCCCCGTGGTTGGCTTCATGATAAAGCGCTTCGCTGAGCAAATATTTAGGTAAGTTATCACCTGACAAGTGTGGCGCGACTAAAGAGATAATATCTTTTGTGATTGCGATATTCTTTGGAACGGAATTGACTATGGTTCCATCGTAATCCCACAGGATGGCATCTAACTTCATACACTATCTCTTTGTTTCGATTAGTAATTTGAATTTATCATTCATAAGCCTATTTAGGGCAATTTTATTGTCTTGAATTTCGAAATTTGTCGAATAGAAGCAAAGCTAGAGAACAAACCGTTACTAGCAAACAAAAACCAAACAGTGTTTGCTCACATCACTGCTTTATCAATTGCAATATATGCGTATAATCCCCGCTCCATTGCGCTATCGCCGTTAAAAATAGCGCCATTCAACATTTTTAATGAGTACCCAATGTCGAAACTATTTTTCAAAGGCCGTATCGAAACAAGACAGAACCACGTTCTTGCTGGCTACAACGTAAACCGCGATGTGAAAGCGGGTACTGAAGAATCTCCAATCGCAGTAATGGTTCAAACTGAAGCGCGCAAAGCAGAAGTTGAAGCACTAGCCGCTGAAAATACTATCTTCGTTACTGTTACAGTCGACGCAGACAAAGAAGAGAACACCATCGAGCTTGATACTCTACTGAACAAGCCAAAAACGATGACGTTTGAAAAGACCCCTAACCGTAACGATCCGTGTTCTTGCGGCAGCGGTAAGAAATACAAGAAGTGTTGCGCATAAGGCTTCTCACTCAAAACTGCCAATAGCACGATGAGTTAAGTAATATCTAACGGGAAGATCATTGAGGTCTTCCCGTTTTTATTTGCCTAAGCCAAACTCACAAACTCACAAACTCACAAACTCAGTCGAGGTTGTCTGGTGTATTCAGATATGTTCCACATTGGGTACATTTGTAATCACCTGTCGCGCCCGAACCTGTAACACCAAAAGATAGAAACTCCGATAAAATTCGTTGGAGTAAGCTCGGTTCTTTATCTTCAGCTTGTGGTGCCTTTTGCACTTGGCTACTGAACATCGTGTACCTATGCAGTGTAAGTTCCTTACAGTTACAGCAGAACGCTCTCGTCTTCTCACTTCCATACATAATATCTATCGCCTTAACTCAAAGCACAAATTCAACACATGGCAAATATGCCACATGTTGAGTTAAATCTATATATTTTCATGAAGTTATGAGCAAATTAAAGCGTTTCAAAGAAAGGTAAGCTCTCGACTGTTAAGTGACGTGTTGATGAACAAAGTTATTCAATTCAGTCACGCTTCTGATGATGTAAACCTCTTTCTCTTTAGCACGCAATTCTAACTGCGCTTTAAAGTCGTCATTCCAAAATTTAGGACACAGTTTTAGTGTCTTATAACTTTGTATCGTGCCTTTTATAACTGAACTTCCATCAGGCCAGCCTTCAGGTTTAACGAATAGACCTTTGAGCATTCGCTTGGTTACAAACCAGTAGCTAATTGAATAAGGAAGGTCGATATAAACCAAGGTATCAGCTGCATCTAAACGTGTGTTGAACGATCCTAGAGGGCCAAAACCATCGATGATCCAGCTTTCTGACTTAAGTATGCTCTCATGAGCCTGCTCGAATACTTCACGTTCAACAAACTCTCCGTTGGCCTTATAAACAATAGAATCTAACTGGTGAAGCTCTATCCCTGTAGCTAGTGCTAACGCCTTGCTGATTGTGGATTTTCCACTCCCAGGCTTGCCAAAAACCGCGATCTTTTTCATATGACTTCCTCTATTCAGATAAAACCCATAAGACAGCGACAAAAAACCCACCTTACGGGTGGGTTCGATAAACAAAGCGCATCAACAATCCCACCATTCCTATGGAATGATGATAATTCGTTGGTTAGATGGCGCTAAATTCAGTTTCATAAAACTACTTTTATATACTGTTGCTTAGTTGTCAACACAATGACTAATGGGCGATATCATCGTCATATCGCACCCATTAATAGTCTTAATGAGTGCTTATTCGTCTTGGTTATTTTGCTTTCTTTTTCGTCACTGTCGCTTCTGATAGCTTGCTTAGTACACCCGATACTTTCTTAACGACCTCGTCACAGCCATTGATCGCGTGACGCTCTACCAAGTAATTAGGATCGTTGTAAGACAACCATACTTTCTTATTAGAATCCTCAGTGACTAACACCTTCTGCGGTAAATCTATCGCGACTTCTTGAGCACATTGCATTAATGGTGTCCCTACTTTCGGGTTACCAAAGATGATGACTTCCGTTGGTCTCAATTCAAGATCGACCTTACTCGCGTTTTTCTGATGGTCGATTCTCGCAAACAAGGTCAAACCTTTGCTCTTGGCGATTTCTTCAAAGCGGTCAGCGGTCTCTTTCACTGAATAATTACTTTGGTATTTAATCAAACCATCAGAAGCCGCAGCTGAAAATGATGCCGAGAGTAAAATGGCGCATAGTGGTAGTAATTTTTTCATCGTCACCTCTGAGATTTAACCTAATCAAACTTACATTCATAGCGCCACTTCCAAATTCAGCGACGTAACCCATGTCAGTATAGACGCGATTCCATTCTCAGTTTGCAGAGAGGATCACTTTTCTAATGCGTCTTATTATCATCAGTTTAGGTGGGGATTTTTTCAAAAGTTAAACACACGATCAGTGCCACGATTTGGTTCCACATTTCTCACATTGGTATTCGTAATCACTGTCGACATAAAAACCGGGAACATTATGGTCACCTCTAAACAATAACGTCACCAGGTACTCCATCAACACGCCTAACTTCCATTGTTTCTTTTCAGATTCAGCGTCCGCTTTAGATTCAGCATCGGAAGCGCTAACAGCAAGGTGCGGGGTAAGTGCGTCGCACTGCTCACAGTGATAAGGGTGTTTAATATACTTATTATCAAGCATTTATATAAGCCAACTGATATTTATAAATTTGATACATACTAACAACTTATCACTCGGTTCTCGAACTTATTGTTGTCCGTGCGACCTGAGGTCGTATGAAGCGTTGTTCACCGCTTAACGAGTGAACCATCTG
>NZ_JBFSRM010000008.1:0-185946 GCF_041465805.1 Vibrio sp. 10N.239.311.G01
ATTTAGGTTCTGGCGCCGAGAGGTGTGAGAGTTCAAGTCTCTCCGACCGCACCATCATTAAATAGAACCCAGCTTTTTAGCTGGGTTTTGTTTTATCTGGAATATGCAAATCTGCTAGCCAAGTCACCAAGTATTCTCTTCTATAACCTCACTTTTAATACGATTTTATAAGACAATGTCAGCTCCATTTTCTAATTGAGTATGACTAGCCTATGAAACCCCTCCCCTTAACGATCGGTTGCTACACAGATACACCAAGTAAAAGCCAAGGTGTTTATCAAACTCAGTTAGATCTAGAAACAGGAAAACTATTACCTCTAGAGCTGATCATCAAATGTACTAACCCCTCTTTTATTACTGTAACAAAGACTGGGATCTATACTGCATCGGAAGTGGACCAGCAAAAACAGCCCCAGCTCATTCATATACCTAATGTTGATTCACAGCTAACACACAATACAAGCCTCATCTCGGGAGATCACCCTTGTCACGTCGCGATAGATCCACACAATAAGTTTGCTATCACGTCGCAATACTCATCAGGCACATTCGATATTTTTAGCTTAAGTATCAACGGCAGCATCGATAAACGACTCAAAACAATCCAGATGGTTGGTTCCGGGCCAAACAAAGAGAGACAAACTAGCCCACACGCCCATCAATGCCTGTTCTTACAAAACTCACCACAGTTTGTGACTGTCGATCTCGGCACCGATCGCATCAACTTCTATTGCTTTGATGAAGAGCAAGAAGAGTTCCTTGATGAGCCAATGCAGTCTATTAAGGTGCCCGCCGGCAATGGACCTCGCCATTTAATCTTTAACAAAGCTGAAGACAGAGCCTATGTGGTCTGTGAACTCTCTGAAACGTTGCTGACTTTGGAAAAGGTTTTAGGCATTTGGAATGTAGTGGAAGAGATTGATGCATTGCCTAATATGGAGAAGGGAGAAGCCGCAGCTGCGATTAAGCTATCGCCTGATGAGCAATTCCTTTATGTGTCATGTCGACACCAATCAAGAATCAGTAGCTTCAAAATCGACTCTGAGACTCAAAGGCTGACTTTCATTGATAGCTACGACACTGAAGGCAAATTCCCAAGAGACTTCCATATAACGAACGATGGGAAATGGCTTATCGCCGCCAACCAGCACTCCAACAACATCACCTCATTCAAGCGAGATAATGAAGATGGGTCTTTGGTTTATACAGGGTACTCTTTAGAGATCGATGCACCGGTTTGTGTGACGCAACAGCGATAGTAGTCATCTGATACAAAAAAGGAGAGCATTCGCTCTCCTTCTCTTTATAAAGTGTCTGTAATACTCAATTAAAGGCCCAGGGCATACTTCAACACTTGAGCTTTAATCGGCCCTGAGTTCTCTGCTAGCTTGAGTGCAGCATTACGCACAAACTTAAGTGGACCAATGTCGTTGCTGAATGTCTTATAGAAGAAATCCATACCGCTTTGCATCACTAGGTTGTCACCTCTTCTCATCACCTCGTAGCGTCTTGCTACAGACTGGTTCAATTCACCCTTTTCTTTGGTGACATCCAGCAGTACTGATACATCTTTGAAGCCTAAGTTAACACCCTGCCCAGCCAAAGGGTTGATGGTATGCGCAGAGTCTCCGACCAAAATACAGTTATTCTTCGAGTATGATTGAGCATGACGTCGTGTCAGAGGAAAAGAACCCGAATTCAAGACTTTGATATCACCTAACTCTTTAGGAAAGTGAGTAAGTACTTCGTTACGTAGTTTTTCAGGGGTCATTGCTGACAGTTGCTTAATACGCAGCGGAGAATCATACCAAACTAACGAGCCCAGCCCAACTTCTTGACCGTCAGAGGTTAGAGAACACAAAGGCAAAAATGAACGAGGGCCACTTGGTAGAAATTGCTGCCAAGTAATATCTTGCTGAGGTTGTTCTGTTTCTACATTGATAAGCATACAGTGTTGTCGATAATCCCAAGCCGTGATGCCAATTCCAGCTTGTTGGCGAACGGCTGAATTCGCACCATCAGCACCAATCACCCACTTCGCAGACAACTCAGCCCCTGATTGAAGCTTTACGATATTGATTTCACCAAACTCAATCACATCGAGCTTTTCTGGGCATAACAGTTCGAGATTGTCGTAGGCATCAAATTGAGACCATAAACCTAATTGAATGAGTCTGTTCTCAACGATATAGCCCAAACGAGGAAGGTCTAGTGAGGCAGCATCAAATCGAGTACGACATTCTGGGTGTTCCCAAGTCTCTAAGCGCTTGTAAGAGCAAACTCGCATTGCTGCTATGTTCTGCCATGCACCAAGATCGTCAAGTAAATCGACTGACGCCTGAGAAATCGCTGACACTCGAATATCCATCGCTTGCGACTCATCAAATGCTTGTGGGGCAAAACCTTCGATCACCGCAACACTCAGACCTTGCTTTGCAAAACCGATTGCTGTTGCTGCGCCAACCATGCCGCCACCGACTACTACAATATCGTAACTGTTCATATTTCGTACTTATCAGTTTGATTCTTTGACTGTTTTTGATTGTACTTTTTCATAACTAACTTGTAACCAAAAACCTTATTCGAAAAAAGGGTTATCCCTTATGGCATATGGCGTTAACGATAATAAAAACCACTACATAAGAGATTTGTTCAGACTACTAGTCAGTCGGTTTTGAAACCAGTACAATACGCCGCTTGCCGCTAGAGCCTGTCATAAAATTGAATACCGAATTATGACAAACGGGGCTAGCGGATGAATAATGGGCGATTTGCTCCCTTAAATTAAACTAACGATCGAGCGAACATATAATGAGTAAGAAACTGCTAATTAAAACTTGGGGCTGTCAGATGAATGAATATGATTCATCAAAAATGGCCGACCTGCTTAACGCTGCAAATGGCTATGAGCTAACTGAAGTACCTGAGGAAGCAGACGTACTACTATTGAATACTTGTTCTATCCGCGAAAAAGCGCAAGAAAAAGTATTCCACCAGCTTGGTCGTTGGAAAACGCTTAAAGATAAAAAAGAAGGTGTGGTGATCGGTGTGGGTGGCTGTGTAGCGACTCAAGAAGGTGATCACATTCGTCAACGTGCACCTTACGTAGACGTTATCTTTGGCCCACAAACATTACACCGTTTGCCAGAGATGATTAAATCATCACTGTCTAACGAAAAGCCAGTAATGGATATCTCTTTCCCAGAGATCGAAAAGTTCGATAACCTGCCAGAGCCAAAAGCTGAAGGCGCGACGGCGTTCGTTTCTATCATGGAAGGTTGTTCTAAATACTGTACTTACTGCGTTGTACCATACACACGTGGCGAAGAAGTTAGCCGTCCAATGGATGATGTACTTTTCGAAGTTGCTCAACTTGCAGAGCAAGGCGTACGTGAAGTTAACCTGCTAGGTCAAAACGTAAACGCATACCGCGGTCCAACACACGAAGGCGATATCTGTTCATTCGCAGAACTGCTTCGTCTTGTTGCTTCTATCGACGGTATCGACCGTATTCGTTTCACAACAAGCCACCCGCTTGAGTTTGGTGACGACATCATTGAAGTTTACAAAGACACACCAGAGCTAGTGAGCTTCCTTCACCTACCAGTACAAAGTGGTAGTGACCGTATTCTTACGATGATGAAGCGCCCACATACGGCTATCGAGTACAAATCTATTATCCGTAAACTGCGTAAAGCTCGCCCTGACATTCAAATCAGCTCTGACTTTATTGTTGGTTTCCCTGGTGAGTCTAAGCAAGACTTCCAAGATACAATGAAGCTAATTAAAGACGTTGATTTCGATATGAGCTTCAGCTTTGTTTTCTCTCCACGTCCAGGTACGCCAGCGGCAGATTACCCATGTGATGTACCAGCACAAGAGAAGAAAGATCGTCTGTACGAACTGCAGCAAACGGTAAACACACAAGCTATGCGTTTCTCTCGTCTAATGTTAGGCACAGAGCAACGTATCCTTGTTGAAGGCCCATCAAGAAAGAACCTAATGGAACTTCGCGGCCGTACAGAAAACAGCCGTGTTGTGAACTTCGAAGGTTCTTCAGACCTAATCGGTCAATTCGTAGATGTGAAGATCACTGAGGTTTACACCAACTCACTACGTGGTGAGCTAGTTCGCACAGAAAAAGACATGGGTCTACGCGTTGTTATGACTCCAGCAGAAATGATGGAAAAAACAAAACGTGAAGACGAGCTAGGTGTAGCGACATTTACGCCATAGGCAATACAACTGTTTGAGCACAAAGCGCAAACACAAAGCTTGAAATTACCTAACTAAGTGACCATCTTAGAAATAGGGATATCACCATCAGAAGCCCGGTCTAAATCGGGCTTTTTGCTCTTTGTTTTATTTAAGAGTGAGTGGCACAAAATGAGAGGCTAATTTGAGCAATAAAATCGTTACCTTAGAGATAAATCTAGAACCAGCAGACAACAAGCGCTTGGCAAGTTTATGCGGACCATTTGACGACAACATCAAGCATCTTGAGCGTCGTCTGGGCGTTGAGATTAATTACCGTAGCAACTTTTTCACCATTGTTGGTAAGCCTCACACTACAGCCGCTGCTTTAGACATCATCAAACACCTCTATGTTGAAACGGCTCCAGTTAAAGGCAACATAATCGATATCGAACCAGAGCAAATACATCTGGCGATCACCGAGTCAGGCATTTTGGAGCAACACGTCGAGTCTGAAATTGACTACGGCAAAGAAGTGACCATTAAGACTAAAAAAGGCGTCATCAAACCTCGAACGCCAAACCAAGCACAGTACCTAATGAACATGGTGACTCATGACATCACCTTTGGTATTGGGCCAGCAGGTACAGGTAAAACCTACTTAGCCGTTGCTGCAGCAGTTGATGCACTTGAACGCCAAGAGGTTCGCCGAATCCTACTGACTCGTCCTGCTGTTGAAGCCGGTGAGAAGCTTGGTTTCCTACCGGGTGATTTAAGCCAAAAAGTAGACCCATATTTACGTCCACTTTACGATGCGCTGTTTGAGATGCTTGGCTTTGAGCGAGTTGAGAAGCTGATTGAACGTAACGTAATTGAAGTTGCGCCACTGGCTTACATGCGTGGTCGTACATTGAATGATGCGTTTATCATTCTTGATGAGAGCCAAAACACCACGGTAGAACAGATGAAGATGTTCTTAACCCGTATCGGTTTTAACTCACGCGCTGTGATCACAGGTGATATTACGCAAATCGATTTACCTCGTGGTGCAAAATCAGGCTTACGCCATGCGACTGAAGTGCTCAATGAAGTCGACGACATTAGCTTTAACTTCTTCATGTCTGAAGACGTCGTTCGTCACCCTGTAGTTGCTCGTATCGTCAACGCATACGAGAAGTGGGAAGCAAAAGACCAGAAAGAGCGCAAAGAGTTTGAAAAGCGTAAACGTGAAGAGCGTGAAGCCAAACTTCTTGAGGCTCAGCAGGTAGTTACGACACAATTAGCAACACAAAATAGCTCTGTAATTGCAGAACAAGGTGATAAATAGATGTCTATTGAACTAGACCTGCAATTAGCGGTCGAAAATGAGCAAGGTCTTCCAACTGAGCAAGATATTCAGCTTTGGTTGGACAAGACAATTCCTCAGTTTCAAGAGAACGCTGAGTTGACGGTTCGTATCGTTGATACACAAGAAAGCCACCAGCTCAATCATGAATATCGTGGCAAAGATAAGCCAACTAACGTGTTGTCTTTTCCATTCGAGGCTCCTCCAGGGATCGAGTTAGATCTACTGGGCGACCTCATTATCTGCCGCCAAGTTGTCGAAAAAGAAGCAGAAGAGCAAAGTAAGCCTCTGCTAGCACACTGGGCTCATATGGTTGTACATGGCAGTCTGCATCTGCTAGGTTATGATCATATCGAAGATGATGAAGCTGAAGAGATGGAGTCACTCGAGACAGAAATCATGCAATCTATGGGGTTTGAAGACCCTTACATTCTAGAAAAGTAAATTGATTCTAGTAAAGTAGGTTGCAGAGAAACAATAACTCATCGAACCTGTGATTTTCACAGGAATCTGAGTTGTAACGTGTGCTATCACACTTCTGATAGCGTTATTTTTTGAGAAATCATGAACGAAGGTAACCCCCCCACTTCTGAGGGAAGTAAAAAATCTGAAGGTCCGAGTAGAAAGTCCTTCTTTGAACGCCTAGGCCAACTATTTCAAGGTGAAGTAAAAGATCGCCAAGAGCTCGTAGATGTAATCCGCGACTCAGAAATTAATGACCTAATTGACCACGACACACGCGACATGCTCGAGGGTGTTATGGAAATTTCAGAGATGCGAGTACGCGATATCATGCTGCCTCGCTCTCAAATGGTTACAGTTGAACGCACAGATGATCTAGATACATTGATTGCGCTCATTACTGATGCTCAACACTCTCGCTACCCAGTGATCAGTGAAGATAAAGACCATGTTGAAGGCATTCTATTAGCGAAGGACCTACTTAAGTATTTGGGTTCAGAAAGTGCTCCATTTGATATCGAACAAGTGATTCGCCCTGTCGTGGTTGTTCCTGAAAGTAAGCGAGTTGATCGCCTGCTTAAGGAGTTCCAAGAAGAGCGTTACCACATGTCTATCGTTGTCGATGAGTTTGGTGGAGTTTCTGGCCTGGTAACCATTGAAGATATCCTCGAAGAAATCGTTGGTGAAATTGAAGACGAGTTCGACGATGAAGAAGAGCTAGATATTCGTAAGCTGAGTAAGCATACCTTCTCTGTAAAAGCTTTAACCACTATTGAAGAGTTCAACGATACGTTTAACACTGCCTTTAGTGACGACGAAGTGGATACGGTAGGCGGCATGGTTATGACAGCACTCGGCCACCTGCCGGTTCGTGGCGAAATTGTAGAAATCGAAAACTACCATTTCAAAATAACATCAGCAGATAACCGTCGTGTGATTCAGCTACAGGTAACCATTCCTGACGAACAGCCTCTTCCGACTATCGAAGAATAACAACTTCTCTCTAAAGAGATGACAGAAATTAGATGACTAATACCTTTATTCATCGCCTATTACGGCCGCTTGCGGCCGTTTTTGTTGGCGCTATAACCACCCTTTCATTCGCTCCATACTCTATATGGCCTCTTGCTATTCTCAGCCCAGCTTTGTTGCTGTTGCTGATCCACAACCGCTCTCCTAAAAGTGCGCTTTGGATTGGCTACGCATGGGGTTTAGGTCAATTCACCACAGGTATCAGCTGGGTATACGTCAGCATTGATGGTTTTGGCGGCATGCCACTGGCAGCCAACCTATTTTTGATGGCATTGCTTGTTGGCTACCTAGCCGTTTATTCAGGGCTATTTACCTGGGGTTTGAATAAATTCTTCCCTGCCAATAACCTAAGCCGCTTTTTCCTCGCAGCTCCTGCATTGTGGTTAGTCAGCGATTGGCTGCGTGGATGGGTAATGACGGGCTTCCCTTGGCTTTGGTTAGGCTACAGCCAAATCGATTCGCCATTAGGTTCATTTGCACCGATTGGCGGCGTAGATCTAGTAACTTTAGCGATCATTGTTTCAGCCTCTGCATTCACTTGTGCGATTGTTAACCGAGCTTGGAGCATCGCTCTCATTCCCGCCGTCGTATTTAGTGCAGGCTTTGGTATTCGCAACATCGACTGGGTCACGCCGAACCCTGAAAAAACCACGTCAGTCGTCTTAATCCAAGGCAACGTCGATCAAGACAGTAAATGGCTGCCGAGTCATCGCTGGCCGACCATGATGAAGTACACCGACCTAAGCAGAGAAAACTGGGGAGCGGATATCATCATCTGGCCTGAAGCGGCTATTCCAGCATTCGAAGTTGAGATCCCATCTTTCCTACGTAACTTGGATAGCGCAGCGAAGATGAACAACAGTTCGATCATTACCGGTGTGCTGAATCAGTCTGAAGATAAGAAATACTACAACAGTGTTCTTTCTCTCGGTGTGAATCCATACGGTGAGTACAGCTACGATCCAGACGAACGCTACCATAAACACCACCTGTTACCATTTGGTGAGTTTGTGCCGTTTGAAGATATCTTGCGTCCATTAGCACCTTTCTTTAACTTGCCAATGTCATCATTTAGCCGTGGCGACTTTGTTCAACCAAACATAGTGGCAAATGGTCGTCACTTAGCGCCGGCACTGTGTTATGAGATCATCTTTAATGATCAAGTTAGACAGAACGTAACCGACGAGACTGACTTTATTTTAACGCTCTCTAACGATGCGTGGTTTGGTCGTTCGATTGGCCCTCTGCAACATATGGAAATTGCACAGATGCGTGCTCTGGAGCTTGGTAAGCCGGTTATTCGCTCGACCAACAACGGTGTGACGGCAGTTACTGATTACAAAGGCAATATAATCAAGCAAGTGCCTCAGTTTGAAACGGCAGTGTTAAAAGCTGAACTCATTTCAACGGATGGTCAAACGCCTTATCACACAGTAGGTACTTGGCCACTGTATATCTGGGCGATGCTCAGCTTGGTGATTGGTTGGGTAATTAGAAAGCCAAAAAGCTAGATTCGACGAAAAGTGATTTGAGGGTTGACTGATCGGGTCAACCCTTTTTCATTGCTGTGGTTTTGCGTTGATACGCTATGGTTCAGAAGCTTACGGTTTAAGGGCTTTACGACTAAACCCTTTAGAACCACATTTAATGCATGGAATGATATTGGTTGGGTGGTTATATTCGGTTTGGTGACCACACTCGTCACATACTAAGGTTCCCAAGCCAATGACTTCACCCGCTTGATACAAGCCTTGGTGTTCTAAGTCTTGGAACAGTTCAACCCATTCCACCTTAGTACGATCAGTAATATCCAACAGCCCTTGCCAAATAGAGTCCGCAATCATCAAATAGAATGGACCGCTTTTACTCTCTTCATAGCTTTCGGAAAACTCTTTTAAGTCCGACTTCACGTAGGCAGAGATCAATGAAAGCTCATCTTTAGTCATATCATTAGCTGCTTTCGCAAACTTGCCCGACGTTTCGATTTTGTTGTTGAGCTCTTCAGGGCTATGCTTCAGCGTTTCAATCACCTCTTCGACGACTTCTTCATAGAGCGCTTTTTTCTTCGGCATAACAACCTCCTTAAGATAACCAACCTTTTAGTGAGCAAACGGATGCGCTGCAATGCACTCCCGCTTACAAACAAATGCAATTCATACTCTTAAGTATAGTTGCCCTGCGAAATTCAGTGAAAATTACACAATCTACTAAGCGGCAACTGCAAGTATGAAGGGTATAACTATTGTTGTACTCAGCTCCTTTAGGTATTCTATGACGATCTGTAAGATTCTGTTCTAACCGAACTCACAAATTCCAAGATAACCGGATACCATCGATGCAAGAACAATATAACCCGCAAGAGATTGAACAAAAGGTTCAACAACACTGGGATAACAGCGAGACTTTCGTTGTAAGTGAAGACCCAAACAAAGAAAAATTCTACTGTCTTTCTATGTTCCCTTACCCAAGTGGCCGACTGCACATGGGTCACGTGCGTAACTACACCATCGGTGATGTGGTATCTCGTTTCCAACGTCTACAAGGCAAAAACGTAATGCAGCCAATTGGTTGGGATGCATTCGGCCTACCTGCAGAAAACGCCGCTGTTAAAAACAATACAGCACCTGCACCATGGACTTACGAAAACATTGAGTACATGAAGAACCAGCTTAAGCTTCTAGGCTTTGGTTACGACTGGAACCGTGAATTCGCAACGTGTACTCCAGAGTACTACCGTTGGGAACAAGAGTTCTTCACTAAGCTTTACGAAAAAGGCCTGGTTTACAAGAAGACATCTTCAGTGAACTGGTGTCCAAACGACCAAACAGTACTGGCAAATGAGCAAGTAGAAGACGGTTGTTGCTGGCGTTGTGACACTCCAGTAGAGCAAAAGAAAATTCCACAGTGGTTTATTAAAATCACTGAGTACGCTCAAGAGCTACTAGACGATCTAGACAACCTTGAAGGTTGGCCTGAAATGGTTAAGACCATGCAGCGCAACTGGATCGGCCGCTCTGAAGGTGTTGAGCTATCTTTCGCTGTTAACGGCGAAGAAGCACCATTAGAAGTGTACACAACACGTCCAGATACACTAATGGGTGTTTCTTACGTTGGTATCGCTGCAGGTCACCCTCTTGCAGAGAAAGCATCGAAGAACAACCCAGAGCTTGCTGCATTCGTTGAAGAGTGTCGTAACACTAAAGTTGCTGAAGCTGAACTCGCAACGATGGAAAAGAAAGGTATGGATACTGGCCTAACGGCTATCCACCCTCTTAACGGTCGTGTTGTTCCTGTATACGTAGCAAACTTCGTACTTATGGATTACGGCACAGGTGCGGTAATGGCGGTTCCTGCTCACGATCAACGTGACTACGAGTTCGCAACTAAGTACGGCATCGATATCATCCCAGTAATCAAACCTGAAGATGGTTCTGAACTAGACGTGTCTGAAGCGGCTTACACTGAAAAAGGTGTACTGTTTGATTCTGGTGAATTCGATGGTCTTGCGTTCCCAGAAGCATTCGATGCAATTGCTGCGAAGCTTGAAGCTGAAGGCAAAGGTAAGAAGACAGTAAACTTCCGTCTACGTGACTGGGGTGTATCTCGTCAACGTTACTGGGGCGCTCCAATCCCAATGGTAACCACTGAAGACGGTGAAGTTCACCCAGTACCAGCAGACCAACTGCCAGTCATTCTTCCTGAAGATGTAGTAATGGATGGCGTAACGAGCCCAATCAAGGCTGACAAGTCTTGGGCTGAAACAACATTCAACGGCGAACCCGCTCTACGTGAGACTGACACGTTCGATACGTTTATGGAGTCTTCTTGGTACTACGCACGTTACTGTTCACCGCAAGCAGACGACATTCTAGATCCAGAGAAAGCAAACTACTGGCTACCAGTTGACCAATACGTTGGTGGTATCGAGCACGCTTGTATGCACCTGCTTTACTCTCGTTTCTTCCATAAGCTTCTACGTGATGCTGGCTACGTGACGTCTGATGAACCGTTCAAGCAACTACTATGTCAAGGCATGGTTCTGGCTGACGCGTTCTATCACGAAAACGAAAAAGGCACCAAAGAGTGGATTGCACCGACTGACGTAACGGTTGAACGTGACGGTAAAGGTCGCATCGAAAAAGCAGTCGACGATCAAGGTCGTGAAGTTGAACACTCAGGCATGATCAAAATGTCTAAGTCTAAGAACAACGGTATCGACCCACAAGAGATGGTAGACAAGTACGGCGCTGATACAGTACGTCTATTCATGATGTTTGCATCACCTGCAGACATGACGCTTGAGTGGCAAGAGTCTGGCGTTGAAGGGGCTAACCGCTTCCTTAAACGTGTTTGGAAATTGGTTCACGCTCACTCTTCTAAGGGTGCTGCTGAATCTGTTGATGCTTCTGCGCTATCTGGCGACCAAAAAGCACTTCGTCGTGATATCCATAAAACTATCGCGAAAGTAACGGACGATATTGGCCGTCGCCAAACGTTCAACACGGCAATCGCTGCAATCATGGAACTGATGAACAAGCTGGCGAAAGCGCCTCAAGAATCTGTACAAGATCGTGCAATCCTTGATGAAGCGCTAAAAGCGGTAGTACGCATGCTTTACCCAATGACTCCACACATCTCTTACGAAATGTGGATTGCACTTGGTGAATCAAACGTAGACTCAGCAACATGGCCAACTTTCGATGAGAAAGCGCTAGTTGAAGACGAGAAGACTATCGTTGTTATGATCAACGGTAAGCTGCGTGCGAAGCTAACTGTGGCAGCTGATGCAACAGAAGAGCAGGTTCGTGAGCTTGGTCTGAACGATGAGAACGCTAAGAAGTTCCTAGATGGCTTAACGATCCGTAAAGTCATCTTCGTACCAGGTAAGCTTCTAAACATCGTTGCTAACTAATTTCGTTAGCACAATGCAATTGCTAAAGAATTAACGAACTTAATTCATCAAAAGCAGTCTGTAGACAGGGTAGCTAATTGCCCTGTCTACTTATTTAAGCGCTTTAGACTTGAGCCTAACCACTCAAACGAACTAAAGCCTTTAAATAAGTATTCTACCTTCATGAGAGCCATCAAATAATGCGCCTGATTTCACTATCTTCATTGAAAGTTACTGTTGTTGTTTTAACCGTCAGCCTATTAAGTGCGTGTGGTTTCCACCTACGTGGTGATTACTCCGTACCAGAAGAACTCAACAAGATCTCCGTAACCAGTTACGACCAATACAGTACGTTTACACGTATGATGAAAGGTCAACTGCGTATGAATGATGTAGAAATTGTGCCACCGGCTGAGAATACACCTAACCTGCATATTATTAGTGAGAGCGTAGGTGAGCGAACTCTGTCTCTATACCAAAACACTCGTGCAGCAGAGAAAGAACTGACATTCCGCGCTTCATACCGCGTAACTGTCCCGGATCTAGGCTCAAAGACGTTCTCAACCAGCGTAACCCGTAGTTACCTAGATAACCCGCTAACTGCACTTGCGAAGTCGGTTGAACGAGACATGATCGAAGATGAGATGCGTAAGTTGGCAACAAGCCAAATCCTTCGTCAGATGGCTCGTCTAAAAGCGAACATTGCAGCTGATAGCATGGACCTAGATGCACTAGAGCACGTTCAAGTGAAAGAACTCGAAAAGCAATACAACATCAAGAATGTTGAGATTGACGACGTTGAAATCGAACCAAGCACAGAACAACAACCAGAGCTCAGCGAATCTGCTCAATAATAGGTTTATTTGATGCGTATTTTTGCTGACCGCTTACCAGAACAGCTTGCTAAACAACTGAGCAACGTTTACCTGATCTTTGGTAATGAGCCACTGCTATTACAAGAAAGCAGAGAAGCGATTCAAAAAGCGGCTAAACAACAAGGTTTCGAGGAACGTCACCGCTTTGCGATTGATAGCAGTCTCGACTGGAATCAAGTCTACGACTGCACTCAAGCACTGAGCCTATTCTCTAGCCGTCAGGTCATCGAGCTTGAGCTGCCAGAGTCAGGCGTCAATGCCGCAATAGCGAAAGAGCTACTCGCAATCTCCGAGCATATCCACAGTGATATCTTGTTAATCTTGGTGGGCACTAAGCTCACCAAAGCTCAAGAAAGCGCTAAGTGGTTTAAGGCTCTTTCGAATCAGGGTCACTGGGTCAGTTGCCTAACGCCAGATGTCAGTCGGTTACCTCAGTTTGTCCAAGCGCGTTGCCGTCAAATCGGTTTAACGCCAGACCCTGAAGCGATTCAAATGCTGGCGCAATGGCATGAGGGTAATCTATTTGCTCTCACCCAAAGCCTAGAAAAACTGGCTCTCCAATACCCAGATGGAAAACTCACGTTAGTACGCTTAGAAGAATCGCTGAGTCGACACAACCATTTTACTCCATTCCATTGGAGTGATGCGTTATTGGCAGGCAAAGGTAACCGAGCACAACGAATCCTGCGTCAGCTAGAAGCTGAAGGTGTCGAACCCGTCATTTTATTACGTAGCATACAACGAGAGCTTGCTCTGCTATTACAAATGCAGCAACAAATGAAACAGATGCCGATTGGTCAGGTCTTCGAAAAACACCGTATCTGGCAATCTAAAAAGCCTCTTTATAACGCCGCGCTAACAAGAGTTTCGATTTCTCAATTACACTCTTTGTTCGCGTTGCTCACTCAAGCTGAATTGATGACAAAAACTCAATATGAGCAGTCGCCTTGGCCACTAATTCATCAGTTAAGCGTAGAGTTTTGTATCCCTTCAGCTTCAATACCATTTCACGCATAAAAGCGTGGTATATTCTAGGGTCGACAGCCCCTAAAAAGCTAAATTCAGATTAAAGGAACACCCCGTGTTACGTGAAGAACTAAAAGATTTTCTTGCAGACAAAGCCGACGACATGAAAGCAGAATCGATTGTGACTATCGATGTAGAAGGCAAATCAAGCGTTACTGATTACATGATTGTTTGTACAGGTACCTCTAAGCGCCATGTTGCTTCTATTGCACAGCATGTTGCTGATGAAATACGTAAAGCAGGTATGCAGCCACTAGGCATGGACGGCCAGCAAGAAGGTGAATGGGTTGTTCTAGATATGGGCACAAGCATGCTTCACGTTATGCAAGAAGAACACCGTGAACTGTACCAACTAGAAAAACTTTGGGGCTAAGCTTTGAAGATCCAGTTAATCGCAGTTGGCACAAAAATGCCAAAGTGGGTTGAAGAAGGCTTTAAAGAATATAAACGCCGCTTCCCTCATGATATGCCATTAGAGCTCATTGAAATTACTGCGGGAAAGCGCGGTAAAAATGCGGATATTGCACGCATTCTTCAAAAAGAAGGCGAAGCGATGTTGGCAGCGGTTCCAAAAGGCAACCGCATTGTCACGCTTGATATCCCAGGTAAAAAGTGGGACACACCACAACTGGCAGAGCAATTGGAAAGTTGGAAGTTGGATGGACGCGACGTTTCTATCCTTATCGGCGGGCCTGAAGGATTAGCACCTGCATGTAAAGCGGCTGCAGACCAAAGTTGGTCTCTGTCTGCGCTTACTCTCCCTCACCCATTAGTACGCGTTATCATGGCTGAAAGCTTGTATCGAGCTTGGAGCATCACTGCTAACCACCCTTATCATCGAGAATAAGCGTTAATGTTACGTAAACGTAGCCAAATCCGTGATTACAAAGCAGAAGCACGACTATTTACTAATCGTGCTTTTGTTGCGTTTGCGGGGATCATAGTCATGATATCGATGTTGGTTGTTAATCTGTACAACATTCAGGTCAATCAATATCAAGACTATAAAACCCGCTCTAACGATAACCGTATCAAGGTCGTTCCAATCGCCCCCAACCGTGGTTTGATTTATGATCGTAATGGTGTGCTTCTTGCCGAAAATCGCCCGGTTTTCAACCTAGAAATCACACCAGAAAAAATCAAAGATATGGATGACACGCTCGTCCGTCTACAAGAATTAATCGAGATCCCGCCAGAGCGCATTGAACTATTTGATCGTGATCGTCGCAATTCACGACGCTTCAAGTCAGTACCTATTCTGAATCAGCTTACCGAAGAACAAGTTGCGATCTTCTCTGTAAATCAACATAAGTTCCCAGGCGTTGAAGTTACAGGTACGCTAAAACGTTTCTACCCTTATGGTGATGTGTTAACTCACGTGATTGGCTACGTATCGCGCATCAATGACCGTGATATGCAGCGCCTGGTTCGCGAAGAGAAAGACGCCAATTACCAAGCCACTCGCGACATCGGTAAACTTGGTATTGAGCGCTACTACGAAGACATGCTTCACGGTACCGCTGGCTATCAAGAAGTCGAAGTTAACAGCCGTGGACGAGTGATCCGTACTCTAAAATTTGTACCGTCGGTTCCGGGTAAAGATATCGTGCTCAACTTGGATATCAAGCTACAACTATACGTACATAAGTTACTGGATGGCCGCCGTGGCTCAGCTATCGTTCTCGACCCGAAAGACAATGGCGTGTTAGCCATGGTATCTAGCCCAAGCTACGACCCAAATGCATTCGTACATGGTATTTCGTCTAAAGGTTATAACGCCCTGCTTCAAGACAAAGACCGCCCTTTGGTTAACCGTGCAACGCTAGGTATTTACCCACCAGCATCGACGATCAAGCCATTCATTGCTGTTGCGGCTCTGCAAGAAGGTGTGATTACACCTAATACAACGCGTAATGACCCAGGTTATTGGAAGATCCCTAATTCAAAAACAAGACCATTCCGTGACTGGTTGCGTTGGGGACACGGGGTCGTTGATATAGAGAAAGCGATTGAAGAGTCAGTGGATACTTTCTTTTACCAAATTGCTTATGATCTCGGCATTGATCGCATATCCAAATGGATGATGATGTTCGGCTTTGGTGATTATACTGGCATCGATATTTATGAAGAAAGCAAAGCCAATATGCCAACTCGTGATTGGAAGATGGCAAGACACCGTGTGCCTTGGTACCAAGGTGACACCATCCCAGTTGGTATTGGCCAAGGCTACTGGACTGCAACACCCATGCAGATTGCAAAAGCCACATCAGTTTTGGTCAATGAAGGTGAAGTAACCGCACCTCACCTACTTCGTTCAACCATTGATAACGGTCGTCCATTCGATGAACAAATCATGTCGGACATTGAAACTTACCCACCGCTAACCGGGGTTAAGAAGAAGTATTGGGATATCGCTCAGGAAGGTATGAGGCTGGCTAACCACGGTAAGAAAGGTACGGCAAGACGTTCATTCCAGAAGATGTCTTACCAAACCGCTGGTAAATCGGGTACCGCGCAGGTATTCGGCTTAAAAGAAGATGAAGAGTACAACGCGGACGAAATCGCAGAGCACTTACGCGATCACGCCCTCTTTACGGGTTACGCGCCTTTTGAAGATCCTGAAGCCGTCGTGACTATCGTTCTAGAGAACGCAGGTGGCGGTTCTTCTAACGGCGGCCCAGTAGTAAGAAGGATTTTAGACCATATTATCCTTGCAGAAGATTATCAAAGTGAGCCAATTAAATAATGAAACTTGATCCTTCAACTGGACGAAATAGAGCCCTATTCGAAAGGCTGCATATCGACCTGCCGCTTTTGCTTGGCATTCTGGTTTTAATGGGCTTTGCCCTGCTGATCATGTACAGCGCAAGCGGACAAAGCCTTGCGATGATGGACCGCCAGGCGATGCGCATGGCTCTGTCTTTAGGTGTGATGATCTTCCTAGCGCAAATCTCACCTCGTACTTATGAAACCTTGGCACCACTGCTATTTGTAGGTGGTGTCATCTTGCTATTGGGCGTGTTGTTCTTTGGTGAAGCCTCTAAAGGCGCCCAGCGTTGGTTAAACTTCGGCTTTGTTCGATTCCAACCGTCAGAGCTATTAAAGCTCGCGGTGCCTTTGATGCTGGCACGATTTATCGGTAAGCGCTCACTTCCACCAACATTCCAAACATTAGCGATCTCGCTAGTGATGGTGTTTGTACCGACGATTCTAATCGCAAAGCAGCCTGACCTAGGTACATCTATCCTTATCGCCGCATCTGGTATCTTCGTGATATTCCTGGCTGGTATCAGTTGGAAAATCATTGCTAGCGCGGCAATCGCATTAGGGGCATTTATCCCAATCCTATGGTTCTTCTTGATGCGTGAATATCAAAAGGTGCGTGTTAGAACCCTTTTTGATCCTGAATCAGATCCATTAGGTGCGGGTTACCACATCATTCAAAGTAAGATTGCGATAGGTTCGGGTGGTATATCAGGAAAAGGTTGGTTGCAAGGCACTCAATCTCAACTAGAGTTCATCCCAGAGCGTCATACTGACTTCATTTTTGCGGTCATCGCCGAAGAATGGGGCATGATCGGTATCTTGTTCTTGCTTGCGATCTACCTGTTTATTATTGGACGTGGCTTAGTGCTTGCGAGCCAAGCTCAAACCGCATTCGGTCGAATGATGGGCGGAAGTATTGTACTGAGCTTCTTCGTTTATATTTTTGTAAACATTGGCATGGTAAGTGGCATTCTACCTGTAGTTGGTGTTCCTCTTCCTCTAGTCAGTTATGGCGGTACTTCAATGGTTACCCTTATGGCTGGTTTTGGTATTTTAATGTCGATACATACACACAGAAAAGCATTCTCAAAGGCGACCTAATCGATGTCTATTACAACGTTTCAAAAAAAAGCATCCTTGGTTGAAGAGCTGCCAATCAAAAAAATAGTCTCTATCTTGGGGCTAGCGATTTTAATCAATGGTTGTTCTTCAAAGCAGCCAACAGGCCGCTACGATATTGATTCAGATATTGCACCAGACGCACCGATCTCAGTAGAGCATCTCGAGGATGCTCACCCTCAGTATGAACCTTATAGTTTAGGTGGTAACACGGATTACACTTTACGTGGCAAAGACTACAAGATCGTAAAGAAGACCGAAGGGTTTACTGAGAAAGGCAAAGCCTCTTGGTACGGTAAGAAATTTCATGGCCACTTAACGTCGAACGGCGAGATCTACGACATGTATTCGATGTCTGCGGCGCACAAAACATTGCCAATTCCAAGCTATGTAAAAGTGACGAATACTGAAAACAACAAAACGACAATTGTTCGTATCAATGACCGCGGCCCATTCCATGAAGGCCGAATCATTGACCTTAGTTATGCGGCAGCTTACAAGCTCGATGTGTTGAGAACCGGCACGGCAAATGTTGAGATTGAAGTCATTACTGTGGCTATGCCAACCGACGCAAATAAAAAGGCTGCTTTACCGCAATTTATTATTCAAGTCGCAACATCTCCACATGAAGATAGGACCGAAAAGTTAGCGAAAGATCTAGCCGAAAAGCTAGAAGTAGCAACGTTCTTGCAGCCAAATGATGACAAATACCGTCTGATGATTGGGCCATTTCATGACTATGCTCTGACTCAAGAGAAATTAGAACAAGTTAAGCTAATGGGTTACCCGTCAGCTTATATAAAAAAACACACCCTAACTCGCTAATTAATCTAACAGTTACTTCTGGTAATCAGCGCTCTGGTGTGACAGAGTGATTCTGTTAATATATGAATAGTTCACCAAATAATTGCATTCAAAATGATTAAATCTAATAAACTTGTTAAATCGATTTTTGCTACTTCTGTTGCTCTTTCTGCAACGATAGCTACATCGTCATTCGCCGCTCCTATTGTTGTTCCTGATGCACCTCAAATCGCCGCTAAAGGTTTTGTTCTGATGGATTACCATTCAGGCAAAGTACTAGCAGAGAAAGAGATGAATACTCAACTTTCTCCAGCAAGTTTAACCAAGATGATGACGAGCTACGTAATTGGCCAAGAGCTAGAACGTGGCAACATCAACTTAAACGACGATGTTGTAATCAGTGAAAATGCTTGGGCTAAAAACTTCCCAGATTCATCTAAGATGTTCGTTGAAGTAGGTACAACGGTTAAAGTTGAAGAACTGAACCGCGGTATCATTGTTCAGTCAGGTAACGATGCTTGTGTTGCGATGGCTGAACACATCGCCGGATCTGAAGATGCATTCGTTGACCTAATGAACGCATGGGCAAGCTCTATCGGTATGAAAGACACGCACTTCGCTAACGTGCACGGTCTAGACAACCCGAACCTATACTCAACGCCTTACGATATGGCGCTACTTGGTCAGGCGCTGATTCGCGACGTACCAGACGAGTACCGTATCTACTCACAGAAGAAATTCACTTACAACGGCATCACCCAGTACAACCGTAACGGTCTGTTATGGGATAAGAGCATGAACGTTGATGGCATCAAAACGGGCCACACAAGCAATGCAGGTTACAGCCTAGTAAGCTCAGCGACCGAAGGCAAAATGCGCCTAGTTGCTGTAGTTATGGGTACCAAGAATGCTAATGCTCGTAAGACAGAAAGTAAAAAGCTGCTTAGCTACGGCTTCCGCTTCTTCGAAACAGTGGCACCACACACAGCGGGTGAAACCTTCGTAGAAGAGAAGATCTGGATGGGCAGTAAAGACACCGTTGCACTGGGTGTCGACGAAGATACTTTCGTTACGCTACCTCGTGGTCAAGCTAAGAACCTGAAGGCAAGCTTCGTTCTTGAGAAAGAGCTAGAAGCGCCAATCAGCAAAGGCGATGTAGTTGGTAAACTATTCTACCAAGTAGACGGTGAAGACGTTGCTGAATACCCCCTACTAGCACTTGAAGATGTAGACCAAGGCAGCCTATTCAGCCGTCTATGGGACTACCTAGTTCTTCTATTCAAGGGTTTCTTCTAAACAAGCCAAAGGTTTGTTCTAGGTAAAACCTAAGCTTGTTATATAGCTAACCTAATGAGTAAGTTCATGATTTGCTCATTAGTGAACCAAAAGCCGCCATGTGCGGCTTTTGTTGATCTTGAGTTCGGTGATATTTACACGTAATATTCCGCCTTATTACTCGTGTCTGTTGACCGAACACGCTTTTTATCGACATTTCGCCAATTTGCGAGCGTCTAGCCTTTTGGAGCTAATCATGAACATCAATTCTGATGCAAAACTAAAAGACCTCTTAGAGTTCCCTTGTTCATTCACTTACAAAGTAATGGGCCACGCTAAGCCAGAACTGACTGAGCTAGTACTAGAAGTGATCCAGCGTCATGCTCCTGGTGACTACAGCCCAACGCTAAAACCGAGTGCGAAAGGTAACTACCACTCTGTTTCTATCAATATTACTGCGACTTCAATTGAACAAGTAGAAACTCTTTATAAAGAACTGGGCGAGATCGAAATCGTTCGTATGGTTCTGTAATCTCCGATTGCACATGAAAAACAGCGGCTTATTGCCGCTGTTTTTGTTTAAAGCACCCTATCTAGCTCAAATTCATTCAACTTAATTTTCAATAAATACAAAGAAAGTTGAAAAACCTTGCAGTCCGTCTGTAGTTAGAATCATGTTTCGCGTTTATAATGCGTTCACTTTATTAATCCTTGAGGGAGTGCAGCTTTGCAAAATAAGCTAATCGTAAAAAAATTAGGCCGTCAGGATTACGAACCTGTATGGAAAGCCATGCATAAGTTCACAGACGAACGCACGGAAGAAGACGTAGACCAAGTTTGGTTGGTTGAACACAACCCTGTCTTCACTCAAGGACAAGCAGGTAAAGCCGAGCATGTATTGAATGCTGGTGATATCCCTGTAATACAAAGCGATCGCGGTGGCCAAGTGACTTATCACGGCCCAGGCCAATTAGTCGCTTACTTTCTGATTAACATCCGCCGCAAGAAGTTCGGAGTGCGTGATTTGGTTACTCATATCGAGAACCTCGTAATCAATACTCTGAAAGCTTACAATATAGATTCAGCTGCCCGACCTGACGCTCCTGGTGTTTATGTCGATGGCAAGAAAATCTGTTCACTCGGATTACGTATTCGACGTGGCTGCTCGTTCCACGGGCTAGCACTCAACGTCGATATGGACCTGTCTCCATTCCTGCGTATTAACCCATGTGGTTACCAAGGTATGGAAATGGCGCAGGTAAGCCAACTCGGTGGACCAAGTGAACTAGAAAACGTTGAGCAACAGTTAATACAAGAGCTCGTAGAGCTACTCGGCTATGACCAAGTAGACATTCAAGCCACCAGTAACATTACAGCAGAAGCATAAAATCATGAGCAAACCAATCCAAATGGAAAAAGGCGTTAAATATCGTGACGCTGACAAAATGGCATTAATTCCCGTAAAGAATATGCCTGCTGAACAGAAAGAAGTTCTACGTAAGCCTGAATGGATGAAGATTAAACTTCCTTCAGACAGCCATCGTATTCAAGAAATCAAATCAGCAATGCGCAAAAACAACCTGCACTCAGTTTGTGAAGAAGCGTCTTGTCCTAACCTAGCCGAGTGTTTCAACCACGGTACGGCAACGTTTATGATTCTTGGCGCTATCTGTACTCGTCGCTGCCCGTTCTGTGATGTTGCCCATGGTCGCCCTGTTGCTCCTGAAGCTGAAGAGCCGAAGAAACTAGCTAAAACAATTCAAGACATGAAACTGAAGTACGTTGTAATCACTTCAGTTGACCGTGATGACTTGCGTGATGGCGGTGCTCAGCACTTTGCTGACTGTAACCGTGAGATTCGCGAACTCAACCCAAATATTCGTATCGAAACACTGGTTCCAGACTTCCGCGGTCGTATGGACGTTGCGCTTGACCTAATGAAAGACAACCCGCCAGATGTTTTCAACCACAACCTAGAGACAGCGCCACGTCTATACCGTAAAGCGCGTCCAGGTGCGAACTACAAGTGGTCTCTTGATCTACTGAAGAAATTCAAAGAGCAGCACCCTGATATCCCAACAAAATCAGGTGTGATGATGGGTCTTGGCGAGACAAAAGAAGAGATCGTTCAAGTACTGAAAGACCTTCGCGAACATGGTGTGACTATGCTGACACTAGGTCAATACCTAGCACCAAGCCGTCACCACTTACCAGTAGAACGCTACGTGCCGCCTTCTGAGTTCGATGAGCTGAAAGAGATTGCTCTAGAGCTAGGCTTTACTCACGCAGCGTGTGGCCCGTTTGTACGTTCTTCTTACCATGCGGACTTGCAAGCTCAAGGTATGGAAATTAAGTAATCACGATTGCTTAACGAACAATGCAAAGGCGCTGAATATTATGTTCAGCGCCTTTTTTCTATCTTGTTCGTGCCGCTATAGCTTTATATTTCGTGCCACTAAGCTTTATATAAAAACAACAAAGCCACTCTTTATGAGTGGCTTTGTGCTTAATATTTCAAGTTCAGAGGAGGTAATTTCAAAAAGCCCAGATAGGGTTCTGCATTAACCGAAAGATGCCCAGATAACCGTTGCTACCAAAATTGGGCACACAAACTTCACATACATTGGCCAAACCTTACCAAACCAACCCAATTGGAAATCAGGACAACCTTGTTCAAGCTCTTTCACTTTTGAAGCTCGGCTCCATACCCAACCACCAAACACACAGAACATCAATGCAGCGACCGGTTGAAGGTACTGAGTTGCAATCATCGCTACCATGCCAAACATCGCAGCAAAGTTGTAAACAATCACCACACTAAACAGCGCGATAGCACCACCAATTACCCAGCTTGTTGGCGTTCGTCTGGTATTGAAACGCTCACTCACTAGCGCAACCGGGCCTTCAAGCATCGAAATCGAAGAAGTCAGTGCTGCAATCGTTAGTAGTAAGAAGAACACAATCGCAAAGATCTGACCAAGCACACCTAAACTATCAAACATCAACGGCAAAACCGTGAATACTAGCGTGTCAGAGCTTAATAGTGAGCCGTCTTCCGCATAGATTTGTACGCCTTTTTGCATCGCAACAAACATGGCTGGCATCACCACTAGGCCAGCAATAAAAGCGACAGCAGTATCCACCAAAGTTACGTTCATCGCCATTTTGGGTAGGTTCTCTTTCTTGCTTAAGTAAGAGCCATAAACCAACATCGAGCAACCGCCAATAGTGAGCGAGAAGAAGCCCTGTCCCATTGCCGCCAGAATCAGTTTTCTATCCCACACTTTCTCAAAGTCTGGAATAAGGTAATGTTTTAGGCCTTCCATCGCGCCAGAT
The DNA here is from genome assembly GCF_041465805.1 of Vibrio sp. 10N.239.311.G01. Taxonomy (NCBI): domain Bacteria; kingdom Pseudomonadati; phylum Pseudomonadota; class Gammaproteobacteria; order Vibrionales; family Vibrionaceae; genus Vibrio; species Vibrio sp. 10N.239.311.G01. The sequence goes on from NZ_JBFSRM010000008.1 coordinate 23,126, forward strand.
TGCGTCATGATGTAAACAAACAATAAGCCAAATAAAACAAACAGCGCAGGCATCAAACGAGTCGACCATTTCTCGATGCCTTGCTTAACACCGCCCTGCACAATCAAGATAGTCAGTACATAGAACGCGACGGTACCAAATACGTTGCGCTCAACACTGAAGCCCTTAAACCAATCAGCAATCGCTTCTAGGCCGATAAGATCCGCGACCGCACCAATTAGGAAACAGATCAACCAGCCACCAACAATACTGTAAAACGCCAACACTGCGCTTGGTACACTCAGTCCAACCCAACCGACAAACTCACCGACTTTCTTACCCAAAGGGTTTGTCGTCAAAGATCGCATGCTATCAACTGGGTTTGCTTGGCCGTGACGGCCGATAGCCATCTCTACCACCAGCATAGGGAAAGCAACCACGAAGATCATGATCAAATAGACCAAAAGGAAAGCACCGCCACCGTTGCTGGCAACTTGAGTCGGGAAACCCCAAATATTACCCAAGCCAACCGCTGCACCAGCCGCTGCTAAAATAAAGCCTAAACGAGAGCTAAAGTGCTCTCTTGAAGAGGAAGATTGTTGGTCCATATCGCCCGCATTAAAAATCAGTGAACTAGTTGAGAAGTACAGTAATAAAAAGCAATGATAGGCACAACCAATAAATGAACAATTCTCTGATTTTTACAATCAATGCGCTATTTAGAACAACAAAATTAACAAAAAACCAGTCTTATCGTTCAATTATAAGCAACAAAGCGAAGCAGTAGGCTTAAGAAGGAAATGGATTGAATTGAGATAAATACTCGCCGTGTGGTTCCATTTATACAAACAAAAAGAGCACCGACCGGTGCTCTTACTATTCATCACTAGACTCGAATTAAATTGTGAAGACTTGGTAATCTTTTAAGTTCGGAATGATTTCATGCAGTTCTTGCTCTTGTTCTGCCATCTCATCAAGTGAATCACAGAACTCATTCGCTTCCTCCTGTACTTGTTGAGAGTGTTCTTTCATTCGCTCTTCAACTTTCAGCTTTAATTCAGCCATACTGTCAGCCAGTTCAGTCAGGTTTAGGCCACCGTCTTGTTTCATTTTTTCTGACATCGCATTAAAAGCGCTAGAGATAAATTCTTGGTTAAAGATTTCTTTCGCCTTCTCGAAATCTTCAGACCAACCATTGGCCATCGACTCAAAGCTGTCTGCAGGCAAAACCAGCTCGCCATCTTTGTAGTAACGGGCTTCTAGGTCTGCGAAAAACGTTTTCATCGACTCTTTTACGTTATCAAACGATTCTGGAGAGTCTAAACTAACAGCAATATCATCAATCACATCATTGGCTAATGCGAGACTTTCGCTTGCCATCTGCTTAGCTCGTGGTATGTACTCACTCATACTCTCACGATATTTTTCAATCGCCGCTTGTTGGTCAGCATCAAGCTCAACTTTCTCGCCATGAATATAGAGATCGTTATTATCATCGAACACGGCGGTATCACCATTTACCTGATGAATTTCGACTTTTTGGTCATCGATTCGCAACTCATTCTTCAAATCAACTCGACATTGAGCCGCAAATGTTGGCAGGCTCACAACAGAGATCGCCGCTGTTAACGATGCAATTAATACACTGTTTTTCATAAATACATTGCTTTTCATAACATCCTCTCATCAATCTGACAGATTACTATACCCTTGGTATATGCTCCTTTGTCAGAGAAACGTTTTATATCTATTAGTCAGTTAGTTAGTCGATAGAGATAACTTCGTAGCAAAACTGTTTATCTGCGACCTTAAACTCAATCTCATCACCAACTTCTTTACCCATTAGAGCCTGGCCAAAAGGTGCATTTGCCGTCACGATGGCAATCTCATTCTCATTCCACGTGACAGAAAGTCCGCCGACTCTCGGCCCCATAAAAAAGTGTTTATATTGATCATGCTCGTCAATGACCACAACGTAACTGCTCACCGTAACCTTCTCACTATCACGCAACACTAAGTTACGATAACACTGAATATCGTCTTCACACTCTTGTACCCTCACCGCTTGACCATGGGCGAGATACGAAGCTTCTAATGCCAATGTATCGTACTTATGTTCAGGCACTGTCTCTTCATCTGTCGCAGCATCAATAGCGCGTTGAGTAGCAGATTGTGCGATACGTAATCGGGATTCAAGTTGCTCTATGATTATTTGGCGAAGCTCAGACTTATTCATACTATTGGGGTGCTTTTCTATAGGAGCTACAGAATAGAATTAGGTACAATCAGGTGCAAGACATTTGATTCATCAAGCGACGCTATCATGAATGGGCGCCCGCTTTAGCATCAATACGACACTTAATAACTCAGGTAGAACATAAATGATTGAGCAGAAGCTAAAACAAGTATTCGGATTCGACTCACTGCGCAATGGGCAAAAGCAAGTCATTGATAACGTTCTATCTGGTCACTCGACTGCCGCGATATTCCCGACAGGCTCAGGTAAATCGCTGTGCTATCAATTACCAGCATTAGAGTTACCGCACTTAACCTTGGTGATATCGCCACTGTTAGCCTTGATGAAAGACCAACTCGCTTTCCTGCACAGTAAAGGCATTAGCGCAGCGGCAATCGAATCAAGCCAAGACCGACAAACCACACAACAGGTTATGCAGTCAGTGCGTAACGGTGACACCAAGATCCTCATGATCTCCGTCGAGCGCTTGAAGAACGAACGCTTTCGTCAGTTTATCTCCCAAGTGTCGATCTCACTGCTTGTGGTCGATGAAGCGCACTGTATTTCAGAATGGGGACACAACTTCAGACCCGACTACCTGAAGCTTCCTCAATACCAAAAACAGCTCAATATTCCTCAGGTTCTACTACTGACAGCCACTGCGACTACAGCGGTTATCCAAGATATGAAGTCAAAGTTTGAAATTGATGAGGAGCGCGTTGTGGTTACGGGTTTCTATCGTCAAAATCTCGATCTGTCGATTCAACCTTGTGAACAAACCAGTAAGCTAGAAACCTTGTGCAATGTGGTTAACCAAGCTTCTCTCGCTCCGACTATTGTTTATGTCACCCTTCAACAAACGGCAGAGATGGTGGCTCAGCAGCTTCGCAATGCTGGCGTTAATGCAGTGGCTTACCATGCGGGTCTTAAGCCTGAAAATAGAGATGCTATTCAACACCAATTCATGAATGATGACGTGAGCTGTATCGTCGCAACTATCGCGTTTGGTATGGGCGTGGATAAGTCCAACATTCGCCGAGTGATTCACTTTGACTTACCAAAATCGATCGAAAACTACTCACAAGAGATCGGCAGAGCTGGTCGAGATGGGCAAGCGTCTGAATGTATTTTACTGGCTAACAAACACGGTTTAAGCACACTCGAGAACTTCGTTTTTGGTGATACGCCAGACAACATATCGGTCCAAGCGGTATTAAAAGAGATCTACGAAAATCAAAACATTGGCGCTTCTGGCTCGAATCAATGGGAGATCATGCTTAATCAACTATCACGTGAATCCAACATTCGTCAGTTACCGCTAAAAACACTACTGGTGTATCTCGAAATTGAAGGTGTGATTGAGCCCAAGTACAGCTACTTCGCAGACTACAAATTTAAGTTCATTCGTCCGAAACAGCAGATCACAGAGCAATTTCAAAGTGAACGTCGTCAATTTGTCGAAGCGATTTTCCAATGCTCTCCTCAAGCAAGAGTGTGGTGCCAAGTCGACTTCGATGCGCTTTGGACACACTTCCAAGCCGATCGTCAGCGTGTGATTGCGGCTATCGACTACTTCAATGAACAAGGTTGGATTGAACTAGAAAGCAAGCAGATCACCGATGTCTACGCGATCCACAATACTTCTGAAGATATGATGCAACTGTCAGAGCGTCTAACTGAGTTGTTTAAAGCAAAAGAAAACAGCGAGATAAACCGCCTTAACCAAATGCTGAATTTCTTTGAGGCGGATACTTGCCTAAGCTCACGCCTTGCGAGTTATTTTGCCGATGAGAAAGCACCAACAAACTGCGGTCACTGCTCTGTATGTCGAGGAGAAGTGGCAATCTTACCAACCGTTGATGTTGAACCTATCGATGATGAGACGGTGATGACATGGATACATGAGTTTATTTCGGCTAGCCAACAGTTGATTACCGACGAAGCGATTACTCGTTTTCTATGTGGAATCGCCACCCCACTTTCAACCAAGCTTAAAGCCAGCAAAATGGTCGGCTACGGAAAGTTAGAGCAACAACCATTCAGTGATACCTTAGCGCGAGTGAAGCAGCTTCCTAGGTAACTCTTACCTATAAAAAAACCGACTAGGCTTTGAGGCTTAGTCGGTATTCATCTCACTCATTATCTTTAAAAGAAGCTCAGCTGACGCATCTGATCTTTAGGTTGTAGCATCACACTTAGGCCAAGCAGGCGTATCTCTCGTCCTTGCTGCCTTTTCAGTATTTCACTAAGCAGCTCTTTGAAGTGTTCACGATCGAGAGAGGCGTGGATGTGCTCAATCGTGGTTTGTTGAAAATCGGCGAACTTGAGCTTAATGCCCTGCTTGATGATCGCTTTGCTTGGACTAGCCTTTTCTAAGCGAGTCTCGAGTTCAGGAAATAGCTTATCTTCGATTACCTGCCAACATTCTGCGTAGCTTGAAATGTTTTGGGTAAAGGTGCGCTCTACACCTACCGATTTTCGCTCGCGCTCGATGATAACTTCTCGATCATCAATGCCGTGGCTACGCTTCCAAAGTGATGCACCTTGGCGGCCAAACCTCAGTAGTAAGTCTCGATAGTCAGATTCTTTAATGTCCTTACAAGTAAAGAAACCCGATTGATGCAGCTTCTCAATACTCACCTTACCAACACCGGGAATCTTTTCGAGTGGTAATTCGTCAATAACAGCTTGTACGTCTTGAGGCGGAATAACAAACTGACCATTGGGCTTGTTCAGATCTGAAGCCACTTTCGCCAAGAACTTTATTGGGGCAATGCCAGCAGAAGCCGTCAGGTTGAGTTCATTCCAAATATCACGACGAATCGACTCCGCAATCAATGTTGCTGAACCAAGACACTGCTTCGAATCCGTAACATCAAGAAAGGCTTCATCCAAAGACAGAGGTTCAATGATGGATGTATATCGAGAAAATATCTCACGAATCTTTTTAGAGGTCTCTACATAGACCGGCATCCTTCCTGGAACAACTAGCAAACCAGGGCACAGTTGTAGAGCTTTAGCTGTCGGCATTGCAGAACGAACACCAAACTTTCGCGCTTCGTAATTACACGTACTCAAAACACCGCGCTGTTTTTCATGACCACCCACTGCGAGCGGTCGATTGCGATAAGACGGGTTATCTCGCATTTCTACAGCTGCGTAAAAACAATCCATATCAACATGGATTATTTTTCTCACTTTCTCTTGGTCCGCACTACGCATCTAGAAATAACTCAACCTTACAACTGTATCTATGAACAGTATAATCAATTATTCTCAAATTTAAAATGATATAGAGTCCAGCTCAACAGGTTTCACTTCATTCGCCGCCCACTATTCTGATAGTATTGTTAGGAGTATTTAGTCTATAAGTAGGGATAGCTTTTGAGTGAAAAAATACTAGTGGTAGAGGATAGTCGCGCATTCAGAAACTATCTTTACCAACAATTTAAGAACGATGGCTATGAAGTTGCGTTGGCGGAATCTGTAGAAGAAGCCAAAGCGATCTTAGAGCAAGAAACGGATTTCTTGTGTGCAGTCCTCGACTACTGTTTACCTGACGGCCAAGACGGCGAGATCATTGATCTCGTCTTAGGCTATCAACAGAAAATCATTGTCCTGACCGGGATGTTCGACAATCAACTGCGAGAGCAAGTCCTAGCCAAAGGCGTTATCGATTACATACTTAAAGACAGTATGTCATCAGTAAGCTACCTACTTCCCCTGGTTCAAAGAATTTCGAATAATCGCCATCACAAAGCATTGGTTGTCGATGATTCAGCGGTCGTTCGCCGTTACATAGCTCAACTTCTAGAACACCAATATATCCAAACTATCCAAGCCGAAGATGGCGAACAAGCATTAAAGCTCCTTCATAACGATCCCGATATTACGTTCGTTGTTACAGACCATGATATGCCGAAGAAAGACGGTATTGCGATGATCCGTGAGATTCGACGCGATCACGACAGAAACCAGTTGGCCATTCTAGGATTATCCGGGAGTGATGATCGCACTATGACAGCGCGATTCCTTAAAGCGGGTGCCAACGATTTCCTTTACAAACCTTTTAACCAAGAAGAGTTTTTCTGCCGTATCCATCAGCTGCTTGATATGAAAGAAGCGGCTAATGAGCTATTTCGACATGCCAACGAGGATGCTCTTACTGGCTTATGGAATCGTCGCTACCTGTTCAATCATCCTTGTAAAGGCTGCGATCAACGAAACATCGCGATGATGGACATCGACTTCTTTAAGAAAGTGAATGATACCTTTGGACACGATGGTGGTGATGCCGTGCTGATCGATGTAGGGAAAATAATCAAAGATCATTTCAAAGACGATGTCGCTGTGCGCTTTGGTGGCGAAGAGTTTTGTATTCAGTCGTGCGGCGCATTTGAAAGCTTTGTTGACAACTTAGAGTCCATGAGAGAAGCCATTGAAAGCCATGTTGTTGAGCATGACTCTCAAAGAATCAAGGTCAGTATCAGTATCGGCGTAACCGATTTAGACGCGAAGTTAGATGAACAGATCAAAGCCGCTGATGAGCTTCTTTATACGGCAAAAGAGCAAGGTAGAAACCAACTAGTGTTTGCGCGTAACAGCATGCAAATCGAACAATAGTCATTCGCTTTTGTTTCCATTTTGGTATGCCAAGATTAATTGCTAGACCTCAAAACTAAAAAAGCTCAAGACGATAATCTTGAGCTTTTCAATTTGAGGGCATAGATAACTCTATCCCCTATGACTGTCACCAATTAAGCGATACGGTCTTTACTCCAAGCCGCTTCTTTTTGTTGACGCTCAGCCAGCTTCTCTTCACGGTAAGCTTCACGTGCTTCACGCTTCTTACGCGCGTCACAAGGTTCTGGGCAGTTACATACTTTATCGATACCAACAGCACCTAAGCCACCACAGCTGCCTTTCACAACTTTCTTTTGGACTATATAGCCAATAGACATTGCTGTGATTACGGCAAGAAAAACACCAAATGTAATCAGAAATGTATTCATAATTCTCTCGCTTACCTTATTTACCTAAGTATGGCTTAAATGCTTCAGAAGCAATTTCTTTAAAGCCATCTGCTGTTTTTACCACCATGAACACTGGGATGTTATGTTGGTTTGCGACTTCCATTCCTTTTTCCTCACCTAAGACCATAAGGCCCGTAGATAAGCCGTCTGCAGTCATTGAAGACGGGTTTAAAACAGTCACAGAAACCACTTTATGGTGAAGAGGCTTTCCTGTTTCAGGGTTGATGATGTGTGAGTAACGAACACCATCACGTTCAAAATAGTTACGGTAATCACCAGAGGTTGCGATAGCCATATCACCCGGCTCGATGATCTCTTGGATATTACGCTCATCAACGCTTGGTTTCTCAATCGCGATACGCCAGCCCACGTTCTCACGGTTTAAACCTTTCAGACGAATTTCGCCACCGACTTCAACCATGTAGTTGTGAATACCGATAGAATCAAGGTAGTCAGCGACGACGTCAACACCCCAACCTTTTGCAATCGTGGATAGATCGACATACAGGTTAGGTAGGTCTTTCTTCAACATGTTGCCTTCAACACTAAGATGATGGATACCAATCTTAGCCTTGCGAGCCGCCAGCTCTTCATCTGATGGCACAACTTCAGGACGAGCTTCAGGACCAAAACCCCATAAGTTAACTAACGGACCAACCGTTACATCCAGAGCTCCTTCAGTAAGACCGTTCAAACGAATCGCTTCTTTCACAACCGTCGCTGTTTGCTCAGATACTTCGAACGCATCCGCACCTTTATGCTGGTTGAAACGGCTTAATTCGGAATCTTCACGGTAAGTCGACATCTGGTCGTTTACTTCTTCAAGTAGACGATCGATCTCTGTATGAACTTCATTAGACTCAGGAAATTCATCACCATTGATGTATTTAATATTGTAACTCGTGCCCATCGTTGGGCCACTCAAATGCACTTGCTCTCTTGACTGCTCACAGCCCGCAAGAAAAATCAAAGAAGTTAATGCAACAAGCCAAATTCTCACTTGCTTACTCCTGTCTAATGTTGAGGATTTATATAAGGAAAAATAAGAGTAAAAAATAGGTATTTTGAATGCCTTACTCTTTCTTATATAAGCCAGTATGTTGTCAAAAGCTGTCTTAGAAAAACAAATGGCTGACTCGTAGGAGTCAGCCATAATATCAATCACTTAAGTGGATTAACCACCGAAGTCATCTAGTAGGATGTTTTCATCTTCTACACCAAGATCTTTCAGCATGCCGATAACAGCAGCGTTCATCATCGGTGGACCACACATGTAGTACTCACAATCTTCAGGAGCTTCGTGATCCTTCAGGTAGTTTTCGTACAGTACGTTGTGGATGAAACCAGTGTAACCGTCCCAGTTGTCCTCTGGTTGAGGATCAGACAGTGCACAGTGCCACACGAAGTTTTCGTTTGCAGCCGCTAGGCCATCGAAATCTTCAATGTAGAACATCTCACGCTTAGAACGCGCGCCATACCAGTAAGACATCTTACGAGTAGACTTAAGACGCTTAAGTTGGTCGAAGATATGAGAACGCATAGGCGCCATACCTGCACCACCACCGATGAATACCATTTCATTGTCTGTGTCTTTAGCAAAGAACTCACCAAATGGACCAGAAATAGTACATTTGTCGCCTTCTTTAAGAGACCAGATGTATGAAGACATAACACCAGGAGCTACGTCAGGGTTGTTTGGCGGCGGAGTTGCGATACGCACGTTAAGCTTGATGATGCCTTTCTCTTCTGGGTATGAAGCCATAGAGTAAGCACGGATCGAATGCTCTTTAACGATAGACTCATAACGGAACAAGTTGAACTTATCCCAGTCACCACGGTATTCCTCAGGAATATCGTAATCTGCGTATTTCACGTGATGTGGTTCAGCTTCAATCTGAATGTAACCACCCGCGCGGAACGGAACTTCTTCACCTTCAGGGATCGCTAGAGCAAGTTCTTTGATGAAAGTAGCTTCGTTGTTATTCGAGATAACAGTACATTCCCACTTTTTAACACCAAAGATATCTTCGTCTAGTTCAATCTCCATGTCAGTTTTCATAGCAACTTGACATGCAAGACGTTCGCCTTCGCGAGCTTCACCTTTTGTGATGTGATCAAGTTCAGTTGGAAGGATGTCGCCACCACCAGACTTAACTTTTACACGACACTGACCACAAGAGCCACCGCCACCACAAGCAGAAGATACGAAGATACCAGCGCCAGCCAGGGCACCAAGTAGCTTGCTACCAGGTTGAGTAACGATCGCCTTTTCAGGGTCGCCGTTTACTGAAATAGTGATGTCACCTGATGGTACTAACTTAGACTTAGCGAAAAGAATCACTAGTACTAGAGCCAGTACAATAATGGTAAACATCGCTACGCCAAGAATAATACTAAACATTTGTTATTCCTTATTACTGGGTGCTTACCCTACAGTTGAACACCAGAGAAAGACATAAAGCCTAACGCCATCAGACCAACAGTAATGAACGTGATACCAAGGCCACGAAGACCTGGAGGTACGTCAGAGTACTTCATCTTCTCACGGATACCCGCAAGAGCAACGATAGCTAACATCCAACCCACACCAGAACCGAAGCCGTAAACAACAGATTCAGCAAAGTTGTAGTCACGAGTTACCATGAAAGATACACCACCAAAGATTGCACAGTTAACTGTGATCAGTGGAAGGAAGATACCTAGTGCGTTGTACAAAGGTGGGAAGAAACGGTCTAGAACCATCTCTAGGATTTGTACAAGTGCCGCGATAACACCGATGAATGCGATGAAGTTAAGGAAACTTAAATCGACACCTTCAACAAGCGCGTTTTCTTTCAGGATGTGTGTGTAAACAAGGTTGTTTACAGGAACAGCGATTGTAAGTACTACAACTACCGCAACACCAAGACCAAAAGAAGTTTTAACTTTCTTAGATACCGCTAGGAATGTACACATACCTAGGAAGAAAGAAAGCGCCATGTTTTCGATGAAAATCGATTTAACTAGCAGACTAATATAATGTTCCATGACTACCTTACCCCTTCGCTTCTACTTGTTCTGGTTTGAACACACGAATTGCCCAAATCAAGAAACCAATTAGGAAGAATGCAGAAGGTGCTAGAAGCATCAAGCCGTTTGGCTGATACCAACCACCGTTGCTCACTAGAGGTAGTACTTCCATACCAAATAGTTTGCCAGAGCCTAGAAGCTCACGGAAGAAACCAACAGTGATAAGAACGAAACCGTAACCAAGACCGTTACCAAGACCATCGATTAGAGATGGGATTGGCGCAGACTTCATTGCGAATGCTTCAGCACGACCCATTACAATACAGTTAGTAATGATTAGGCCTACGAATACAGATAGCTGCTTAGAGATATCGTATAGGTATGCTTTAAGCACTTGGTCTACCACGATTACTAGTGATGCGATAATTGCCATCTGAACGATGATACGCACACTGTTAGGAATGTGGTTACGGATCAAAGAAACGAAGAAGTTAGACAGAGCAGTAACGAACATTACCGCGATAGTCATAACAAATGCTGTTTCTAGCTTAGTGGTTACCGCAAGAGCAGAACACACACCAAGAACCTGTAGCGCGATTGGGTTGTTGTCCAACACCGGCGCTAAGATGCTCTTTTTAATTTCTTTTGCACTAGACATTAGTTCAGACCTCCGTCACGAACTTTTGCTAGGAACGGACCAAAGCCCATATCACCTAACCAGAAGTCAAATGTATGTTGAACACCAACGCTAGTCAGTGTTGCACCAGAAAGGCCATCTACACCGTGCTCAGAACCTTGAGGAGCGCCACCTTTAACAACCTGAATAGCAGGTTTGTGGTTTTCGTCGAATAATTTCTTACCAACGAATTGAGCGCGCCAAGATGGGTTCTCAACTTCACCACCAAGTCCAGGAGTTTCACCTTGCTCGTAGTAAGTGATACCAGAAACTGTGTTGCCATCAGTTTCTACCGCAACGAATGCGTACATCATTGACCATAGACCGTTACCGTGAACAGGGATGATAACTTTAGAAGTTTCAGCGCCATCTTTCACAAGGTATACAGTACCCGTGTTAGCACGACGAAGGATCTTAGCGATGTCATCTTCAGCTGAAAGCTTGATTGACTGAGCTGGATCTTTTGCCGCTTTACGTTGGTCGTATGCAGCAGCATCGCCGTCAACGAAATCGCCAGTAGCGAAATCAACTAGACGAGGTTCAATGTTCTCTGCGTACAGTTCAGGGATATTACCCGCAAGTTCAATGCCCGCAACTTCAAGGATCTTAGTTTGCTGATCTAGAACCGCGTTAGCTTGTTGCTTAGGTTTAAGAACAACTGCAGCTGTTGAAACGATGATTGAGCACACTAGGCTCAATGCGATAACAACAAACAGCGTCTTTTTAATGCTATCGTTATTACTTGCCATAGCGCGCTAGTCTCCGCTTAATGTTCTTCTCGATTACAACGTGGTCAAACAGAGGAGCAAATAGGTTTGCGAATAGGATCGCAAGCATCATGCCTTCTGGGTATGCAGGGTTAACTACACGAATCATTACACACATTGCGCCGATTAGGATGCCGTACCACCACTTACCTTTGTTGGTAAATGAAGCTGATACTGGGTCAGTCGCCATGAAGAACATACCGAATGCGAAGCCACCTAGAACTAGGTGCCAGTGCCAAGGCATGCTGAACATTGCGTTAGTATCAGAACCGATCACGTTAAACAGCGTAGACACAGCAATCATACCGATCATTACACCAGCAATGATTCGCCATGAAGCGATACGCATGTAAACGATCATCGCAGCACCGATCATAAGTGCTAGAGTCGATACTTCACCGATAGAACCTGGGATGTTACCAATGAATGCGTCCATCCAAGTGATTGCTTCACCAGATGTTACGTTCATTAGTGCGCTACCGCCGCCTTGAGCCCATTGGCTAAGAGCAGTTGCACCAGAGAAACCATCTGCAGCAGTCCAAACTACGTCACCTGAAATCTGTGCAGGGTATGCAAAGAATAGGAACGCACGGCCAGCAAGTGCAGGGTTCAGGAAGTTACGACCCGTACCACCGAAGATCTCTTTAGCGACTACAACACCGAAGGTAATACCTAGTGCTGCTTGCCATAGAGGAAGTGTTGGCGGAACGATAAGCGCGAATAAGATAGAAGTAACAAAGAAACCTTCGTTTACTTCGTGCTTACGCACCATACAGAACAGAACTTCCCAGAAACCACCAACGATGAATACCGTTGCGTAGATAGGTAGGAAGTAAGTCGCACCAAGTAGCATCTTGCTGCCAACACCTGCATCGGCTCCTAAGGAGGCTCCAAGCATTTCGGTTAGCCAGTAGTGCCAGTTACCACTGATAACAGATGCTAGTTCAGCACCTGCATACATATGGTTAAGTGCTGCGATAGCTTGGCCACCCGCGTTGTACATACCCCAGAACATTGCTGGGAATACCGCGAACCAAACCATGATCATGATACGTTTTAAATCAACGCTATCACGAACGTGCGAGCTTTTCTTTGTAATAAGACCTGGCGTGTAGAACACTGTCGCTGCTGCTTCGTAAAGCGCAAACCACTTCTCGTGTTTACCACCTGGCTCAAAATGATGCTCGATGTCTTCAAGAAACTTTTTAAGGCCCATGAAAATTACCCTTCCTTCTCAATCGTATCTAGGCATTCACGAAGTAGTTGACCGTACTCGTACTTACCTGGACATACAAAGGTACACAATGCTACATCTTCTTCGTCTAGCTCTAGCGCACCTAGTGCTTGAGCACTATCAATGTCGCCTGCACATAGATCACGAAGCAGCAATGTAGGTTCCATATCTAGAGGCATTACGCGCTCGTAGTTACCAATTGGAACCATTGAGCGGTCACTACCGTTTGTTGTCGTTGTCATGTTGAACAACTGACCTTTAAACAGGTGACCAAGGAATGAACGAGTAACAGAGAACTTGTTCTTACCAGGCATAGCCCAGCCGAATAGCTCTTTATCACGACCTTCACGTAGAACAGAAACTTGCTGATGGTAACGACCAAGGAAAGCATGTGGACCTGTTGCTTCAGTACCCGTAAGTACAGAACCAGAAATCACACGAACTTCGCCTGGCATTAACTCGCTGTCTGTCAACTCTTCAAGGCTAGCACCAATTTGAGTACGAACTAGACGTGGGTTGTTCACCACTGGACCAGCCAGAGAAACAACACGCTCAGAGTAAATCTCACCAGTAAGGAAAAGCTTACCGAATGCGATAACATCTTGGTAGTTAATGCTCCACGCTACATTTTGTGCATTTACCGGATATAGGTAATGCATATGCGTGCCTGCAAGACCTGCAGGGTGTGGGCCATCAAAAACATGTTCTTCAACGTTAGACTGAGCTGAACGAGGTAAGCTAGTACCTTTTTTACAAACGTACACTTTACCGTTAGTCAGAGTTGAAAGAAGATCTAAACCAGCAACGAAAGCATCAGACTGCTCGTTAATGATTAATTCTGGCTCAGCTGCTAGCGGATTAGTATCCATAGCAGTAACGAAAATAGCCTGAGTTTCAGAATCAACTGCTGGAACCTTGCTGAACGGACGAGTTCGCAAAGCGGTCCATGCGCCAGACTCAACTAACTGAGCTTTAACCGTTTCACGGTCAAGGCCTACTAGTTGGTTAGCTTCATAGCTATTGAACGTGATTTGCTCATTGCCTGCTACTTCAATCACTACTGATTGAAGAACACGCTTAGCACCACGGTTCACTTCAATAACTTTACCGCTTGCTGGAGAAGTAAATACAACACCTGGGTTCTTTTTATCTGCAAAAAGAACTTGGCCTTTCTTCACTTCATCACCAACGCGAGCATGCATCGTAGGACGCATACCAACGTACTCTTCGCCAAGCAAGGCGACTTTAGTGATGGACTTACCATCATTAATCACCTGGGATGGAGTTCCTGCGATAGGAAGATCCAAACCCTTCTTTATTGTAATCATACGCACTTGCACTACTTTATCGGGAAAAAGATTCTTTTAATTGCGTAAATTCGGGACGTTTTAAAATCGCCCTTAGACACGACATTACAGTGTCCGGTTTTGGTAAATTTGAGATACCAAAATCGCAACATTTTCATAATAAAATCACCACACGAATCATGTGAGATTTATCAGGTGCGATATTCTAGCATTTTTTGACAACTCGATGCCATGACCAATAACTTGAATACAGCCTTTATTTGGTGAGATTTGAAGCATATGGCCTCTCAAATATGTATAAATTTGACGAGCCGCACAGATAAAATGGCTTTTGAATCGTGTTTTAAACAAGAGATTAATACTCTGTCACAAACTAATATTTTACTAGTTATGTTGAAACACTGTTAATAAAAACATTACTCATTGTAGGTATTTGAGCTCGTTCAATTTGACATCAGTTTGGGTGATATAACAACGAAAAACACATAGGTTTGGCGGCAAAAAAGGCGGCATCACCACCTTTTGTCAAAATGCTCGCTGTGTTACTTGCCACCACCCATACACATAGGGCTGTCTGGCACGTTATCGAGCTGCTTCATCCATTCATCTTTTGTATAAGTGTGAATGGACAGTGCGTGAATATTATTCGCTAACTCTTCTGAAAGAGCTTTATTTACCGCTCGATGACGAGCAATAAGACGCAATCCTTCAAACGCATCACTGACAACAATCACTTTAAAATGACTCTCAGAACCGGCCGGAACATTGTGCATATAGCTCTCATTAACCACGTTTAAATGACTTGGTGAAAACTCATTGTGCAATTTTGTTTCGATAACTTCTTGGATCATTGTGATTCCTTAATAACGTATTGGCATTATCCGTGGGATGAGTATAAACCCTAAGCGGTCGACTGTCTGAGTATTTGATAGCGAATGGCGTAGGTTTGCTTGAGTTTTTTCTATCTTGTTCAGCCTGCATTTGAGACAATATCTTTGTTATTTCTTACATAAGTATCTCAAGCAATGAAAACCGAACTTACCCTTCACGATAGAACTTTAACCTTACATCGTTTCCCGAAACGTTCAAATGAAACCCTTCAAGCTTGGGATGCGGGCGACGAATACCTGATCAGTCATGTTGAAGAGATGAACCTTGAACCTGGCAAACACATCCTGATCATGAACGACAGCTTCGGTGCCCTATCCGCTTGGTTCTCGAAAGATCATGATATCACTATGATGAGCGACTCATTTATCTCTCACCGTGGTGCCCTGAAAAACTTGCAGCGCAATCAAAGTAATCGAGTGAACTTCTTGAACACGATGGATGATATCCCACACGGTATCGATCTTGTGATCATGCAACTGCCAAAAACAAATCGTCACCTAATCTGGCAACTGAGCCAGCTACGCCAAGCATTGCCTGTAGGCTGCCAAGTGATTGGCGTCAACAAGGTAAAAGAGATTCACACTTCTACGCTTAACCTGTTCGAAAAGTACCTAGGCGAAACCAAAACATCACTAGCGAAGAAAAAACACCGCTTAGTATTCTCGTCTCCAAACTGCCAGCCTATTCAAACAGTAGAGCCTTTTGTTGAATGGGATGTGGACGGTGAAGATATCCGTCTGAAAAATTTACCAAATGTTTACTCAGGGGAAGCACTCGATCAAGGCGCTCGCTATATGCTAGAGCATATCCCTCAAGATCCAGAGCTGCGTCATATCATCGACCTAGGCTGTGGCAACGGTGTATTGAGCGTAAAAGCAGGGCAATTGAACCCACAAGCTCGTATTACCTGTGTGGATGAAAGCTTTATGGCTGTGGAGTCAGCACGCCAAAACGTCAAGGATAACCTTGGTGAAGACGGCAACTTCCAGTTCATCGCCAACAACTGTTTAGATGGCTTTAAGAAAAACAGCACCTACTTAGTGATGTGTAATCCTCCATTCCATCAGCAACAAGCGATTACTGATCACATTGCATGGCAAATGTTCTGTGATGCAAAGCATGTTCTTAGCAATGGAGGCAAATTAATTGTTATTGGCAACCGACACCTCGGATACGATGTCAAACTAGCGAGACTATTTGGTGAAGCTAACGTTGAAACGCTTGAACTAAACCAAAAATTTGAGATATTACAAGCAACAAGAGAGCCTGCGAATTTTAATAAATAAGCAGAAACGACTTCACAAGAATTTAAGATACCGAGCTTCTGGTGTGAATTTAGAAAGGATAAAGGAATGAAAAAACTGATTTTGGCTGCTTCTATTATGGCTTTGACAGCATGTTCAGCCCCTCAGCAAGAACAAATCAATGTAATGCCAGAAGCTTCACTAAGCTCAAGCAACCTTGTACAAGGCAAAACATACACACTAACCAGTAAAGATGTTCGTGCCGCTCAATATGTTGCATTGGTTGATAGTGGCCGTTCAAACATTCAACCAATTCATGCTAAGCAAAACATGCGTATTTCTCTAGAAAACGCTATTGCTCAGCAGTTAGAGTCTCAAGGTTTTCGTGCAAGCGTAAACAGTGAAAACTCAATTGTTTTGGAGATTCAAGAAGCGCTTGTTACCGTAGAACACACCATTATGGAAAACAAAATGGACGGTAAAGTAACGCTTGAAGTTACGGCTGAAACGCCTGAAGGCAAACTAGTGAAAACATTCAACGGTACTGCAACGCGCACTGGTGCCTTGAGTGCGTCAAATGACGACATCTCTATGGTTCTTAATGACGTGATTAACTTGGTTCTTACGGAAATCGCTAACGACCAAGAGCTACAAACTTACATGAAGGAACGTTTCTAATGGTTCGTATTTTATCTTCTATCGCATTAATGTTGGTGAGCGTGAGCGTTTGGGCTGGTCCTAAAGTGAACGTAGAAACAACATTAGGCGACTTCACAATTGAGCTTAACCAAGAACAAGCACCGGTTAGTGCGGAGAACTTCCTAAAATACGTTGCTGACGGCAGCTACGAAGGCACTATCTTCCACCGTGTTATTCCTGGCTTTATGGCTCAAGGTGGCGGCTTCGATCAAGAGATGAATCAACAAGCAACTTACGCTCCTATCAAGAATGAAGGCAGCAATGGCTTGAAGAACGATACAGCAACAATCGCGATGGCTCGTACTAATGCGCCAGATTCTGCAACTCGTCAGTTCTTCATTAACTTCTCTGATAATGACTTCTTGAACGCAAAAGGTAGCAACCCAGGCTACGCTGTATTCGGCAAAGTAACTGAAGGTTTTGATGTTGTTCAAAAGATGGCAACGATTCCAACCAAGCGAATGGGCCGCATGTCAGACATACCAGTTGACCCAATCGTCATCACTAAAGTGACCCTTCTTAAGTAATCCAATGTAACGCCCTTATTTCTTAAGGGCGTTTTTCTATACAAGGACGCCCTATGTCATCAGGCACTCCCTCTCTTTCTTGGATGCAGACTTTTCGCAGCTACCTAGATAAACGTCTACTTTGGGTGTTTATGCTCGGCTGTTCGAGTGGCTTCCCATGGGTTCTTATTGGATCCAACATGTCTGGCTGGCTAAAAGATGCAGGTTTAACGCGTGCTGCCATTGGCTACTTTGGTAGTGTGTTTGCCGTGTATGCGATTAACTTTTTATGGGCACCATTGGTAGACCGAGTAAAACTGCCGGTGCTTCACGCAATACTCGGCCAGCGCCGCAGTTGGATCTTTTTCTGCCAAACCATTGTTTTAATCGGCACCTTATTCATCGCAGGCGTCAATCCCGCAGAGAATTTGGCGTTTACCTCAATGTTGGCGCTCGCTATTGCCATTGCCTCAGCCACGCAAGACATCGCGATTGATGCATTTCGTATTGATACCTTCCCAAAATCCGAAGCATCAAAACTGCCGCAAGCTTCTGCAATGGCCGTAATTGGTTGGTGGACGGGGTATTCTCTACCAGGCTACCTTGCCTTTATTAACGCAGACTCAATCGGTTGGAATGGCGTGTATTACGGAATGGCAGGCGTCGTTGTCGTACTAATGCTGTTTACTCTTTTTGTCGGAGAGCCAAATACACAACGCGAAGCCCTGCAGGAACAGGCTCAGCAACGCCACAATAAGGTTGTCGGTTCGAAAGTCGTGGCTTGGTTCAGTGTTACCGTGTTAGAACCGTTTTATGACTTCTTCAAACGAAACGGAGTTCAAGTTGCCATCACCCTACTGCTGTTCGTATTCCTATTTAAGATAGGTGAAGCCTTCCTAGGTCGCATGTCGATCACCTTCTATAAAGAGATAGGTTTCAGTAATGAACAGATCGGTCATTACTCCAAGTTAATTGGCTGGGGCGCGACGATATTCTTCACTTTGGTAGGCAGTGTCTTCAATGTGAAATTCGGTATTGTACGCGGACTGATGATCGGCGGTGTGGCAATGGCGGCCAGTAATCTAATGTTTGCGTGGATCGCTCACACTGGCCCGAGTGAAACCTTGTTCTTGGCAACGATTATTGTCGATAACTTCACAACCGCCTTTTCAACAGTAGCTTTTGTCTCTTTCTTAACGCTATTAACCGGGCAAGCATTCTCAGCGACACAATATGCATTACTCGCATCCTTGGGCAATTTCGGTCGAACAACGCTGGCTTCCTTCAGTGGTGAGTTGGTTGATTACCTCAATGACTGGTCAACCTTCTTTATACTGACTGCACTCATGGTGATACCGAGTTTGATCATGCTCTATTCGTTACGCCACTTTTTCACGGATTTATTAGAAAAAGCCAAAAACAATCAAGAATAGAGTCAAAAAAAATGATAAGAGGGTAGCATTGAGCTTCCCTCTTTTACGTTCGGTCTTCAGATCTAGTCTGTTGTGTCGCTCACGATAAGATTAAAACCTGTTCCCATCGAGTCATCAATCGCCACAACCAAAGGCTGACCCGCTACAGTAATCGTCACAAAGTAAGACCCCGCCGCAACATAAATGCCATTCGCATAATCTTTGAATTTCACATCACTTAGCGCCGGAGTGCTGCCAGCAATACCCACCGTTTTCGGTCAAAGATAGATCAAAGACTGGATTGTAAGACGGGTTGAATTGTCATTTTTTAAGAGAAAACGCTTAGAAACGAATACTGTTGATTTTGATATGCATATCACTCTATTTAGTATAATCGTTTGCTTAGAGCATCAATTCACCAATTTATCTACAAAATAATCAGATTTCACAAAATCAATAGAATCCAAGATGCATCAAGATGCATTACCACCTTAAAGTTCCATCATTTAGATCATTAGTGTGATCAACTTCAAATTAATAATTGTAGTTTTCACTCTTTCTCACTTTTATTTGAGAACAAAATCGCTATTATGCTCGGCATTCGGACATCATAAACACGCACGGATTAGCGGGTTATTCATTTTTAACATAGAGAGTTCCATTATGCGTAAATCACTTTTAGCTCTTGGCGTAGTTGCAGCTGCAACAGCAATCCCTGCTCAGGCAGAATACTTATATGGCTTTGGTAGCATGTATGCTGATTACCAAGTTTGGGACCAAGGCTTTGGTAACGATGACGATAACTTCGGTGGTGACATCTCAGATCGTAACCAAGCTGTTATTGGTATCGAAGGCGGTGCTGCATTTGACTGGGGTCAAATCTACGGCTTCTACGACTACGAAGGTGTTGATCGTTCAGGTGATGATCGCGGAGCTTCAACTAAAGGTACTATCCACTACAACCTAATGGATACTAAAGTTAGCCTTTACGCACAAGTTTACAACACAGATACTGATGCTGGTTTCCATGAGCAAAACCGTGTTCTTGGTCTTGGCTATACTGGTCTAAGCGGTGACGGTTGGGCATTCACACCATTCATCGGTGCACACCAAATTAACTCTGGTGATATCAGCGGTTCTAACGGTGGTATGGCTGGTTGGGTTGGTTACTACAATACTGACATTGCAGGTCAAAACTTTACGTTCTCAACTTGGGGCGAATATGAATTTGCTCGTAACGATGAGTACTCAGAAGTTCAAGGTGGCGACTACGGTCTAAATGGTAGTATCAATGCACTATGGAACTTCCACCAAAACTGGTCAACTGGTGTTCTTTACCGTTACACAGTGAACAAGCTTGCACGTAAAGACTACCAAGATCTAATCATCTACCGTCTACAGTACAACTTCTAATCAAGTTAAAACTTCATTAGATAAAATGGCACCCTCGGGTGCCATTTTTTATTGCTTTCATTTAATGCCTCGCTATCCTTGCAGCATCACTTTCTTATCTCGGTATTGCTGTGAACATCACTATTGTTGGACCTGGAGCTATCGGCTCTTTATGGACGATAAAACTGCTTAAAGCGGGTCATAATGTCTCTTTGTGGAGTCGTTCTTCCGACCACTCCATTGAGCTATCACTTGATGGACAACCCTCTCTCCCTATCAGTAACAACAATATCGAACGATTAGCCGCGAGTGACTTGGTTATCTTCACCGTCAAGGCTTGGCAAGTCGAAACCGCAACCACTCCGCTCCTCCAACATCTCGACCCAGACACCATTCTCATGTTCATGCACAATGGAATGGGCGCGGTCGATAATATTGCTACTCAAGTCGATGGTTACCCCGTTGTATTGGCGACCACGACTCAAGCCGCATTCAAACCCAGCCGTAATCATGTATCTCATACAGGGTTAGGCCACACCCAATTGGGTGCTTTTAACCAAGTCGGTCAGCAATGCACGTTTTTAGTTGATGTCCTCAACCATGCCCTGCCAGAGGTAAGCTGGAACCCTGAAATAAAAACTGCGCTTTGGACTAAGCTCGCGATTAACTGTGCCATAAATCCACTCACTGGGCTCAAGCAGATTAAGAATGGCGAACTTGCTGATCACCAATTTGAGGGGGTGTTGCGTTCGATAGTTCAAGAACTGACAGAAGTGATGCAAGCAGAAGGGATCGCCTGTTCATTCGATGAATTAGCAGCAAGCGTCAAACGCGTCATCCTAGCGACGGCAGAGAACTACTCTTCAATGCAGCAAGATATGTTTTATCAGCGTAAGACAGAGGTCGACTTCATTAGCGGCCATCTAATCAAGACAGCACTTAAGCACGGCATAAAGGTTCCTGTTAACCAAAAGCTGTTTGCTCAAGTCAAAGAGCAAGAAAAGCGCTGGGATCATGAATATTCGTCAGCAACGCTTAACAAGTCGCGATAAAATAACAAGACCGCTCAGCATAATGCTAGCACCCACTTTCAAGATTTAGGTAAGAACAGATGTTTGATATCAATCACATCCGAGAGCAGTTTCCTGCGCTATCCCAAACCATCAATCAACAACCGTTGATTTACTTAGACAGCGCGGCGACGACACAGAAGCCTCAGGTGGTTATTGATGCCATTAGCCAATATTACTCGAAGCAGAATGCCAATGTGCACCGTGGTAGTCATAGCTTAACGGCGAACGCGACCAGTCAATTTGAAGCGGCAAGAGATAAGATTGCTCAGTTTATTGGTGCAAGCTCTTCAAAAGAGGTCATCTGGACTCGTGGTGCCACGGAAGCACTTAACCTAATTGCTCAAACGTATGCAAGAAGCACGCTTCAACCTGGTGATGAGATCTTAGTGAGTGAGATGGAACATCACGCCAACATAGTGCCTTGGCAAATGGTGGCAGAACAAACCGGCGCTAAAGTCGTTAAAGTACCGATGACATCGGATTGCGAATTTGATCTACAAGCTTTTGATCATCTTCTTAATGATAAGACCAAGATTGTTGCCTTAGCTCAGATCACCAATGTCACTGGCTCTCGCCAACCGATTGAACAAGTGATCGAGAAAGCACATAAGATGGATGCCATTGTTGTGGTCGATGGCGCGCAAGGTATTGTTCATGAGCCCGTAGATGTTTCATCTTTAGGTGCGGATTTCTACGTATTCTCTGGACACAAGCTCTATGCCCCTGCGGGCATCGGTGTGCTTTACGGCAAGCTTGAATTGTTAGAAGCGATGCCACCTTGGCATGGTGGTGGCAAAATGGTCGAGCGCGTCTCTTTCTCTGGCACTACTTTTTCAGAACTGCCTGGCAAATTCGAAGCGGGCACGCCAAATGTGGCAGGAGCCATAGCACTAAGCACCGCAATAGAATGGTTAAGTGGTTTTGTACAACAAGATGTCGAAAATCATATCCACCAACTACAACACGAGACTTATCTTGCTCTCAGTAAACTGGATGACATTCAGATTTTAGGGTATCAACCTAACGCAAGTGTGATTACTTTTGTGATGGATGGTGTTCACCATCAAGATATAGCGACTCTACTGGATCAGCAAGGTATCGCAGTACGTGCAGGACATCATTGTGCTCACCCATTAATGGATGCACTTAATGTGAAAGGAACGGTTCGAATTTCATTTGGTATTTACAACAACATGGATGATGTTGAAAAGCTCGTAGCGGCGATAGAAAAAGCCGTTGATATGCTTTAGGGAGTAGCGAAATTACTTAGGGTTGGCGTTTAACGTCAACCCTTTTTGCTTCTGTGTATCAAGGAGATATTAAGCACTTAGCTCTTGGATTTGAGCAACAATCGCTTTTAATCCATTACCGCGAGATGGGCTAAGGTGGGTAATTAGACCGATTTGTTCAAAGTAACCATCAATATCGAACGCTTGAACCTGCTCTGATGTTTTTCCATCATACGCAGCCATCACTAATGCAATCAGACCGCGCACAATACGAGCATCAGAATCAGCACAAAAGTGCCAAACACCGTCGATATTTTGAGAAACCAACCACACTTGGCTTTCACAGCCAGAGACAATCACCTGCTCACTTTTCAGTTCATCAGGCATCGTTGGCAGTTTCTTACCCCATTGAATCACTTGGCGATAACGGTCTTCCCAGCCGCTGAATGTCTGCATCTTCGCGACGATATCATCACTGGTAATTTCAGTGCCGAATGGAGAGCTTGGGAATGTGGTCATTTTAATATCCAGTCGATTGTTAATTGAGTAAAAGACGTTACTTAGCGTGCTTTTGAATCAGCTTTTCAACGATACGCGAAACAGCTACAAAACCAAACGTCGCCGTTACAACTGTTGCCGCACCAAAACCCGTCGCACAATCCATACGTTTTGGACCTTCTGCTGTCGCTTTCGCAGCACATACACTGCCGTCAGCTTGAGGGTATTTCAGCTGTTCAGTTGAGAACACACAATCGATACCAAACTTACGTGCTGGATTCTTAGGGAAGTTATGATGACGACGAAGGGTATCTTTTAGCTTCTTCGCTAGCGGATCTTGAATCGTCTTAGTCAGATCAGCCACTTTGATTTGAGTGGGATCGATTTGACCACCCGCACCACCGGTGGTGATCACCTTAATTTTGTTGCTACGACAATATGCCAACAGTGAAGCCTTAGCTTTCATGCTATCAATCGCATCTAACACAAAGTCGAACTCTTTCGATAGGTATTCAGCCTGATTGTCTGGGCCAATAAAGTCATCAATCAGGTTCACTTTACACTCAGGGTTAATCAACTTAACGCGCTCAGCCATCACTTCGATTTTGCTCTTGCCAACCGTACCCGACATTGCGTGGATCTGACGGTTGATGTTGGTCACACACACATCATCCATATCGATCAAAGTCAGCTCACCTAAACCAGTACGAGCAAGCGCTTCAACCGCCCATGAACCTACACCGCCAATACCGATCACACACACGTGTGCTGCTCTAAGTATGTCGACTTCACTATTGCCATATAGGCGACGGGTGCCACCAAATCGTTGGTCATAGTTTTCTGAAGCTGGAGTGGTCAATTCACGCATTGTTGCCGCCAATTTATTTCTGAGAAAAAGAAAAGAGTGCGTTTTATACGCACTCTTGAATAAAAAGTCTAGGGGATTAGCGATTCGCTTTCAATGCCCTATTTTATTGTAGCTTACTCAACCTTTTCAGGAGGCAAAGCCCAAGGCGCTTCAGTTGCGCTGCCATCTAAACCGAGCTTCCACACACGACCAAAATGCTTGTAATGGCCCGCTTCTGTACCCGCTCGAGGGCCCATGCCGTGGTAAAGGTCCAAATGGTTTTGCTTAACCGCGCCGCCCGTATCCAAAACCAATAGCAGTCTTAGTTGATGAGCGCCGCTCCAAGTACCATCAGCATTCAATAATGGAACCTCAGCAAGAATCGGCGTCCCCATAGGCAAGATAGAGCGATCGCCCGCAACCGCCGCCATAGGTAATAGAGGAATGCCCGCGCTACCCATCACAGATAGGTCGTCTCTCGCTTCAAAAAACACGAAAGATGGGTTTTGCTCAAGC
Source organism: Vibrio sp. 10N.239.311.G01 (assembly GCF_041465805.1). NCBI lineage: Bacteria > Pseudomonadati > Pseudomonadota > Gammaproteobacteria > Vibrionales > Vibrionaceae > Vibrio > Vibrio sp. 10N.239.311.G01. The sequence continues at coordinate 47,674 of NZ_JBFSRM010000008.1, forward strand.
AGCTCTTTGACCACTTCAGGATCGTTTGCCAATACCCACTCTTTGATTGCTTTTAGCGACATTTTTTCGCGTGGAACTAAGCCTCGTTCAATCAGAACACGGCCAATGCTCACATAAGCTTTATTGTTCTTACCCGCGTAGGCGAAATACTGCAGCGTGTCATCATCACCGAAGTGTACAAATCCACTGCCCTGTACTTCCATCATAAATGGGTCGATACGGTTTGCTGAGTAACCTAACTCAAGGCCCTGACCTTCTAGTGCGCCGTTGTAAATCTCTTGGCGTGTTGGACACTCTTTACCACACTCAGGAAGCCCGTAAACAGGGTAACGATATTCTTCATTCGCTTCGTGGCGCAGCTCCATCACAGGAGAAAAGTAGCCCGTGAACAAAACATTGCCTTGTTTATCACCACCACCTAGTTGAGCGGTTTGAACGCCAAAATTCGCTAGCTCGCTTGGATCTCCACTCAGCATCGCCCACTCATTGAGTTGTTGATAAAGCGGCTCATAGATTTTAGCCATCGAAGGGGATTTAGAAACCACCATCTCAGCTTGTTCTGCAAATGCGGTGTAGTCTCTTGGTTTATTGGATTCAACCTGATCGACCTTATTCAAGGTGCGAGGAAATTCGTCATCAAGGTGTTGCTGAGCAAGATCAGTGGGTTGAGCACAGCCAAATAACAAAGAGGCAGCGACAAGGGGAAGCCATTTTTTAATCACAAGAGTCATCCTAAAAATTCTATGCATCGAGGATGACAAAAACAGTCAGATAACACAATCTTAGATTGTAAGAGTTTACAAGAAGATAACCTATCGGACGGAGTTATCGATATGGCCCTTAAGGCGGAAGATAGGATTGTAGTGACTGTCAGAATCGAGCACCATTTCTGTATTGTCAGAATTGGTCATGCGGAAGCGATAGGTTTTATCACCCGCCTTGTATTCAAAGTAGTTTCCATCAAAGTCAAAGCTCGTCGAAACAACAGACCCACGAACTGACACACCATTAGCATTCAGAACAAACTCATCGGTCGCATAATGTGCAACATCTTGCTCTATCCAAGTGCCGTATATCAGATTGTCGGGCGTCGCCGCATTTTGCACTCGGGAAAGCACATCGCCGAACAAAGAAACCACCGCAAACGAACCCACTAAGGCTAGAACCATTAAACAACGTTCAATGATCTTACGCTTCAACTTAGATTGATTGCGCTGATCAGCTTCGCTGTAGAGACCTTTGGTTATCTCATCGATTTTGTTCTTTGTTGCTGGAGCTTGTTGCATTCGGTGACTACTCATAAGGATGCTATGCGCATTCTACACTGAGACAGTTTATATATTGAAGCCTAGATAAGATTAGTTTGCGCTTTATTCCAAAAAGGTGTTGTTTACATTTGAATTTAAATGCTAAATTATCGAATAAATAAACAAGATGGACTTGTTCTGTGAAATTAAGAAGTACAGCGCTAGTAAAAGGTTTCAGACAATCAACCCCTTACGTAAATGCTCACCGTGGCAAAACCATGGTCATTATGCTGGGAGGCGAAGCCGTTGCCGACAGGAACTTTGGTAACATTATTAGTGATATAGCCTTGCTCCACAGCCTTGGAGTAAAGATTGTTCTCGTTCACGGAGCAAGACCGCAGATCAACCAATTGCTCGCCAAGCAAGATTGCCATACGCCTTATCACAAGAATATTAGGGTCACTGATGAATATTCTTTGGGCGTCGCTATGCAGGCTGCTGGACAGCTTCAACTTGCCATCACCGCACGCCTCTCAATGAGCTTAAACAACACGCCGATGGCAGGCACTCAACTCAATGTTATGAGTGGTAACTTCATTACGGCTCAACCGCTTGGCGTGGATGACGGTACGGATTATTGCCACAGCGGGCGTATTCGTCGAATCGATATCGAAGGGATCAATCGCACGCTTGACCAAGGTTCAATTGTACTGCTTGGCCCTATTGCCAGCTCCGTGACAGGCGAAAGCTTTAACCTACTTTCTGAAGAGGTCGCTACCCAAGTTGCTATTCGTCTAAAGGCCGACAAGCTGATTGGCTTCTGCTCCGAACAAGGGGTAACAGATGAACGCGGTAACGTGCTCGCCGAACTCTTCCCTAAAGATGCCAAGCAAATTCTAGAACGATTAACGGAATCTCAAAATCCTGCCGAAGACATGAGCACAGGAACACTGCGCTTCTTGAAAGGAGCGATCTCCGCTTGTCGAGCTGGTGTGCCTCGTTGTCATCTAATCAGCTACAAGGTAGATGGCGCATTAATCCAAGAGTTGTTCTCTTTTGACGGTATTGGAACCCAAGTGGTCATGGCTAGTGCCGAGCAAGTAAGACAAGCTCAGATTGACGATATTGGTGGCATATTTGACCTTATTCGTCCTTTGGAAGAACAAGGCATTCTCGTTCGTCGCTCAAGAGAACAATTGGAACAAGAGATTCACCGCTTTACGATTATCGAAAAAGACGGACTGATTATTGGTTGCGCTGCACTATATGCGTATCCGGAAGATCACATGGCAGAGATGGCGTGTGTGGCGATTCACCCTGACTATCGCGATGGAAACCGTGGGCAATTGTTGCTGGATTACATGCGTCACCAATCAAAATCTCGTGATATCGACCAGATTTTTGTCCTTACTACGCACAGCCTTCACTGGTTCCGTGAACAGGGTTTTTACGAGATAGCGGTTGATGAATTACCGATGGAAAAACAAGGGTTATACAACTATCAGAGAAACTCAAAGATCTTGGCGCTCAACGTATAAATAAAGTTTTGGAGCACAATCTCACTTCGACAGAAAAATAATTGCAAATGTAATCGTTTTCTATATGAGATTTATTAACTATGCACTTTCACTCACACGTATAATTGTATAGAATTTAGACGCTTTAATAATCTTAACAAATGTTTTTATTGGAATTGCCATCTCGATAGTCATGTCGAACTCATTGAGGTGGTCACTGCACGGATTGCTATACCCGTTGACGGCCAGCACGCTAACATTAGCTCTGCTCGTTAATATAAACAGCAAAAAGAGCAATATTGATATGAGAACCATTGTTTGTAACTCGCTGCAAAGTTTTTGGGATATGGCTGATAACCAATTCTTAGAAGGGCTAGACGTACACTGCGTGTTCCCTGTTAGCGAGAATCTAAAAGAGTTTATTTTGAATTGCCAAGCAAAGTACAAGATAAACCACATATCGTTTACTCGAGCGTTTTTAGGCTCTGATTCCTAATAACGCTCAAAGCAACCAAGGATGGTTGCTTTGTGTTTGTCTAGCCCTAAGTTCAAAACCTTCTCTAGCCGTCCATAACGACTAATTCGTTAAGCGACTGCCTAAACCACTCACTCGCTCTGTTTTCACCTTAATCCCACGCTTCAACACATTTGTATCGCTGAACATCATCAGTCGTTTCTTCGCACGTGTAATACCTGTATAGATAAGCTCCCGCGTTAAAATAGGGCTGAAATCTGGCGGCAAGATCATTAAGGTCAGATCAAATTCACTACCCTGAGATTTGTGTATTGTCATTGCATAAGCCGTTTCATGATCGGGCACTCGGCTTGGTAGCACAGCTTTTACGCTGCCATCGGGCAACTCAAAATAGACCTTCAAACGAGGGGTTAAGTCAGGTTGACTAGAACCCGCCTCAAGCATACAGATACCAATATCACCATTGTACAAACCCAAGCCATGATCATTTCGCGTCACCATAACAGGACGTCCGTGATACCACAGCTCATCATTATGAGGGCTCACCAAACGCCTTGCGGCCAGTGCTCTTTCAATTCTGTGGTTGAGGCCTTTAACACCAAAATCCCCTTCACGAATGGAACACAACAGTCGGCATTGGCTGAACAAATCGAGTACCGATTTCGCTCTCGCTTCTTGAGTTTCTAACTCTTCCAACGGCACATTCATTCTATTGAGGTACGCACCATACTCGTTAACCAAAGTACGCAGCATCAGGTTATAGCTGTCACTCGACAGAGGGTGGTTTTCGATATCGCCAAAACCTTTGGCAAACACTTGGTCTACTTGATTCGCAGAACCATTATTGATTGCTTTTGCCAGCTGACCGATACCGGAGCGCGCATCGAAACGATAACTCTTCTGCAGCATACACAAGCTATCCGCAATCGCAGGCGGATTCACCGCTCCAGCTTTGTCTTGTCTTGGTTTAGCTATCGCATCAAAACCTGTCATCTCTGCAATCAAATTGCCTTGCGCTGTGCTGTACCCTGCAGAGTTGAATGAACAGATATCACCGAGCACAGCACCTGCCTCTACTGAAGCGAGTTGGTCTTTATCACCCAATAAGATGAGCCTTGCGTGCTCAGGAAGTGCATCCACCAGCTTATACATCATCGACAGATCAACCATTGAAGCTTCATCCACTACCAAGATATCAAGGTGGAGTGGATTGCGTCGGTTATGCCTAAACTCAGCACGGTTAGGAATCGCGCCGAGTAATCTGTGTAAGGTGCTCGATTCGGTCGGTATGTTGGCTTTCACTTCAGGCGCTAATGGCAGCTGTTCAATTGCTTTACCGATCGACTCGGTTAAACGCGCCGCCGCTTTACCCGTTGGTGCCACTAGCTTAATCGTTGGTGTTTTACCTTGGCTGAGAGATTGCTCGACCATCGCCGACAGTAATTTGGTTACCGTGGTTGTTTTACCAGTACCCGGCCCACCAGAGATCACTGCAAAGCGACGACTTAGAGCTACTGCTGCTGCCACTTTTTGCCAATTCAAACATGCCGATAGCGGTACCAAGCTGTCTAGAACATCTAAGTCCGTTACCTGCTTGGCTTGAACAATCGCTTGGTCAATTGCGCCCCAATTCAAAGATTGCTCATCGACAATATCAAGATGGTCACACACCAATTGTTGGCGTAATACCTGAGACGTCTGCTGATTTGCTTCAGCCCTGGCTAAGGCGTTAAACAGAAAATGATAGCTACGTGCAAAAAGCAGATTGAGCGTTTCAGTCAGCGCTTTTTTCTGCTCAGTATTGAACTCTACCGGCTTACTTAAACGGTTTAAGGTCTCAGCCAACACAACTTCGTAGTTCCAATAACGCTGTAAATAGACACGCTGCCCATCGAACATTAGAGGCTTAACACAATCGTTGGTCGTTCCCACTAAGTTTGATGATTGAAGCACAGCCACCCAATCAATACCCAACAGTTTTTGGTTCAATTGCAGTGCAGTTTCACCGTATAACCCAAGTAACTGAGCAAGATCTGCCGCTAGTTCAGGGCCTGTCGTATGCTGCTGTATAAGCTGAGTACAAATGTGTCCTTTGCCTAATTCATGGCTCACTACCCCCGCGAGAAAGCCGATCTCTTGAGGGTAGCTCGTGGCTTGCTGAGCAAGAAAACGGGCAAATTGATAATCCAACTGACGAATAGAACCCTTATCCGCAAGAAACTGGAGTACATCCATCAGTTGCTCAGGAATAAGTGAAACTGGCTTTGCTGTGTTCGCAGTATCTATGCCAGTATTAGTGGTCGTTGTTGTCATTATAAAAGCCCCATCTGTCCAGTTTCATCGTCATTCAATTGTGCCGAACGTCTGTCTATCACTTTACCGTCAATCAATTGATCCATTTCATCAAGTAAAGCCAGTGTTGGTTTCGCCGAGAAAATACCTTGCTGAGATTGGCCGTCCATTCCTCGTAAGAACAAGTAGTACACGCCACCAAAATGTTGTTCGTAGCTGTAATTGGCAACTCGGCTGCGTAAGAAACGGTGCAACGCCAATGCATAGATTTGATATTGCAAATCATAGCGATGGTCGGCCATCGCCGATTTCAATGCCTCGCCATGGTAGACAGCAACATCATCTCCTAAGTGATTCGATTTCCAGTCGAGTACATAGTATTTACCTTGGTGCTCAAACACCAAATCGATGAAGCCTTTCAACATACCTTGCACGGTTTGGAAACCTAGATCGCCCGCTTTGGCTGACAATGGATCGTGATATTGAATGGTTTGATTCAGTTCAGATGCAGCCAATACTTCGATCGGCAGTAAGAATTCCATCTCAACTAAACGTTGCGTCGAGTCTTTCTCGCTTAGCTTTAAGTTCTTGCCGTCTAATGCGGTGTTCAGCACTGTATCGACCAGTTGCTGAAGCACAGGTAGCCACTCTAATTCATATTGCTCTGATTCTAATAAGTGAGTGATTACTTGCGTGTTATGTTCACTGGTTGCTGGCTCGGTAAATTCAACCTCCTCAAACAAGGTGTGTAAGAAAGTACCTGGGCGAGCACCACGAGGGAACGTAAAGATAGAGCGTCCAGGCTCAATCAACTCAGACTCATCCTGCTCATCAGCCGAGTCAATATCAAAACCAGACACCTCAATGGTCGCGTCATGACTCGCACCGTGACTGCCCTGTTTGACAAGCCCCGAGTAACTGGTGATGCGCCAAGCTCGGTCAATTGAAGCCTTAAGTTCACTGGCCTGTAAGTCGTCACTCACTTGCTCTGTTTGCACAAAAATTTGTTCGTGAGCGGTAGGTGTTTCGGCTAACAGCACACTGGAATTCTTACCCTCAATAGCCGATAGAGCTTGATGCAATTCGGTAATACCCTGCTCTTGTCCGTTTTGAACCAAGTAGCCCATGGCACTCAAATGCACGCCTGTCGGTTCTTTGGTTGAACGCCCTTTACGTAGCGGTGCCATGCCAATAAAACAGCCATAAACCGCACGAGTCAGCGCTACATAAACCAGGCGCAAATCTTCCGCTAGTCGTTCTTTATCGGCTTGCGCTAAGGCACTATCGCTACCCGTAATATCAAGTACCGTGGTATCTGAGTCATGGTCGTAGAACTTGCCTTCGCTCGCTTCTCGGTAACTCGCGACAAATGGGAGGAATACAAGGTCATATTCCAAACCTTTCGATTTGTGAATAGTAACAATTTGAACCAAGTTTCTCTCTGACTCAAGACGTTGAATGTCATCTTCACTGCCGCCTAAACCATTTTGTGCATCTGATATCGCTTCTGCCAACCAACGCAACAAGCCATAGTCACTGTCGAGCTCCTGCCTAGCTTGTTGCAACAATTCGCCAATGTGCATTAAATCAGTGAGTGAGCGCTCACCATTTTCTTCTTCCAGTAAGCGTTCCGCGAGATGTCGTTTACTGATCACGCTGCGAAGCATTGGCAACACGCCGCGCTGAAGCCACAACTTACGATATTCTCTAAACTCGTTAACGACGTTTTCCCACACCACTTCATCGTTGTTGAGTTCATCCAATGATGCGGCATCCAGAGCAAACAACTCCGACGCTAAACTGGCGCGTAATGCTCGATCGTTTTCAGGTGTCAGCACAGCTTGTAGCAAGCGTTGAATATCTTGTGCGACTAAGCTGGTAAACACACTGTCTCGGTTCGACAAATACACACTCGCAATGCCTTGTTCAGACAGCGCATTTTTGATCAGGCGACCTTCACTGCCGGTTCGAACCAAGACAGCAATATCACCCGCATTCACGGCATGTTGTTTTTTGCCGTTATCAAAATAGGCTTGCTGGTTTTGAGAAGCGGTCAGAATGGTTTGAATTTGACTCGCCGTCGCCTCTGCCATTGCCTTGTGATATTCGCCCTTTGGTAACGGCTTGTCTTCAGCCTCTTGCAGCCAAAAGGTGAGTGCGTGCTGAGTTTCTCCGTTCATCACCCATTGGCGTTTGTCGGCCGATGGACTGGCAGCAACGGGCAAGAATGGAATGTCTTGATCGTAGATAAACGGGCTATCCGAGTTCATAAACACTTGGTTTACTGCACTGACCATATCGGCACTTGAGCGCCAGTTAGTGCCTAAGGTGTAGTGAGCACTAACTTGGTTTCTCGCCTTGATATAGGTAAAGATATCTGCGCCACGGAAGCCATAAATCGCCTGCTTTGGGTCACCGATCATAAACAAGCCGCACTGCGGATTATCAAGATAGATTCGGCTAAAAATACTGTATTGCAGTGGGTCGGTATCCTGAAATTCATCGATCATCGCCACCGGGTAGAGCGTGCGAATCCTTTCCACCAGCAGTGACTGCTCATCGACATCGATCGACGCAGATAACTGGGTCAGTAGGTCATCAAACGACAACCACTGCTTTTGCTGTTTCGCCTTGGCGAGCATAGTTCGACAATGAGTAATCGCATGCGCCAATAACGGAGCTTTCAAATCAGCTGGGTGATTTAAGAAATCCTCAATCGCTCCGAAAACTGCATGCTGAGGCGCGGTGCCTTTTGGTGTTTTTTCAATTAACGTTGCTTGTGAGAACTTCTCTAGTTTATCTGGAAACTGGTAATCATGAGTGTCGCTCTGCGCCCATGCTGTCACAGCTTCTAACCATGTCGGCAGAGATTTCTTAGTGTAGCTACGCTTGTTCACATCCGAAGCAGAGATCAAAGCCAAAAAGTCCGCTTCGGATTCACACCACAGCGCTTTAAGTTGCTTCACTTTATCTAGGTTTTGGTTGTGCAGAGTTTGCAAGTCGCCCGACATCGCATCTACCGTCAATTTCAGCGGAGATCCTGTCAGATAACGATTTACGTCTGCTAATAACGCAGCAGGTGAACCCCAGATATTACGAACCTCACCAGCCAGTTGAATGGGCAGCGGGTAAAACTGTTTACGCCAATAGTCAGCAACTACTTGTGCTTTTAGGTGGCTTTCATCGGTCACAAATTCGTTATCAAAGCGGCTTCCAGACTCAAAAGCATTTTGAGTCAACATTCGCTGACAGAAACCGTGAATGGTGTATACCGCAGCCTCATCCATTTGTCTTTCAGCATTGAGCAGTGTTTTCGCAGCGCCTGCGTGGTCTTCGATCTCTTGCAACAGAGGCGCAATCACTGGGTCGTCACTTTGCCCACGTGCAAACGCAATGCGTGCATCATGAATACGAGCACGAATACGATCTCGCAGCTCAGCCGTAGCTGCTTCAGTAAAGGTCACCACCAGAATTTGGTCTACGGTTAGCGGCTCATGGTGTCGAGTGGCTTCAGTCAGATCACCTTGTGGAGCGGCCGTGCCATGCCCGAGCAGTAGGCGTAAGTACAAGCCAGCGATGGTAAATGTTTTACCTGTACCCGCTGATGCTTCAATTAAACGCGCGCCATGAAGTGGAAACGTCATGGTATCGAGTGTCTGTGGAGCGATTACCTGAACACTGCTTGTGGTCGTCATGCCTTACTGCCTTCTGATAAATGTGTTGTTACAAATGTGACCTAGCGTGGAAAACGTCATTCAATTTACGTCCTACGCTAATTTGTTAATAGTTAGTGCGATCTCTCTCACGGATCAATTCGGATCGCCTCGCTACTATGCGCCCACGAGTTCAGGAGCACGTACGAGTTTTGTACTTTACGGCGTTACTTTGAACCACAGAATAATGGTCCCTCTGACCTGTGGCCGTACAGCGAACGCCCTACACTAATAATGATTTACTGGCGGCCACTTTATTTCCTGTACCTTGCTTCTATTCACCTTGATTCCCTTCATCTTGAAAGCAAGCGTACCAAACGCTTACCAGCGACTCTCTTTTGTCTTTCATTAATTCAGCGCACTCGCTATTGATCTTGTCGATCACAGCCACCTACTCCTGATCTTCCAGATCGGCAGCAGCCAACCTTGCCGCCTGTAGCACAAGCGTTGAATACATACGCGACTCAGTAGCCAATTCATCGTCCCATTTAGACCAGATTCGTGAGATGTAGGTATCTCTACCCTCGCCCGTGAAGGCGAAGCTGTCATTAAAGGTATCGGCCATTTTCTTGAGTGACTTTTCTTCATCATCGACCCACTTACCACGGCTAAAGCCCGCTTCAACACCAGCTAATGCCGTTTTCGGGAAGTATGGCAATGGTGCAGTCATACCTTGATAAAACAGTCGTACTAACTCAGCTAATATACTCTTCGCTTGCTGCGCATCGCCGATAGGTTGTAGCGTTTGGTGAACCACGCCCTCTTTTCTGTCATAGCCAATAATATGGGTCGTTTTTCCGTGTCCCATAACAGCGCAGGATAGATGATCAATCCACGCAGCCAAATAATCTTGAGAGCGTATTTTGCCGCTACGGAAACGCACTAGACCTGATTGATAGTTTTGAGTTAACCACCCCATCAAGCGAACAGGCTTACCTTCGCCTAACACGTCAAACTCGATATTCACTTCGAGATCTTGCTGCGGTGATCCGCTCACAAATCTAATCTCTTTGGCTAAGTCTTCCGCTTGAACACGATTGGTTTCAAATTCGATGTCACCAAAGGCGCCGACCGGTAATCGACCTTGGGCTTTTTGCTCAGAGACAAACAGTCGCACCGCTTCGTCTGCACCTTCTGGGTGGTCCAGCAACACTTGCAGCAGCGCATCTTTAAGCTGGAAGCTCTCTAGTCCATTGAGTACGAATGGCTCATCGTCTTCCATTACAGGAAGTGGCGGTTCAAACACCACTTTGAGACGGCGATTAAAGAAGTACTGCACTGGCAAACGCCAAAAACGCTGTAACTCAACCAGGTCCAATTCCAACGGGTACGTTGCCCCCAACAAATAGTCATCCAATGCACGATTGAATTCACCACTGCGCTCACCAGAACGATTTGCCGCAGGAAGCCATTCTTTGGCGTAGCTCAATACATGACCTGCATCACCTTGCGTAAAGGCTGCTGGGCTAAATGGTGTCATGGTGTGTTCAAAGCTGATTGCTTGAGTCAGTTTGATACCAGAATCATCACTTGGTAACGCTTGATCTGCACTTAGGCAGTAGTTCTGGTGGCAGTACTCAATCAACTCAGAAACCAATACCGACGGTACTCGCTCAGTATTATCTTGAATCGAGCGGCCGACATAACTGATGTATAAACACTCTTGCGCCGACAACATCGCTTCTAAGAATAGGTAACGGTCATCATCACGACGAGAACGATCTCCCGGACGAGTGCGTCCGTTCATCAAATCAAAACCTTCCGGCGGCATTGAGCGTGGGTAAACACCGTCATTCATGCCTAATAGACAAACAGTTTTGAACGGGATAGAACGCATCGGCATCAGGGTACAAAAGTTCACTTGCCCCGCTAAGAAACGCTGACTGATACGCGCACCCGACAGTTTATTGTTTAAGTACTGATAGATAATGCTTAGCGATAGTTCTTGTTCGTACAAGGCATCATCAAGCTGTTCATTCAGTTGCGAAAGTGCATCACGAATCGACTTAAGCACCACCTCGCCTTCTAGCTCAACGGCGAAGAAATCATCAATCATTTGCAGCAAGGTTTCACGCCACATATCGATGGATTGCGTCTCAGCAAGGCGTTGACGGTAATGGGCAATACGATCAATAAAGTGCGCTAACTTACCAGCAAGTTCGGCGTTAATGCCCTGAACTTCGTTATAAGCTGCAATTGGAGAGTGTCCAGTTTCAAACAAACCTGCGGAATCCGACATCGCATAACCCAGTAACATACGCTGGATACCAAATAGCCAAGTATTTTGCTCGGTGGCAGGCAAATCAAACTCTGTTGCCGTAGAAGAATCGACGCCCCAGCGGATACCCGCTTCTTCAACCCACTGCTTAGCTTGTTCAAATTGAAATTCATCAATACCGAAGCGTGCCATCATCGCTGGGATTTCTAATAGCTCTAGAAGTTCAGAAGCTAGACAACGCGTGTTCGGTAACGCGACCAACTGCATGAACGCGGTCAGAATTGGGCTCTCTTGGTCTGCCGTTCTATCCGAGATCGAGTAAGGGATATAACGCTCACCCGGAGCATTACCAAATACCGCCTGAATAGCAGGGCTGTAAGCATTGATGTCTGCCACCATCACAATGATATCGCGTGGTTTTAAGCTTGGATCAGCATCAAACATCGCTAACAACTGGTCATGGAGAACCTCCACCTCGCGCATTGGGCTGTGACAAGCGTGTACCGTCAACGAACGATCGCCCAGCTCAACCACTTGTTTGTGGTTGCTGGAGTCTAAGATGTGATCGTCTTGGTGCTCTTCTAACTCAAGAATATCGGCTTGCAGTTGATGCAGCAGGCTGTCTCTCTCGACATCAATAAAGAACTCATGCTCTTCGCTGTCTGATTGAGACAGCAAGAACAGGTTATCTCTGCCCAGTTTACCCATAGACGCCAGTAAGCTATTACCGACCGCTTGGCTGGTATGCAGTTCGTCTTCAATATTGGCTTCAATGCCATCTTTTAATGGTGAGACTTCGCCTTCTAGCTGAGGTAAACCATCAACCAAAGCAAACTGCTTACGACGCTGCGCTTCCACTCTCGCCAAGTATTTACGGTCACGAATATCGCCCCAGTAATGTTGGCAAGGGTTGGTAAACATCAGGTGGACATCAATCTGCTCGCCAAGCGCTTTCAATGCGTCCATATAACGAGGAGGCAGTGACGAAATACCAAACACAAACAGACGTTTCGGCAGGTGTTGTAACTGGCCTTGTTGATTAGCTAACGCTTCAATGAAGTCGTGATACAAGTTACCACGGTGATATTTCGATTGGCCTTGAGAGAGCGTTTGCTCGTAGAGTGCCTTCCACAAAATCGGCTGCCAAGGGTGCTCTTGTTGCCCTTCACTATCAATCAATTCTGCAACGGGTTCTCCCGCTTCCCACATCGCCATCCACTCAGGTCGATACACCAAGTAGCCATCGAAGATATCGGCAACTTTCTCGGCTAATTGATACAACTTAGAGCCGTCTTCGTCGTTTTCAAGATAGCGCTGTAGGGGTAAGAAATCAGGGTGGTCAAGCTTAGCGGGTAACAAACTCATCAGCTTCCATGTCATCGCTTCCTTGTTAAAAGCACTGCGTTTAGGTACATCAGGAAGCACTTGGGTAAACATATCCCAAATGAAGGTTGCTGGAAGAGGAAAGTCTATATTTGCTGCTACACCAAACTCTTTGGCGAGTTCCATCTTAAGCCATTGAGACATACCTGGGCTCTGAACCAAGATCTGCTCTTTTTCGAAAGGGTTGGCTAAAGGATCACTTTTGATTAAATGAACGAGAAGGATTTTTAAAGTATCGACTTTATTGGAATGGTAAACAGTAAACAAAGTGCACTCACGCTAATCTTGCCACAATATAAAGCCAGATTAGCATAAGTGCCGAGTTTGGATTAGGAATATAAGCTTATGAAATACTGAAAACTTAAGCTCCGTTTATCTTTTGAACTATTGCTTCTTACAATCTACTGCCTACCGCGCTTAGAACACGGTGAGGTTTGTAATTCATGTAATAACGAACCGCCACATAACCCACTACAAACGTTGCCACAATCAATTCTAGATACGCTAGGCCAAACACTTGATTGATGTAATGCGCTTCAATACCTTGTGCTTGCATCCACGCAGCCAGTTTGAACAAGGCTGTTGCACCAATCACGATTGGGAAGGTAAACGCTGCATAACCAGGGCTAAATGGAAGACGAAGTAGTTTGAAAAACGCCATATAGATAATGAACGTCATCAACACTGCAATACCAAATAGTAAACCAATGATCACAGGTGAAGGGTTAGCAGTAACGGTTAAGTAACCCGCCAAAGATAGGCTTGCCGGTGCTGCCATAATCGCAATCGTTGGTTTTGCAGCATCTGGCACTTCGTGAGAGAAGATCAAACGGTAAACCATGATTGGTAGCATTACTGCGTAAACCAATAAGCCGAATACCAAAGTCGCGTTAGCTACTGGCTCTAAAACTGGATTACCTGAGAAAGAGACGTCAGCGACGATAATACCGATCGGTGGCACAAACCAGCTTGGCACCATGTGGTGAATCTCAAAGTTTTTAGCTCTGTGGTACAAAAAGCTCGTTAGAAACACAACATGCAAAGCCACAGAAGCCAACCACATAGCTTCTTGTAAGAATTGAGAGATTGGCGCCAAAGACGCTGACACCACCATGCACCCCATTGCAAATGTTGGTACCACACTGCCGACAACAGGGTGAGCAAGATCTTCACGCAATAGGTGACCATGAATCAAAAATTTCACAGCTAAAACAAGAAGTAATACCGCCGCAATGCCAGCACTGATCCACTGCACCAAACCCGGTGTGTGTAAGATACCTTGTGCGACTAGAACACCATCCCAACACCAGCCTAAGCTTGCAATTGCTAGTGCTAACCCTGCCATGGGTGTTGGAGCTCCTGTTAATCTATATTTAATACGTTGAATCATGTCAGCCTCTCTTAAACCTAATTCACTAAACTTGTGAACTCATCAGCTTGTTGAAGCCATAATACGCTTGCGCTTCGTTAAACAATATCCAATTATATATAACAAGTGTTCATCAATACTGAACAGAATCCATTTTCACCAGCAGAGTAAAACTAGGAATCTGATGGCTAATATTTCAATAAAACAGCTCAAAGTGTTCGTCACTATTACTCAGCACTCGACATTGACTGCTGCCTCTGAGGCTCTGTTTCTGTCTAAAGCTGCGGTCAGCATGGCACTAGGCGAAATGGAGAAACAACTCGGCCACTCTCTATTTGACCGGGTCAACAACCGATTAATTCTCAACCAAGAGGGACATAAGTTACTTCCATTGGCGGATGAAATATTACATCGTGCTGCTGGTATTGATGTTTTGTTCCGTGATGATCAGCCTTTAAGTGGCAATCTAAAGGTCGGCGCGAGTGACACGATTGGTAATCAGGTCGCACCGTTTATTTTGTCAGGCTTTCGCGAACGAACTCAACATCAGGATCAAAGCTTGTTCATTTCAAACAGTGCACTGATCTGCCAAAAGTTGGTGGATTATGAACTTGATATCGCGCTAATTGAAGGAAAAACATTACACCCTGAACTCATTTCGAGTCAGTTTAGCAGCGATGAAATGTGCATTATTGTTAGTAATCAACATCCTCTCGTTGCCAAAGAAAAAGTGATTTTAAGCGATTTAGAAGACAGCCATTGGATTTTACGTGAATCAGGCTCAGGGACTCGCGAGTTTTTCCTTCGTGCCGTCGCACCGCGCATCGAACATTGGTATGAATCTTTTGAACTCAACACCACAGAAGCAATCATCAACTCTGTTTCTGCCGGTCTTGGCTTTGCCTGTTTGTCTCGTTTAGCTGCTCAGCGAGCGATCGATTCAGGCCGAGTAAAAGCGCTTAATGTGCCACTTGATATGAAACGCCGATTCTGGATGCTGGTCCATAAAGACAAATATCAAAGCCCACTGCTGAAATCTTTCATGAGTTATTGTGAAGACTGGGCGGCACATCAAGATTGAGGCCGCATAGTACGGGCTCCAACTGGACTTTTAACATCAGAAACTGTATAAAAAGCCAGTAAAATTTATCAAACTTAGAGGATTAACCATGGCTGTTATCGTCAAGTACGTGGTGGAACGCAACGGAGAAGAGAAAATGACTTTTACCTCTAAAGCCGAAGCTGACGCATACGACAAAATGCTGGATATGGCTGATGAGCTTTTTGAACTGTTAGGCAAAAGCGATTTAGTTGAAGATGAAGGCAAGCAAGAAGAACTTGCAATGTACCTAGCGAAGAACAAAGAAGAAGTTCTTTACGCATTAGGTGCTAAGCGTAAGCCAGCTCCGAAAAAAGCTAAGAAGCTTGAAGCTGTTGAAGACGCAGAAGAAGATGCAGCTTAACTAGCTGATACCTTTCTAAAAAACGTCAATGACGCCTCTAATCAGAGTTCGTTATTGGCGTTTTTTTATACTTATCGAAATATAATGAAGCTTGTTTATAGTCGAAATCGCTCTCAACATTCGCTTGCATGAAAGTGTGAGGAAGATCTAATCTATAGCCATCAGGTGATGGGGTTCCACCTAAGCTTTTGCTTCAACCGCCCGTTCTTTCCGAACAGTGCTAATGACTCCTACAGAATCGAAAACAGGTAATACTGTTGGACGTATCGCTATTCCTCCATTTTGAAATGGACTTAGTCTATTAAGACCAAGTTCCATGACACCTTTGGATTATCGATACTCAAGATCTGTAGTGAATTAGCCGCACCTCTTCCAACACGTCCTGTTTTCTCAACGCCCTAGGCCTTAAATGGCTCTATAAGTGAGAAAACATTATGCACTACTCTTCAGAAATTCAATCAATGTGCCCTATTCAAAGGGGTGATCTTCACAATTCAGCTCCAATTCCAGTTGAAGGCGCAATGGTTAGCCCAAAGGATGTCATCGCTATTTCTGGCTTAAGCCACGGTGTTGGCACTTGTGCACCACAACAAGGTGCTGCAAAACTGACTCTTAACGTAAAAAACGGCATCATCGAAGAAGCATTAATCGAAACGATTGGTTGTTCAGGTATGACTCAATCTGCCGCGATGGCTGCGGAAATCCTCACCGGAAAAACCATTCTAGAAGCGCTGAATACTGACTTGGTATGTGACGCGATTAACGTCGCGATGCGCGAAATCTTCCTGCAGTTTGTTTACGGTCGAACTCAGTCGGCTTTCTCTGAAGGTGGCCTAGAGATCGGCGCAGCACTAGAAGACTTAGGTCAAACACAGCGCAGCCAAGTTGGCACCAGCTACTCAACCGCAGCAAAAGGCGTTCGTTACCTAGAGCTTGCAGAAGGTTACGTAACCAAGCTTGCACTTGATGATCACAGCGAAGTGATTGGCTACGAATATCTCAACCTCGGCAAAATGATGAAGGCGATTAACCAAGGCGTGCCAGCGAATGAAGCGGCCGACCTTGCGACAGGGACCTATGGCCGCTTCGATGAAGCCGTGACCACTATTAACCCACGCCAACAGTAATTTTGCCTATTTAGAGGAAAGATATGATGAACACTCAATTTAATGAATCAGTAACTCGCGTATTGGCAGAAATGAACTTCGACTCGTTGGAGCAAGCAAACCAATACTGTTTATCACATAATGTCGACCCAAAAGCATTAGTGATGGACACCCAACCTATCGCTTTTGAAAGCGCTGCCGATGCTTATATCCTAGGCTCAGCACTGGCGCTATTTCGTAAAGCCACCAGCGCAGAACAAGCCGCTAATATTATTGGTGAAGGTCTTCAAGTATTCACCAAACCTGGCAGTGTTGCTGAGCAACGCCAAGTCGGTATCGGCCATGGCGCACTGGCTGCTCGCCTTCTCAATGAAGAGAGCCACTGCTTTGCTTTCCTTGCGGGTCACGAATCTTTTGCTGCTGCAGAAGGTGCGATCAAGATTGCACTGAACGTGAACAAATCACGCAAAACACCATTGAAAGTTATCTTGAACGGTCTAGGTAAAGATGCCGCTTACCTAATCTCTCGCATCAATGGCTTTACTTATGTTCGCACTCAATTTGATTACCAAACGGGTGAGCTAGTTGAAACAGAACGTCGCCGCTTCTCACAAGGCCCTCGTGGCGAGATCTTGTGTTACGGCGCTGATGATGTACGTGAAGGTGTAGCGATCATGCACAGAGAAGAAGTGGATGTGAGTATCACGGGTAACTCAACCAACCCAACACGCTTCCAACACCCTGTTGCTGGTATCTACAAAGCAGAACGCACTCGCCAAGGTTTGCCATACTTCTCAGTTGCTTCAGGTGGCGGTACAGGTCGAACATTGCACCCAGATAACGTAGCAGCAGGCCCAGCGTCTTACGGCATGACCGATACCATGGGCAGAATGCACGCTGATGCTCAGTTCGCAGGTAGCTCTTCAGTTCCTGCTCACGTGGCGATGATGGGCTTCATCGGCATGGGCAACAACCCAATGGTCGGAGCGACGGTTGCATTGGCTGTGGCAGTGAGTGAATCTCAACACGCATAACGACAAAGTGAGTCCCACAATCTGCCTGTTATGTAGAGTCTGTTAGTTGAGAATCAAGCAATAACGGACGACTAAAACTCTACACCTATCACTAAAACCAAACAGCCAGCCTTATGCTGGCTGTTTTTTATTCACACTTGCTCTACTATCTATTTCTAATAATTATTTGTATCTAAGATTAAATACATTCTGCTGTCGTATTTAACTACATATTTTCAAAGGAATAATATGAAAGAGCTCATCATTCATACCATTACCGTGTTCATGGGCTTTTTTGCCATCATGAACCCTATCGCCAACACACCGATCTTTCTTTGATTAACAGGTGATAATGATAGGGAAACGGTCAAGTCTATCGCTTTCCGCTCAGTGTTCATCGCCTTCATCATCGTCAGCACCTTTGCTGTCTCGGGTAAACTCATCTTCGACCTCTTTGGTATCACGCTTTACGCGCTTCGTATCACCGGCGGGATCCTCGTGTTCTTGATTGGCTTTCATATGCTGCAAGGTGACTCAACACACTCTAAAGCAAAAGAGAAGGTCAACTCAGACGCTCAACAAGATGCGGCGCTCAGTTTCGCCGTCTCGCCACTGGCAATGCCAATATTAGCCGGACCGGGCACCATTGCCACCGCGATGAACTTTGCCAGCACCGAAGGCATCTACGAAACCATCGTCGCCTTTGGCCTACTATGCGCCTTAACCTACGTATTGTTTGTATTTGGCGAGCGCTTCGTTAAAGCCGTTGGACCAAGCGCACTGAACGTGATTACTCGAATGATGGGGTTGATACTCGCGGTAATCGGTATGCAGATGTTGATTGAAGGGATTGAGCAAGCTTATAAGGCACTGTTTATCTAAAGAGGGGATTCACAGGAGAATGTTGATTAACGCACCAATCAATTTGTGTTGATCTGCAGTGTTTTCTCATTGCAGAAAACTATCTCTCAAAAGACAAGCAATATCATTTTACAGACTTTATCCCGATACGCCCTTTCATAACGAGGGCGCTCTCTTTATGATGAACGCAATTAAATTAACTTTGCTAACGGCAGCGCTTGTTATTCGAGCCGTTGTTTTGGAATAGCAAAATCAAGACTCAACACATGGAGATTCAACATGGCTTATTTTTCACTAGCCTTCGGTACGGCAACCAAAAATCGCGACAATAAAATCATTGAAGCGTTCTTCCCTAACCCGCTTCTAAACCCAAGCGACGCTCTTGTAGCAGCTGTAGCTGAAGTGTCAGGTTACGCTGAAGGCAACCAAGCTATCGAAATCTCTGCTGCACAAAGCGCAGAACTGGCGAAAGCATTCGCAGCAAACGATGATGCAGCTAACGCATCTTTCGCAGAAAAAGCGGCAGCGTCTGAACAGCCACTTGTTCTTGTTGTTCTTGCTACTGACGAGAAGCCAGCATCAGTTGCTGAAGGCTTCCTAAAGCTACAACTTATCTCTAACCGCCTAGTACAACCACACGGTACGGTACTGGACGGCATCTTCGGTCTACTGCACAACATCGCATGGACAAACGAAGGCCCTATCGACCTACCTGAGCTGGCTGAGCGTCAAATCGAAGCTCGCCTTGCAGGTCGTGCTCTGTCTGTAGATTGCGTAGACAAGTTCCCTAAAATGGTGGACTACGCAGTACCAACAGGTATCCGTATTGCTGACACTTCTCGTGTTCGTCTTGGCGCACACGTAGGCGAAGGCACAACAGTAATGCACGAAGGTTTCATCAACTTCAATGCTGGTACAACTGGCGTGAGCATGGTTGAAGGTCGTATCTCTGCGGGTGTTGTTGTAGGTAACGGTTCAGACATCGGCGGCGGCGCTTCTATCATGGGTACTCTGTCTGGTGGCGGTACGATGGTTATCTCTATCGGCGAAAACTGCCTACTAGGCGCAAACGCGGGTCTTGGCTTCCCTATGGGTGACCGTTGTACAGTTGAGTCTGGTCTTTACGTGACTGCGGGTACTAAGGTTCGCATGCTAGATAAAGAAGGCAATGAAGTAGAAATCATTAAAGCTCGCGATCTAGCTGGCGTGTCTGATCTTCTGTTCCGTCGCAACTCAATCACAGGCCAAATCGAGTGCCTAGCGAACAAGTCTGCGGTTGAGCTAAACAGCGAGCTGCACAGCAACAACTAATCTAAGCGCTAGATGCTAGATGCTAGATGCTAGATGCTAGATGCTAGATGCTAGATGCTAGAAAATAATAAGCCGCTGGGGTTCAATCCAGCGGCTTTTTTGTATGTTCTGGGAATCATTATTGCCCCATTACCAGTCAGAGTTAACAGAATGTTAACATGTATTTGCCCTACTAAAAGTAATCCCTTGTCTGTTGGATATTTGCAAGGCAAACTGCTGGGCAAAAGTTCGAAAACACTCTGAATGTCTAAAAATCGCCATATTTTTCGAAACTAGGGATTTTATATCATTGGCTTTTCGGTTTCGGTTTCGGTGGCTGAAAGTTTGGGATAATTTGAAAACCATTTGGACATAGCTATGCCTGTACTCTTACCAGAGTACTAGCGGCAGAAGTTTCATAATTTCTGTTGCGCTGCGCTTACAAACCGATAAGAACATAAATCGATATCTACTTAGCCATCTTTACATACCTTTACATCACATGACGTTATCTTACTTACATTAGTATATTCTTAAGTAGTGAAACAAAGAGAAGGAAAACGTCATGAAAATCAAAAGCACGATAATCGCGTTACTCGGTATCGTTATTGCCTTCGGAGCAATGGCTGGTGGAATGAATAAAGGCATGAATAAAGGCATGAATAAAGGCATGAATAACAATATGTCACGCCCAGTATTTTCACAGTTTGATCTCGATGGTGATGGCAAGATAACCGAAGCCGAGTTCAATCAAGCACGCTCAGAACGTATTGCCCAGCGAGCAGAAGAGGGACGTACGTTGAAAAATATCAATCAAAGCCACAGTTTTGCTTCGTTAGATAGCAACGCGGATCGCGCTATCTCTCAACAAGAGTTTAATGCTCATCAAGGCATGGTGAACCCCAAAAATACCATGGGCAAAGGCAAAAACAATCAGTAGCTCAATTCAATCAGGCCTCCATTTGTGAGGCCTGACTTATTTTGAGATCAAGGAAGCAAATCCGCTTATGTTGGTGTGCTACCTTTTGCTTAAGGAAAAGCTAATATATAGTAAGGGAATCGCTATGACTAGGTATAGCTGGTTACAAAGGGCTCTGTTTGTTCCTCCTGTTTTGTTGGGCATCGCGTTATTGGTGATCGCACCAGGGATGAAGGCTGAACCGCCTAATGCGAGTAATACGGCTGCTAAAAAGGTGGTTCGGGTGTTGAAAGTCGAGCCGCGAAATATCCAACCTTCTGCCATCGGATATGGACATACCGAGTCTGTTCAAGACTGGCAGGCACAGTCTGAACTTGACGGCGCGGTTGTGTGGGTTTCTGAGCAATACAAAACGGGCGCTATTATCCGCAAAGACAGCGAACTCCTTAGAATTGACCCCACCGCTTATCAACTTACTATTGCCCGTTTGCAAGCTGAGCTTGAAGTGCTAATGCTAACGAATCAGACCATTATCGATTCGCTCAAGATTGCAGAGAAAGAGTTTGAGGTACAACAGTCAGAATATGCCCGCTCAATCAAATTGAGTGAAACCGGGCATATCTCCAAAACAGAGAAAGACCGCGCGACCAAAGACTTGCTCAGCAGCCAGCAACAGCTCCAGACACAGAAAAACCAACTGGCAATTAATCAAGCGCAGCAAAAGGTTTTGCAAACGGAACTAGCACTTGCAAACCGAGATCTCGAACAAACCGTAATTAAAGCCCCATTTGATATTCGCATTGTCGAAACCTTGGTTGGACTCGCCGAGTATGTCAACAAGGGGGAATTGCTGCTCAAAGCGGATGACATCGATGCCGTTGAGGTTCGCGCGCAGTTTCCGCTTGGTAAAATGCGTCCGCTAAGAAATTCCAATCGCTTTGACTCGCTTGACGAAGATGTTCATAGCAACTTGAGCACGACAGTCGAGCTCCAAGCAGGCGATAAAGTAATTACTTGGCCTGCCGAGATCAGCCGCTCCGGCGGTGAAATCGATGCTCAGACTCAAAGCCAAAGCCTGGTTGCACAAGTAAATCAGCCCTATCAGCAAGCCATTCCCGGGGAGAAGCCACCACTTATTCGTGGGACTTTCGTTAAAGTCACGATTAAAGCACCAATGATGGAGCAACAAGTCTTGCTACCGATAAACGCCATCCATGATGGTAAAGTTTACACTGTCTCTGAAGGTAAACTGAAAAGCAAACCTGTCAGGATAGATTTCGTCCAAGGGCAGGTTGCGGTGATCAAATCTGGCGTGGAATTCGGTGATGTGGTTGTGCTAAGTAAACTTTCACCCGCCGTTGAGGGGATGGCTTTACAACCGCAACCGGATGAGAAAATCGGCCTTTGGTTGGATACGCAGAGCGGATTTAAAGCCCTAAACGCGATTCAGAAAGAGGGCAAATTATGATCGCTTTTTTTGCTCGGCACACCACTGGCGCCAATGTCCTGATGATGGCGGTACTGCTATTAGGGGCTTTTGCCTTGCCCAAACTGCAGAAAGACACTTTTCCGTTGACGCCGACCAAAAATATTGAGGTTCGGATCGTTTATCCGGGCGCGTCACCTTTTGAGATGATGGAAGAAGTGTGTTACCCGTTGGAAGATTCTCTCGATAAGCTGAGTGGAATTAAAGAGTTAAGCTGTGATGCCCGAGAGAGTTTGGTCATCGCCAATGTGGAAATCGGCGATGATGAAGACATTGACACTTTAACCAGCGATATTCAACAGCAGGTTAACGCCATCAGTGATTTTCCGGATCGAGTTGAGCAGATCACTGTGTCGAAACTGGACCGAGTGGCAACGGTGGCCAGTGTCGCGATTACCGGCAATATGTCAGATAGGGACTTATATCTCTATGCCCAACAAATTAAGCACAAGTTAAAAGAGAGCCCATTGATCGCTCAGGTGACCGTGAGCGGTTTTGCGGATCAAGAAATAGAAATTCGCGTATCGCAGTGGAAGTTGCAGCAGTACGGCCTGAGTGTGTCCGACTTGTCCAATCTAGTACAACAGCAAAGTATCAGCACTCCTGCTGGCGTATTTAGTAATGACTTGGAAGAGATCAGCGTCCGCTTCGACCACTTAGGCAGCAACGTCAGAGACTTCGAAAATATCGTGATTAAATCCAGTGAGACGGGGACTCAGGTTCGCCTCGGTGATGTTGCCGTTATTCAGCAGAAGTTTACTAGCGATGAAAATCAAATCCTGTTCAATGGTCAGCGTGCCGCTTTGCTTCAGGTGTCCAAAACGCAATTTCAAGATACCTTAACGGTCAAAGATGCGATCGTCAGCATCGTTGAAAAAGAACAGGCGAGAGCCCCTGAAGGCGTCGCTTTAACCATCACCCAAGATTCCAGCACCAATATTATTGAGCGTCTGAGAATCCTCACCAGCAATGGCGCACAGGGATTAGCACTGGCATTTTTGATGTTGTGGGCGTTTTTTAATATTCGCTTTAGCTTTTGGGTCACCATGGGGCTGCCGGTTTCATTCCTTGGCGCCATTTTTGTGATACAACTTCTCGGTTATACCCTGAATATGATGACGCTGGTCGGGCTGATTGTCGCGATTGGTCTGCTAATGGACGACTCGTTGATCATTGCAGAAAACATCGCTGCCAAGAGGCAACAAGGGCTACCCGCGTTTGACGCTGCAGTTGAAGGTACCAAACAAGTCTTCCCAGGTGTGATTGCATCGTTTGCTACCACCATCATGGTGATAGGGCCGCTGATGTTTCTCACAGGCAAGATGGGCGAAGTACTACGCTATATTCCCATCGTGTTATTGATTACCTTGCTTGTTAGTCTGATAGAAGCTTTCTTGATCTTGCCGTCTCATTTGGCACATAGCCATACTGAATCTCGCTCTAATCCTATACGGGACAAGTTCATTGCCGGTTTTGAAAACATCAGAGACAGATTCTTTGTGCCAGTGAGTGTCAAGGCGATGAATGCACCTTATCTTTCAGTAGGGATATTGGTGATGGTGGTGATGATTTCAACCGCTTCCATTTCGTCAGGTTGGCTGAAATTCAAAGCCATGCCTGCCTTGGAAAGTGATGTGCTGCAGGCGCGTATCTTGCTCCCTCAAGGCAGTTTACTGAGCCAGACAGAGGCGGTGGTGGAGAAGGTTTCAAACGCGCTTGATGAACTCAACCAAGAATACGCAGAGAAATACCCAAGCTCAAAACCTTTGGTCGCGAGCACCACGATCATGTTCAACTCAAATGCTGATGCTAATGAGTCGGGGCCGCATATGGCAACCGTCAGTGCCGATCTATTGCCAGCGCAATTTAGGCAGCAGAGCATTAAAGATCTGATCCAAGATTGGAAACAAAAAGTAGGCCCTACGGCGGATGTGGTTTCACTCAAGTTTACCGATAAAGAACGGGGCATTGCTGGCAATGGCATTGATATTCGGGTTCAGGGTGAGTCGTTACAAGAGCTCAATCAAGTCAGCCGCTCGCTGGTGAAATGGTTGAAGGGATTTGACGGTGTCTATAACCTCTCCACCGATCTGCGTGAGGGCAGAACCGAATTTCACGTTAACCTTAAAGATGAAGCTGGCGTGATGGGAGTTAATGCTTCCAACATTGCTCAAACGCTGCGCAGCGCGGTAAAAGGCAGTACTGATCTGACGGTTTTCCAACAAGGCGAGCTGGTGGATATTAGTGTGAGACTGGATGAGTTTACGCACCAAGCTAGCCTGTATGAGTTGAATAACTTGATGGTGACGGCAGGCAATGGAACCCTAGTTCCATTATCAAGTGTTGCGACGTTTGACAGAAAACAAGCCTTCTCGCGAATTCACCGCATTAATGGGATGAACACTGTGGTTGTGCAAGGCAATATCGATACGCGGGTTGCCAATGCGCGTGAAATCATGCTGCAGTTCAATAGCGAATTTGTCTCGCAAACTCAACACAAATTCCCAGACATCACCTTCACCTCGCAAGGTCAGGATAAAGAAAGCTCAGATACGGGCTCCTCGCTGGCGACCTTCTTTGCTCTTGGCGTGGTGGGGATTTATCTTATTTTAGTGTTCCTGTTACAAAGCTACACTCAACCGATTGCTGTGCTGCTGGCAATCCCTATGGGCTGGATTGGTGTGGTATGGGGCCACTTGGGCATGGGGTTCGATTTGACTATTCCAAGCTTGGTTGGCTTTGCTACCTTAGCGGGTATCGTCGTTAACGATAACATTCTGTTGGTCAATTTTATTAAGAAGAATATCGCCCAAGGCGAGCGCTTGATAGACGCTTGTCGAGAGGCGGTACGTGACCGATTTAGAGCGATATTTATCACCTCGTTAACCACATTTGCAGGATTGCTTCCACTGTTAACCGAAACCAGTACGCAAGCGCAATTTCTGATCCCGTTAATTGCCAGTATTGCGTTTGGCTTAGTCTCGGCTACGTTACTAGCGTCAATTGTTGTGCCTTGCGTGCTGCTTATTTTGGACGATTTAAAGCTGACCAAATGGGCAGAAGGTGCTCAATCTTCCCTTTGAGGCCCTTGGGAGTGCATGCTGAACCATGTCATTTAGCCCGGCATGAAAATGGTAGTTTGCGTAGAATTTATTTGGCGATTAAACCCTATCACTGACTGCTGTTTTTTTGCGTACAAAAAACAATAGGGTCAGGTCTTGTCTTTTGCTCTTTGGTGGCAGTTTTTCTATCAGGTTTAGTTATTTGTCATACCTGAAGTTATTAGTCATTTGCTAATGTTTGATTTTCCAAAACTCATTTCTGTCCAAAAGTTTGTTATACACACATCCACTATACGGTGATCCCTACACCACACTCACCACCAAAAAAAGCGCAGACCTTTCGATCTGCGCTTGTGGTTATTGTCCCGATAACACTGTTTAAATCGTTTTCAATTAACCCACGTTCTTACGTGCGTTTTGGAACATACGCATCCAAGCGCCATTCTCGCCCCAACCTTCCGGAGACCAAGAGTTTGCAACCGTACGGAATACACGCTCTGGGTGAGGCATCATAATTGTCACGCGGCCGTCAGTCGTTGTTAAACCTGTGATAGCGTTTGGCGAACCATTCGGGTTATTCGGGTATTGCTGCGTTTGGTTACCGTTGTTATCAACGTAACGTAGAGCAACCGTACCTGAGTTTTCAATCGCGTTTAGGTGGTCGTTATCACGTACTTCTACGCGGCCTTCACCGTGAGAAACAGCGATTGGCATACGAGAACCTTCCATGCCGTTGAAGAATACAGAATCTGACTTCTGAACTTCTACTAGGCTGAAACGTGCTTCAAAGCGCTCAGATTCGTTGCGAACGAAACGTGGCCAGTACTCCGCACCTGGGATAAGTTCACGTAGATTCGACAGCATCTGACAACCGTTACACACACCTAGAGAGAAGGTATCTTCACGCTTGAAGAAGTTTTCAAACTGGTCACGAGTAGAGTCATTAAACAAAACCGACTTCGCCCAACCTTCACCAGCACCTAGTACATCACCGTAAGAGAAGCCACCACATGCCACAAGGCCGTTGTATTCTTCTAGTACCGCTTGACCTGTTAGGATGTCGCTCATGTGAATATCAGTTGCTTCGAAGCCTGCACGGTCGAATGCTGCTGCCATTTCAACGTGAGAGTTAACACCCTGCTCACGTAGAATCGCCATCTTAGGCTTAGCACCTGTGTTGATGAACGGTGCTGCGATGTCTTCGTTTACGTCAAAGCTCAGTTTCACGTTCAGACCTGGGTCCGAGTTGTCTTTCTTCGCTTCGTGTTCTTGGTCAGCACATACTGGGTTATCACGCAGACCTTGCATCTTGTGCGTTGTCTCAGCCCAGATAGTACGTAGTTCAGTACGGTTACGTTCAATCACTACAGACTCGCCAGACTTAATCACTAGTTCATCTGATGCTTCCCCTTCACCAACAACGCTGCCAATCACATGAGAACATGCTTCTAGACCGTTAGCTGCAAGAGTAGAAAGTACTGCGTCTAGGTCGTCGTTACGGACTTGGATTACTGCACCTAGCTCTTCGTTGAACAGTGCTGCTAGCGTGTCTTCACCTAACGCTTCAATGTTTGCATTAACACCACAGTGACCTGCGAATGCCATTTCTGCTAGCGTTACGAATAGACCACCATCGCCTTTATCGTGGTAAGCGACAACTTGGTCGTTCGCTACAAGTGCTTGAACGCCTTCGTAGAAACCTTTTAGTTGCGCTGCGTTGTCTACGTCTGCTGGCTTGTCACCAAGCTGCTTGTAAACCTGTGCAAGTGCTGTTGCACCCATACGGTTTTTGCCGTTACCTAGGTCGATAAGAACTAGGCTTGTATTACCTAGTCCTTCAAGGTTATCAGGGGTGCGAAGCTGAGGAGTAATCGTCTTACGAACATCTTCAACACGTGCAAACGCAGTGATAACAAGAGATAGCGGAGACGTTACTTCTTTCTGCTCGCCATTCTCTTCCCACTTAGTCTTCATCGACATTGAGTCTTTACCCACTGGGATAGTTAGACCCAGAGCTGGACATAGTTCTTCACCAACCGCTTTAACCGCTTCGTAAAGACCTGCATCTTCACCTGGGTGACCTGCTGGAGACATCCAGTTAGCCGACAGTTTAATGTGTTTGATATCGCCGATGTTGGTCGCTGCGATGTTAGTAATTGCTTCACCAACCGCTAGACGAGCCGATGCGCCGAAGTCTAGAAGTGCCACTGGCGTACGCTCACCAAGAGACATAGCCTCACCGTGGTAAGAGTCGTAGCTTGCCGCTGTTACTGCGCAGTTAGCAACAGGAACCTGCCATGGACCAACCATTTGGTCACGAGCTACAAGGCCTGTTACCGAGCGGTCACCGATGGTGATAAGGAATGTTTTCTCAGCGACTGTTGGCAAGCGAAGAACACGGTCAACCGCTTCGTTCATCTCGATGCCAGAACGGTCAATCGCAGGGTTGTTAGCTTTTAGCGTTTTCGCGTCACGGTGCATCTTAGGTGTTTTACCTAATAGGATGTCCATTGGCATGTCGATTGGCGTGTTGTCGAAGTGTGAATCTTCTAATTTCAGATCACGTTCTTCAGTTGCTTTACCAACCACTGCGTACGGTGCACGTTCACGCTTACAAATCGCGTCGAACGTTGCCATGTCTTTATCAGCAACCGCCATTACATAACGCTCTTGAGATTCGTTACACCAGATCTCAAGTGGGCTCATGCCCGGCTCATCGTTTGGCACGTCACGTAGATTAAAGATACCGCCACGCTCGCCATCGTCGACTAGCTCAGGAAGAGCATTCGAGATACCGCCCGCGCCCACATCGTGGATAAATGCGATTGGGTTCGCATCACCAAGCTGCCAACAACGGTCGATAACTTCCTGACAACGACGCTCCATCTCTGGGTTTTCACGTTGTACAGAAGCGAAATCAAGATCTTCAGAAGAAGAACCAGAATCCATTGAAGATGCCGCACCGCCGCCAAGGCCGATGTTCATCGCAGGACCACCTAGAACGATTAGGCTTGCACCTACCGGGATCTCTTTCTTCTGAACGTGCTCATCACGGATGTTGCCAAGACCACCAGCTAGCATGATTGGTTTGTGGTAACCACGCACTTCTTCACCTGCGTGAGAGTTTACTTTCTCTTCGTAAGTACGGAAGTAGCCAAGTAGGTTTGGACGACCAAATTCGTTGTTGAATGCCGCGCCACCAAG
Organism: Vibrio sp. 10N.239.311.G01; assembly: GCF_041465805.1. NCBI lineage: Bacteria > Pseudomonadati > Pseudomonadota > Gammaproteobacteria > Vibrionales > Vibrionaceae > Vibrio > Vibrio sp. 10N.239.311.G01. The sequence continues at coordinate 76,292 of NZ_JBFSRM010000008.1, forward strand.
AGGACCTTCAAGCATGATATCCAGAGCAGTAACGATACGGCTTGGCTTACCAAAGTCAGTTTCCCAAGGTTGAACGAAGTTCGGGATCTTAAGGTTAGATACAGAGAAAGCAACAAGACCCGCTTTTGGCTTACCACCAATACCGGTTGCGCCTTCATCACGGATTTCACCGCCTGAACCTGTCGATGCGCCTGGCCACGGTGAGATTGCCGTTGGGTGGTTGTGCGTTTCAACTTTCATCAAGATGTGTGTTTTTTCTTGGTGGTAGCTGTACTGGCGAGTTTCTGGATCTGGGAAGAAACGACCAACTTCAGAACCTGTCATTACCGCTGCGTTATCTTTATAAGCAGACAGAACATGTTCTGGTGTCGTTTCAAAGGTGTTCTTAATCATCTTGAACAATGATTTTTCTTGCTTAACGCCATCGATAGTCCAATCAGCGTTAAAGATCTTATGACGACAGTGCTCTGAGTTCGCTTGTGCAAACATCATTAGCTCGATGTCCGTCGGGTTACGACCTAGCTTCTCAGTGAAGCTTTCAAGAAGGTAATCAATCTCATCTTCTGCAAGTGCAAGACCTAGGGTAACGTTTGCTTTTTCAAGCGCTTTACGTCCACCAGTTAGTAGGTCAACTTCCGCATAAGGAGCAGGCTCAGCAACGGTAAATAGTGCCGCCGCTGATTCGAAGTCAGTGAAAACCACTTCCATCATACGGTCGTGCAGGATTGCTTTCAGCTCAACAAGTTGAAGTTCAGAAAGTTCAGCAGAGGTTTCAATGTAGAAAGCAGTACCGCGCTCTAGACGTGACACTTTAGCCAGTCCGCAGTTGTGTGCGATATCTGTTGATTTTGAAGACCAAGGCGAGATAGTGCCTGGGCGTGGCGTTGCAAGCAGCAGTAAACCTTCAGGTTCATGCTCTTCAATCGTTGGACCGTAAGTCAGTAGCTTTTCTAGCTTCTCAACTTCAGACTCATCTAGGTCTGCCGTTAGATCAGCAAAGTGGGCAAACTCAGCGTAAATACCTGTTACAGGTAAGCTTAATTCACGACAAAGCTCTAAAAGCTTGTTAACACGAAACTCAGATAGAGCTGGGGAGCCACGCAAAATTCTCATGTGCTTACGTCTCTTATGCAGTTAATTAAGGTAGTATTGGAATAAATTCAGTGGGTTAAAGGAAAAACCTAACTGTTTTCTTCGAAGCTATTCCCGAAGGTTTAAAAACCTATGCCGATCCCACCTCTTCAATGCGAGCGCATTATAAAGCATTTCTTTTTGTGACGTAACACCAAAAGCAACCGTTTGCGTGATTTTTTTTATCTTTCTGCGTAAATGGTACTTTTGCTGCATTTATCACCACTTTTACAACTGTTTAATTAAACCTGCTTTGCCAGCCTTGCGGGGTTTGGTATAAAGGAGCTTCTACTTTTTGAGATTTCATTTTGATGCCTAAATTTACGCTCATCTTTTCGTCTAAATTCCTTCTGATCGCTATCGCTCTGTTTGGGTTAGCGGGATGCCAGATTGAATCTGAACCTAAAAGTGTTCTTGAGCAGATACGAGACCGTGGCGTTCTTCGTGTCGGCACCTTGAATAACCAACTCTCTTATTACATCGGTCCTGATGGTCCTGCTGGCTTGGATTACGAATTAGCTCGTGAATTTGCGCAGGAGCTTGGTGTAAAGCTTGAGGTTAAACCCGCTTACCGTTTGTCTGGCTTGTTCCCTGCACTGCAGAAAGGCGAAATCGATCTTATCGCGACCGGCTTAACGCAAAACAACAAACTGACACGAGCTTATCGCGCCGCACCTGCTTATTACTATGTAAGCCAACAGGTCGTGTACAAAAAGGGCCAATGGCGCCCAAGAAACCTTGAGCAATTGATCAATTTTGAGAATGAGCGTCAGGCTGAGTTTGTAAAAGCACAAGCTGAATCAGAAGAGGCGTCATCAAGCGAAACACTGACCCCCTCTTTAGTTGTAGTAAAAGACTCACACTTCGAGCCAACACTAAAACAGCTACAGAACACACATGATGACTTTACCTACGATGCGGTCGGTAATGCGGACGTCAACGACCTACTAAAAGAAGTCTCGACAGGAGAGCGACTGTTTACCGTTGCAGATTCAATTGAGCTTTCATTGGCGCAACGTTTGTATCCAGAGGTCGCTCTCGCTTTTGAGCTAACAGAAGACCAACCTATCTCTTGGTACTTACAGAAATCTGAAGACGAAAGCCTGTATGCTTTACTGATTGAATTCTTCGGCAACCTAAAACAATCTGGTGAGCTCGCATCACTCGAAGAGAAGTACATCGGCCACATTGGTACCTTTGACTACGTTGATACTCGTGCCTTTATCCGCGCACTGGACAGCAAGTTGCCAAAATGGTCGCCGCTATTTCAAAGGTACTCTCAAGAATTTGATTGGCGCTTGATTGCCGCTTTGGCCTACCAAGAATCACACTGGAACCCTGTTGCGCGCTCACCAACGGGTGTTCGTGGCATGATGATGTTGACACTGCCCACCGCGAAGAGTGTTGGGGTAACCAACCGTCTCGACCCGAACCAGTCGGTACAAGGCGGTGTTGAGTACCTGCGTCGTATCGTGAACCGAGTACCAGATTCAATCACTCAACACGAAAAGATCTGGTTTGCACTTGCTTCATACAATGTCGGTTACGGGCACATGATGGACGCGCGTCGCCTCACGAAGGCACAAGGTGGCGATCCCGATGCTTGGGGCGATGTGAAAGACAGACTGCCTCTGTTAAGACAGAAGAAGTACTACAGCCAAACTCGCTACGGCTATGCGCGTGGTGATGAAGCTAGAAATTACGTTGAGAACATTCGCCGTTATTACCAAAGCATCATCGGCCATGTAAATAAGCGTAATAAAGAACAAGAAGAGAGTCTTGAGGGTTTGATTGTCATCCCACCTTTAGAGACTTCTAGTGCTGAATCAAGCATTAGCGCTGCTGAATCGACAGTAAGCAGTTCTGAGCCTTCACAGTAAAACCCAAAAGAGCAATGCCATCTAGCATTGCTCTTTTTTATTGTCTTTTTTCGACTCTTCTTTCGTCACTAAGGGATAAGGGAAGCAGGCAAGAAAATGATGATGAGATCTAGAGTGTCATATTGCAGTAACAATCGAACCTTATAACGGCACACCACAATCAAGATTATGCTCTGTTGCACTGCAATGCTGGCTTTAGACTAGAACTGCTCTTCTATTTAAGCCAAGCGCGCGACAGGCCAAATAAACGAATAACACTATAATTAAATCGTTAGTCCAAACTAAAAAGTCAGACGGCAAATAGGAAATCATTGAAATGATGAAGAAACTGAAATCGAAACGCCTTGATAAGACCGTTGCTGCAAACCGTCGTAAGCGTATGCTTTCAAATAATAAGAAGAAGATCATTTGGCGCAATCGCGCTTTCATGCAGATGATTGCTGAGTAAATGTAGTTACTCAGTCAGTTTGCTTGGCACTCTTGCGATAGAGAGTGCCGAAAGTACGCTGCTATTTCTTATTGCCAGCCTTCATCTCTGCTTCTAAACGCTGCTCTTCCAACAGACGTTCTTGCTTTCGCTTCTCTTTTATCTCTTTTCTACGACGCTTGAAAAACGCTTGTAATTGCTCACGGCACTCTTCCTCTAACAAACCATGTTCAACGTCGGCATAGTGGTATGAGGCTTGGCTTTCAAACAAATTCAACACTGTACCTGCAGCGCCTGCTTTTAAGTCTGGAGCACCAAACACAATGCGCTTTACTCGGCTGTGTAGCAAGGCACCTGCGCACATTGGGCAAGGCTCTAGCGTAACGTATAAAGTGGTATCGAGTAGCCGATAGTTTTCTAAGGTTTGACCGGCTTTACGCAAGGTTTCAATTTCTGCGTGTGCCGTAGCATCGTGGCTGCCAATCGAACGGTTCCATCCTTCAGAGATAATCTCCCCACCTTTTACTAATACTGCACCAACAGGAACCTCTCCCTCGCTCTCTGCTTGCTTAGCTACCTCAATGGCGCGTCGCATGAAGATTTCATCTTGAGGGGTGAATTGATGGTCTGACAAAGGGAACTCCAGAAACAAAGGATAAAAACGAAAATAGGTATGCGGTGAATCATACCTAATCTTAGAGATAATGAACAATAAAGAGGTAATAGACAACAACAGACAATGAACCATTGCCGCTTGCTGGTTGGTCGAACTGTTAGCTATTAGCGTCTTCTATGTCATCGGCTATTGGCGTCGCTTTGATACTCACAATGCGATTGTTCTCAACAGAGATAATTTCAAACTGCCACTGCTGGTATTGAACAACTTCGCCTGCATCCGGTAAGCGCCCTATTAACCATGTCACAAGGCCATTCAGCGTTTGGAAGCTCTCGCTTTCGCCCTCAAAATCCGATAGCTCTAAACGGTTTTTCAGTTCACTGATAGGAATCAATCCATCCACCAACAAACCGTCTTCCACTTGCTCGGTCCAAAGATCGTTCGGATTATTCGATAGCTCGCCAGCAATCGCCTCAAGAATATCGTAATGAGTCACAAGACCTTGAACATCGCCATACTCGTCGACAATGAATGCCATCTCGGTGCCCGACTCTTTAAAGTAGCCAAGTAGACGCAGAGCTTTCATCGATTCTGGAACATAGATCGGCGAGCGAGACAGCCCCATGATCACTTGAATGCTTAGATTGCCCGCCTGATTCAGCAAGGCTTTGGCTGACACTGTACCCACCACTTTATTGAGGTGATCTTGGCACAATGGAAACACACTGTGTTTTGATGAACGCAGTTTCTTTAATATCTGCTCAACGGGTTGGTCGACATCCAGAAAGTCGATGTCTCGACGCGGAGTCATCAATGAGCTCACAAGACGATCATCAAGCTGCAAGATATTACGAATCATCTCTTGTTCGCCGCGTTCAATCACACCCGATTCTGAGCCCTCTTTCACAAGTGCATGGATATCATCTTCGGTAACGCTATCTTCTTCACCGCCTCGGCCCATCAACTTAAGAATACCTTCCGTTGAAGCCGACAACGCAAACACAAACGGCGTCGCGATTTTAGATAACCAGAAGATTGGCAGCGCGACTAACGCAGCAATGTTTTCAGCTTGAGACTGAGCAAAACGCTTTGGTACCAACTCACCGACAACGATAGCGAAATAAGTAATACCTACCACCACAACCGCAGTAGACAAGATGTTCGCTTGTGTTGGGTCTAGTCCCCACAGTTCAAGTTGAACGGCTAGTGGAGCCGATAGCGTCGCCTCACCCACAATCCCGCTGAGTAGGCCGATTACCGTGATACCGATTTGGATTGTAGAGAGGAAGCGGGTTGGGTTTTCTTTGAGATCAAGAGCAACCTGAGCGGAGCGGTGTTTTTCGGCTAAGCGTTTCAGCCGACTATTTTTTGCTGCTACCAATGCAATCTCAGACATGGCAAACAGACCATTTAAAACAATTAACCCTACTAAAAGCAGAATTTTCATGTGGCTTGGATTTCCTAAATTTACCGGCCAACAATTAGCCGTAATCCGGAGTATAAGCTGAGTGCCTTTATTTTGAATATAAAAAGTTTTGGATATAGAAAGTTTTGGATATAAAAACCTTGGATATAAAAAACGGAAAAAATAGCGAAAAAAAGCCCGCACATTTCGGTGCGGGCTTAGCAATGAATAAAGCTTAGTTTTGCTTAGTTCAATCTTACATTGTGTAAGTGTAAGGTGCTTGGATACCTAGTGGGATACCAAGAGCCCAGTAAGCTAGCAAGAAGATAGACCAACCGATTAACATCGCAATCGAGAATGGCATCATTAGAGAAGCTAGAGTACCGATACCTGTCGACTTAACGTAGCGCTGACAGTAAACAACAACCAGTGGGAAGAACACCATTAGTGGAGAGATGATGTTAGACACTGAGTCACCTACACGGTAAGCCGCTTGAGATAGCTCAGGAGAGATACCCACAACCATTAGCATTGGAACTAGGATAGGACCAATCAGTGCCCACTTAGCTGAAGCAGAACCAACAAGAAGGTTAACTGCAGCCGTTAGTAGAATCATACCAACAACCGTTGCTTCACCTGGAAGGTCCATCGCTTTCAAGCCTTCAGCACCGTAAAGTGCCAGCATAGTACCGATGTTTGATTGAGCGAATGCAGATAGGAACTGAGCACAGAAGAACGACATTACAATGTATGCGCCCATCGTTGCCATCGTCTCAGACATTGCTTTGATAACATCATTACTATTCTTGAATGTACCCGCTACACGGCCGTAGACGATACCCGGAATAATAAACAGGATGAAGATCAGAGGAACGATAGACTTCATTACTGGTGCTGAGAACGCCGTTAATTCGCCTTCAGGTGAACGAAGTGCTGAGTTTTCAGGCATTAGAGCCGCGATAAGCAGACCAATACCGGCAACCATTGCCCAACCAGCGAATTTGAATGCTTTAGATTCAATGGCTGTGAACGTACCTAGATCAGGTGCTTGTTCTGCATCTTCATCTACAGGCGTATTAGCAAGACGAGGCTCGATAATTTTCTCTGTAACGTACCAACCAATTGCCACAATTAGAATTGAAGACAAACCAGTAAAGAAGATGTTCGCTAGAGGGTTGATCACATATGCAGGGTCAAGAACGTTTGCCGCTGTTTGAGTGAAACCAGCTAGTAGCGGATCAATACCTGAAGGGATAAAGTTCGCTGAGAAACCACCTGATACACCAGCAAACGCTGCTGCAATACCCGCTAGAGGGTGACGACCCGCAGCGTGGAAGATGATACCGCCAAGAGGGATTACTAGAACGTAACCTGCATCAGCTGCTGTGTGAGACACGATAGCAACCAAGATTAGCATCGGCGTTAGTAGCTTAGCTGGCGTGAAGTTAAGCATCTTCTTAAGGCCAGTCGTAATGAAGCCTGAAGAGTCTGCAACGCCAACACCTAGCATAGCAACAAGTACGATGCCTAGAGGTGCGAAGCCTGTGAATGTGGTAACCATATTCGCTAGGAAGCTAGCAAGCGCTTCACCAGTTAGTAGGTTGTTTACTTCAAGAGCAGCACCCGTTTGAGGGTTGATTAAGTCGAATGAAAGATTCGATAAAAGTGCAGATGCTACCCATACAATAACTAGAGCCCAGAAGAACAGGATTGCTGGATCTGGAATTTTGTTGCCGGCGCGTTCAATGAAGTTTAGAAAGCGGTCCATACCACTGATCTTCTCAGTCGATGGTGCTTTTTTTACGGCTTGGTTACTCATTGTAACTCCATATGTGATGTTGTTTTGTTTAGGCCTAATATAAGTTTTGACCACGGCCTATTGGTACAGCACATATTCTATTAAAGTCGCTGTTAAAAAGCACAAGGTTCCACATCATTTTCCATAAATGGAGACATATTTTGCAAAAATACTGTACAACAGCAACAATATAAAAACACAAAAAACACCATTCCATATACAGAGTTTTAACTGGCACGTAAACAATGTCCGAGGAGTGAAAACTATCAGTAAAGGGGATGCGTAGGCCTTGGCATGCAGTAAACGTTTGCTTAATAGATCAATCAAATTCACTGTATTTGGAGAGCATAGTTTCGAGGTAAATACTTTGTGCGTGGTTCATACGATCTTGCCATGCAATTGTGACAGTAATGCTTTTTAATGCGCTAGACAGAGCACCGTTTGCATTAGTCACTTCACAAGTCATGGCATAGGCAGACCCCGACAAACCGGATAAAGGATCTGAACTTGCTGTGTTGAGACAATGACTCGCCTGATTTAGTTCTGAAAAAGGAATTAAACCTACCGCCCCACTCGCATTAGACGCCCGAGTTCGATAATACTCCATCTGCCTTTCAGCAAAATGCAGCGCTTCGATACTCTGAATCGCATAGTCGGCTTTCTGCTCAGTGTAGGTCTGCAGCTTGACCATGCCTAACGCGGCCACGCCCACCAGTAGAAAAGAGATAAGTACTTCAAGTAAACTAAAACCACGCTGGTTAGAAATCACTCCATGAGCCCTTTTTCCACTGTATTTCGACAGGTTCATCATGCGGGTTGTATTCTCCTCGATAATCTAGATTCATCGAGCCTTTAATCGTAGAAAGCCCCCCGATTGAATCCAAAAATATGCCTCCTTTAGGGAAGAAGGAAGCGTTAGCTATATAGGTACTATTTTCTTTAACCAATAAAGAGTAATCCATCGTTGCTGGTAACTTATCCCAACTATCAGCAAGAAAGTCCGTGTTGTTTTCAGCACCTGAAGCGTCCTTGAAGACACTCATGTCATTCAAGTGATAAAAAGCACCATCAAGTACACTGGCGTTTCCATTTGCGAAAATCCCATTTTCGACCACTAAAGATCGTGGTGTGATCGTTCCTGCACTATCCACAATATTAATGGCTGGGTGCCAAACTACACAGTCCCCAATGACCCACACCTTAGTTTTACCAGCTGAAAAGGCATCATTGATTCGAGTACTGCACTCCTTGCCCACGTATTTATTTGTGTTTGAATCGAAATCTACATGCACGGTATTCCCGTGAGAATCCGTCTCTAATAGGTTTATTACCTCATATTCATTACTTTTAAGGGCGTTGATATTGTCCGTTGTTTTCTTTACCCCGAAGTAGTTTTCGAAACCATTTAGATTGGTGTCATGAACGTAATCACTCATAAAAGCACCGCTAGGATCACTACCCGATGCGGTAATCGTTGCGCTCTCACTCAAGTCAGTTACCGCATCTTTACAAGCGCTAAAATCTGCAGGTGCATTCTCAGGATTAGAAACGGTGGTTAAGCTCCCCCCTGTACCTTTGGTGTGTATAACAGAGTCGAAAAACCGAACTGCCACACACTCATATACACCGTTGTTACTGGTTTCACTGAGTTCAGGGTCGATATCCATGATGTCCTCGGAAATAATTTCGAGAGCCGATATTGCTTGTATGGCCCCCAAACCCGAATCATTAGAAAATCGAATTTCTTTATTAATCGATGTTCTGTTGGCGGTTGAGACAAGGATATTAGCGTTATCGGATGATTTATCTAATGAAGAAAGCTTGTTGCTACAGGAATCCAGGAGATCACCTGGGATCGCGGTACTGCTGTTTTCAATAATAACGCTTAGACCACACTCCAATCCCCCCTCGGCGGTCCAATGTTCTTTGCGAGCTTGAACCTCGTTTTGAGCACGCTTTATTTGGTAAAAAGTGGTTTTAAAGCTACCAAGAGAAACGATCAGCACACCAATCAATAGAATACTGACTAGAAGTAGTGTTACCGCTCCATTTTGCTTTAATCGCATCATTGCCAATTCCTTTGTACCACTGAAGTCACTACTCTCTGACTTTCATCTGCATTCACAAGAGAAGCTTCTAGAGCGATATCGACTCTTTGCGAGGTTGCCAGACTGTTAGATAACTCAGTTACAGAAACCAAAAAAAGTTCTACTTCTATTTGCTTTTCGAAAAACAAACTTTCACATGTCATTGCTCCCAAACCAGATGACGTAATCTGAGTGATATCTAATAAATAAGAAGATTCTTCTTGGCAATAGTTCAGCTTATTACCCTTAAATTGATAGACAATGTTTCGATAGGCCGAAGATGCGCTGTTTTGTCGATAAACAAAACCAACGTAAGATTCACTGGCACTGGATTGAAAGGTATAAATCGTATTGGCAGCGCCCGATAGCTTCACTGATTGTCCAGAGTCTGCATCATAACCGGCTCGCCAGAGCTCCTCTTTCATCATTTGAGTAGTAGCGAATAGGTTCTGAGATAAGAGCAGCTCCAAGCTCTTTTCTGAACTCAAACGTTGGTTGGTAACAAATACCGAGCCGATAGTACCGATAACAATCACACCGATCACAGAGGCCACTAACATTTCGACCAAGGTACTACCTTGAACACTCCTAGCCACAGATCTCATAACCATAATGACCTATGCTATTGCGCCCATCGCTGTTTGGGTCACTGCTGCAAATTCGGATCCGCCCTGTCGTTTTCGATGCGATGATTGAAAGTACATCCGACAGCGCATTCGTGGAGGCGAGTGAAACATTACCGTCTCGAAAACGTCCCCTGACGTTATCGATCGCAATTGAAGTACTATTGGAGAAATTAAAGTCTACTTTTATACCTCTATATGCCGAACCATCAAGATGCATAAGTACATTATCAGAAACGTAAAATGTTGAACTGCTCAACACCATATCCCAATCACCATCAGAACTTTCGGTTCCACCTAAGGCACCTGAAACCAAGAACAAAACATAAAGCTCTTGGTTACGAGTGACCGCTTCTGATCGGGCAGTAATAAGAAAACTATGAACCTCAGGGGCTAAGCGCTGCAGTTTAGAAGAAGCCAACAAAGAACTAAAACTAGGGGCAGCCGCAGCCAGTAGCACTGAAAGCACCACTACAGTAATCAGCAGCTCTAATAGCGTAAACCCGCGAGTCATTTCCCAAATTCCTATGTAATAACTTGAGCAACCGTACTCAACCTTGCGCACATGCTAACACTAAGGAAAAATAGCCAGATAAGTGAAAAGGAAGTCCTCGTGATGATTCGAAAAAATAAATGCAACAGCAACAACACGCGCGTAAAAGGGATGACATTGATCGAGTTATTGATTGTGGTTGCCATAATTGGGATTTTGGGGGCTATCGCCTATCCGAGCTATACCAACCACGTAGTGACTGGACATCGAACTAGCGCACTCGCTGACATAGCTCGAATTCAATTAGAACTAGAAGCAGCCTATGACAGCGGTTATGACTGGAGTGGTATTGTTTCGGGAAGCGATTGTTTGATCTGCGATACCGAAGCGAGTCGTTTTGTTTTCAGTGTCACCAGTTCGGCTTCTGCTGCCTATACGATTACAGCAACACCTCAGTCGGGAGTAGGTCAAGATAAAGACAACTGCTTCGATGGACAAAACCATAAAGTGCTCACTCTCGACAGTGCTAATGTCGAATACCCAGAAGCCTGCTGGATGTAGTGTGATGAGGGTTTCAGGTGAAGAGAAAGAGAAAGAGAAAGAGAAAGAACCAGGTTTGAGATACAAAAAAAACCTGCTACATGAGCAGGTTTTTTAATTTTATCAACAACTTAAAGTATCAACAATCTAATTACTTAGTTAGGTCATCGAAGAAGTTTTTAACGCCGCTAAAGAAACCTTCAGACTTTGGCTTATGCTTGCTTGCCGCTTCACCACAACATGTTTCTTCGAATTCACGCAGTAGTTCTTTTTGGCGAGAGCTTAGCTTAACTGGAGTCTCAACCACTAGCTTAACGATTAGGTCACCCACACCGCCGCCACGAACGCCTTTCACGCCTTTGCCACGCATACGGAACATACGGCCCGTTTGTGTTTCTTCTGGCACTTTAAGGTTTACACGACCATCCAGTGTTGGAACTTCAACTTCACCGCCTAAAGCAGCCATTGAGAAGCTTACTGGAACCTCACAGTAAAGGTTGTTGCCGTCACGCTCAAAGATGTTGTGCTCTTTTACGTGTACTTGTACGTACAGATCGCCAGCTGGAGCGCCTTGCTCTCCCGCTTCGCCTTCGCCTGATAGACGAATACGATCGCCAGTATCAACACCAGCAGGGATCTTAACGTTAAGTGTTTTCGTCTTCTGTTTGCGACCTTGACCATGACATGAGTTACATGGGTCTTTGATGATCTTGCCTTTACCGTTACAAGTAGGACAAGTCTGTTGAACCGCAAAGAAACCTTGGCGCATTTGTACTTGGCCGTGGCCATGACAAGTGCCACACGTTTGTGCAGAAGAACCCGCTTTCGCGCCGCTGCCGTCACACGTATCACACTCTACAAGTGTTGGTACTTCGATTTCTTTAGAAACACCACGAACCGCTTCTTCTAGAGAAAGTTCCATGTTGTAACGTAGATCTGAACCACGTTGTGCACGCTGTTGACCGCCACCACGACGACCGCCGCCGAAGATGTCGCCAAATACGTCACCGAAGATATCGCCGAAGTCACCTTGGCCACCGCCGCCGAAACCACCGCCGCCGCCCATGCCACCTTGTTCAAAGGCTGCATGACCGTATTGGTCGTAAGCTGCTTTCTTTTGAGAATCGGTTAGGATCTCGTACGCTACTTTTACTTCTTTAAACTTATCTGCTGCGGTCTCATCACCCTGGTTACGGTCCGGGTGGAATTTCATCGCTAAGCGTTTGTACGCTTTTTTAATATCGCGCTCTGATGCATCGCGGCTTACGCCTAATACTTCGTAAAAATCACGTTTTGACATGTTCTAGGTCACCAAAATAATTGCTACTACCGAATGATCACTTCAGTAGTCTGTGTATCAATCTAGATAAAAGTTCTGCCGGCTGAAATGCCGAATAAAGCTATTATCTAGATCGACAAGTCTAAATACAAATTTACGGGCGTGAGAGTTACCTCTGACGCCCGCAATAATAAGTCTTTGAGACAAATTTCTAAGCAGATAGCTTGAGTCCTAAGTGGAAGCGCGGAGCCTACGTTAGTAGGTGGACACTTCCGATAACGAAATCAGGCTACTCTGCGACGAAATTATTTTTTGTCTTCTTTAACTTCTTCAAACTCAGCGTCTACAACATCGTCGTCTTGCTTAGGTTGTTCACCAGCGTCAGCACCAGCTTGTTCAGCTTGAGCTTTCTGTTGAGCAATTTCCATTAGCTTTTGAGCTGCTTGCATAAGTTCTTGAACTTTAGCGTCGATAGCTTCTTTATCGTTACCAGACTTAACTTCTTCTAGTGCAGTGATAGCCGCTTCGATTTTAGCTTTCTCGTCTGCAGGTAAAGCTTCACCAGCTTCTTCTACTTGCTTCTTAGTGCCGTGAATCATTTGGTCAGCTTGGTTACGTGCAGTTACTAGCTCTTCGAACTTTTTGTCCGCTTCTTTGTTAGCTTCTGCTTCTTGTACCATTGCTTCGATCTCTTCCTCAGACAGGCCGCCTGATGCTTGGATAGTGATCTTCTGCTCTTTACCTGTTGCTTTATCTTTAGCAGATACGTTCAGGATACCATCAGCATCTAGGTCGAATGTTACTTCGATTTGTGGCATGCCACGTGGTGCTGGTTGGATACCTTCTAGGTTGAACTGACCAAGAGACTTGTTGTAAGTCGCTTGCTTACGCTCACCTTGAAGAACGTGGATAGTTACTGCGTTTTGGTTGTCTTCAGCTGTAGAGAACACTTGATCCGCTTTAGTAGGGATAGTTGTGTTTTTCTCGATAAGCTTAGTCATCACGCCGCCCATCGTTTCGATACCGAAAGATAGAGGAGTAACGTCTAGTAGTAGAACGTCTTTAACGTCACCCGCTAGTACACCACCTTGAACAGCAGCACCCATTGCAACAGCTTCGTCAGGGTTCACGTCTTTACGTGGCTCTTTACCGAAGAATTCAGTTACTTTAGCTTGAACCATAGGCATACGAGTTTGACCACCAACTAGGATAACGTCAGTGATTTCGCCTACAGATAGGTCAGCATCCGCTAGAGCAACTTTTAGTGGCTCAAGAGAACGTTGAACTAGGTCTTCAACTAGAGACTCAAGCTTCGCACGAGTCACTTTGATGTTCATGTGCTTAGGACCAGTCGCATCAGCAGTAACGTAAGGTAGGTTTACGTCAGTTTGAGTAGTAGAAGAAAGCTCGATTTTCGCTTTTTCTGCTGCTTCTTTAACACGCTGCATTGCTAGTGGATCAGCTTTAAGGTCGATACCTTGCTCTTTCTTGAACTCATCTACTAGGTAGTTGATCATGCGGTTATCGAAATCTTCACCACCAAGGTGAGTGTCACCGTTAGTTGAAAGAACTTCGAAAGTCTTCTCGCCTTCTACTTCATCGATTTCGATGATAGAGATATCGAATGTACCACCACCAAGGTCGTATACAGCGATAGTGCGATCACCACCTTGCTTGTCTAGGCCGTAAGCTAGAGCAGCAGCAGTTGGTTCGTTGATGATACGTTTAACATCTAGACCAGCGATACGGCCAGCATCTTTCGTTGCTTGACGTTGAGCATCGTTGAAGTAAGCAGGAACAGTTACTACTGCGCCAGTTACTTCTTCGCCTAGGAAGTCTTCAGCTGTTTTCTTCATTTTCTTAAGAACTTCAGCAGATACTTGAGGAGCAGCCATTTTTTGGCCTTGCGCTTCAACCCATGCATCACCGTTGTCAGCCTTAACAATGTTGAAAGGCATGATTTCGATATCGCGTTGAACTTCTTCATCTTCAAAACGACGACCGATTAGACGCTTGATAGCGAACAGTGTGTTTTGAGGGTTAGTAACAGCTTGACGTTTTGCAGGTTGACCAACTAGCGTTTCGCCTTCTGTGTATGCGATTACTGATGCTGTTGTGCGTTCGCCTTCAGCATTTTCAATTACGCGTGGTTTGTCGCCGTCAAGAACAGCAACACAAGAGTTAGTAGTACCTAAATCAATACCAATGATTTTACCCATCAGGCCATCTCCGAAATATTTTCTATTAAGTTTTTGCTATACCCACATATGTGGGGGTGGTAATCAGGGAATCAACCCTAATACACAAAATTAAAGTGCAAATGTAATTTGCTTTCGTATGCACCATAGATAAGGGCTGCAAACTGGTTTTCAAGGGAATAAGTAAAAAAAATCTATTTTTTCCCGTATCTTTTTACATAAAGGTAAAAAGTGACCGATCCCTTGCCAATTAAGGCTCCAATGTTGAGAAACTCTCGCATTTGTCGCCACATTGAAACCTCAACCCTATTCCAGATGCCATAAAAAAAGACCTTCATGTGGAAGGTCTTTTTCAAATAGATATTAATCAGTTAAATATTGTTCAAATGGTGACTGATTCAGCCATATTATTGGTTGAGCACTAACTGGTAGAAGCTCGCTTGAGTGTAATCACCCGCTTCCATACCACGCCATTCACAGGCTGAGCTCGACTTCTTAGTGTTGCATTGATTGTATGCGCCCGCCTTGAAGTACATCCAGTCCTGTCCATAACCAAGGTCGATATCATGCCCCTGATACTTACCCTTGGCCAAATCAACATCATACGTCTTCACAATAGGATCGGCTGAGTTTGGATTCTTAGTAAAGGTTAAGTGCATGATGTTATCTTTGATATTCACATCGTATGAGAACACTTCACCTAGCTTGATGCCATCAGCAGGGTCCGAGCTGCCTTTTTTCAGATTGTATTGACCAAATACATCATGGCGAATGTCTTTACGAAGTTTCTTTCCGTTTTCATCCTTCGCGTTTTTCATCTCTGTCGGCGGGTTTAACTCATAGTTCCACGTTAACGAACCATGCTCATGCTCTGGCAATTTGCGGTAAACAATTTTCAGAGGTTCATTATCCGACCCATGGATTTGACCAATAACCACAGAGAATGCACCGGTTTTCTTATAATTACCGCTGGTGCTCACCTGATCAACAGAAAGTGTTGCCGTCATCTGGCCACCGATAGAGCCAAACTCTTCCGCGTTCTTATGGCTTGAAATCGCGAAGTTGTTGCTCGGCGCAGAGTAGCTATCCGCTAGCATCGCTCTTAGCTCACTACGCGTGTTTTTACTGTTTGGCGTCGTTGGAGCTGTATTCGGAGCCACAAACACCATCGCACCAGATTCAGCATCCGTGTAGAACCATTTAGGGTGAACGTAAGGCGTGTCTACATTCGACAGTTCCTTTTTACCAATCTCCAGCGTTTTACCTTTTCTAGACCCTTCAGTCGTCAGCTCCGGTAAGTTAATTTTCCATTTAGATAAATCGAAGTTTTGTGCTGGTGCTTTTGCAGGGTCAAGATTGAACTGTTGACCAATATCGTGATTAGAAGCAAGAGCGGGAGCGGCTAAAAGGCTGGCAGTCAGTAGGCTAAGGTAAGACAGCTTCATTATTGGGTTTCCTTTATGTCGTCATAATGTAGGTTGTCAGAACAATAAAATAATATTGTATTATTATATGTGATCTATATTAAAGATTGAAAACTGATGACCAATTCGGCACGAGTAAAAAGAAAAAATGAGACTTAACACCAATCAAAGATCTTTTTAGCTAAGTTATCAGATAGCCCAAAGCACTTATCATCAGAAACAAAAAAGCCCCGCTCTCATTGAGCGGGGCTTCTAATTATCGAATCTTAATTAAGAATTATGCTTCTGCTTTCTTTAGCTCAGCTTCTTCGTTAGCTTCAACGCCGATTTCGTTTTCAGATTTCGCTACGATAGTGTTAACCGCAGTATCACCAACAACGTTAGAAGAAGTACAGAACATGTCACAGATACGGTCAACAGCAGCAACAATCGCTAGACCTTCTGGTGGCAAACCTAGTTGGTGCAATAGAACACCGACCATAACCACACCACCACCAGGAACACCACCAGCACCGATAGAAAGTAGCAAGATAGTTAGACCTAGAGTAAAGATATCAGCAGTATTGATTGGCTGACCAAACGCGTTTGCTACGAACATAGTTGCGAGTGCAATGTAGATAGATACACCAGACATGTTCATTGTTGCACCCAGTGGTACACCGAAACCTGCTACTGACTTAGATACGTTTAGTTTGTCAGTAAGAGTACGCATTGTTACTGGGATTGTTGCGTTCGAACTTGCTGTAGATAGTGAGAATAGAACTTGCTCACGAGTTGCACGTAGGAACTGCTTTGGAGAAATACCAGTGAATGAACCAACCATCATTGGATAGAAGAAGAAAATCCAGAACACAAGCATTGCAACCACAAGCGCCACATAGCCAGCAACTGACATTAGCGTGTCTGCATCCAGTGTTGCGCCCAGTTGAATCATCAGAGCAAATACACCGTAAGGCGCCAAGCTCATTACTAGGCCGATAAGCTTCATCATGATTTCGTTAGCCATCTTGAATGTCTTGATAGCTGGGCCACCACGAGAATCAAGCGCTTGAATAGCAAGACCTGTCAAAATTGCCATGAAGATGATTTGTAGCATGTCGCCGCTTGCGAACGCTTCTACAGGGTTGCTAGGAACGATGTTAACAACAAGAGAGAAGATGTCTGGTGTTTCAGTTGTTGTAAGCGCAATTGTCTCAGAAACCGTACCCGCAAGGTTCGCACCTGCACCTGGTTGGAAAATAAGACCAATCGTTAGCGCTGCTGAAATCGCGATGATGGTGTTAATAATGTAAAGACCAAAGGTTTTACCACCAAGACGGCCAAATGAACGAATATCTTTTAGCTCAACAATACCGCAAACAATAGATACGTATACAAGAGGAACTACAAGCAATTTGATAAGTGATACAAACATACCACCAGCACCTTCGGCAGCGCCAAGTAGATACGTATCAAAAATAGCAATACCGCTGAATAGGTACTGAATAGCAGTACCAATAAGTAGACCGGCGAACAAGCCTACAAAAATTTTACTTGAGAGCGATTTATCCATCGTTCTTCTCCAGTTTGTTGTGTTTAAAATTTGTACTTTTATAGTTATATATGCGACCAAAATCGCTATATGGCAGTGGATTTTACATATAAAGATAACAATTAAAAGTATTTATTTACAAAAACATCACAAATGTGACATCAAAACATTTACTCAATCACAACAAGTTTCATAACACAAAACTCTAAATCGCTGATCTGAATGAAATAAAAAGAACGACATTCTTAATGCGGTTTTGATGCTTATTTACGTGGACTCTCAAGTTATAGGCACAAAAAAAGAGAGGCCTATGCCTCTCTTTTTATTTTACGTAAACCAGTGATTTATTTTGTCGCTGCTACTAATTCAGTCAATGCACCAGTCAATCACTTGGCAACGTAATTCGTCATTACTTAGCAACCATAACCATCGCTGGGCGAACCACACGACCGTTTAGTTCGTAGCCTTTTTGCATCACAAACATAACCGTGTTCGATTCGTGATCTGGGCTTTCTTGAATAGACATCGCTTGGTGGAATTCAGGGTTGAACACTTCACCTTCAGGGTTGATCTCTTTAAGACCAAACTTAGCAACTGTGTCTACGAACGTTTTGTGCGTTAGCTCAACACCTTCATACAGTGGCTTAACCACTTCGTTTTCAGCGTCTGCTGCTTGCATTGCACGCTCTAGGTTGTCGATTACAGGAAGCAGACCTTCAGCAAACTTGTTCAAAGCGAATTTACGCGCTTTATCAATTTCTTGTTCGCTACGGCGACGCATGTTTTCAACTTCAGCTTTCGCGCGAAGAACAGAATCTTGCTGCTCTTTCACTTTAGATTCACTAGAAAGCAGTGCAGCTTCCAGTTGAGCGATTTTTGCTTCCTGCTCATCAGCAGCGTCTTCATTCAGTTCAGCTTCTTCAACTTTCTCAGCTTCAGCGATGATCTGATCTAGCTCTGCTTCGGTTACTTTGTTTTCTTCGTTGCTCATGATATCTCCAGAATTCGTTTTCAATGCAAGTGACAGGCGTGTTTGCACCCCAAATTGATATAAAACACTCGCATAGACGTTCAACTTGCCTTTATTATGGGGATGAAGAATTTTGATTCAAGCCTAATTCGTTTGGAAACGTTATGAAAAAGCCATTTGAAGTCATCGCCATTATCGGTAAACCTCGAGATCAGCAAGCAATTCAGACTCATAGAGAGCTCTATCAGTGGTTAAGTGCTGAGGGTTATCAAGTGTTTGTTGATGACAGACTCGCCACTATTTTAGACGACATCCCAAAAGAACATTTTTCTAGCCTGATTGAATTAGGTAAACGCGCCGATCTCGCCATTGTGGTCGGTGGTGACGGAAACATGCTCGGTGCCGCTAGAATCTTGTCACGTTTCGACATTTCAGTGATTGGTGTTAACCGAGGTAATCTTGGTTTCCTAACCGATCTCAACCCTGAAAACTTCCAGAGCGCGTTGACTGATGTTCTCAAAGGCGAGTTCATGGAAGAAGAGCGCTTCTTACTTGAAACGGAAATTCATCGTCACGGCCAGATAAAAAGCCACAATGCGGCACTTAATGAGGCAGTACTGCACCCCGGACAAGTGGCGCACATGATCGAGTTCGAAGTGTATATCGATGATAGCTTCGCCTTCTCACAGCGCTCTGATGGCTTAATCGTCTCAACACCGACAGGTTCTACCGCCTACTCGCTTTCCGGCGGCGGCCCTATCCTGTCATCAAGCCTAAATGCTATCTCACTCGTGCCAATGTTCCCGCATACCCTTTCAAGCCGCCCATTAGTGGTGGATGGCAAGCGTCGTATTAAGCTTATCGTATCGCCTGATAACCGTGGAACTCAGGAGGTGAGCTGCGATGGTCAAATCTCACTGCCTGTTTCTCCTGGTGATGAGATCCACATTTACCAAAGCCCGAATGTACTTAAGTTGATCCATCCTAAAGACTACAACTACTACCATGTTCTACGTAACAAACTAGGTTGGTCGAGTAAGCTGTTCTAAAAGAATAAACGCTCCAGTGGTAACCGAAAATTTGAAAGGCTGACGACATTCGTCAGCCTTTTTATTGCCAGTAAAAGCCCGTCGGCTCTAGCTTCTCTGCAGTTCCTTATACCTCCACTCCCAAGAGGGAGGAACGACTGAGTTGGGAATCTATAGCGGTTTCAGTGATCTACGAACAACCTCAATTCTGATAACGGTCGCAAAAAATTTTCACCTGTCGACTTTACTGTATAAAGAAACAGTATATACTGAACTTATACACAGTATTGTTCAGTTATACAGGTAAATAAAAATGCTGGCTCATTTAAGTGTTAATAATTTCGCTATTGTTAAGTCTTTACAGCTAGAACTATCTAAAGGCATGACAACAATCACCGGGGAAACTGGTGCGGGTAAATCTATCGCTATCGATGCTTTAGGCTTATGTCTTGGGGGAAGATCCGATGCAGGAATGGTTCGACAAGGTGAAGAAAAAACCGAAGTCAGTGCCGCTTTTTTACTTGAGAACAATCTGCATGCAACCCGCTGGTTAGAAGACAACGAATTGCTTGATGGCAGTGAGTGCATCCTGCGCAGAACCATCTCAAAAGAAGGTCGTTCTCGTGCATTCATCAACGGTAGCCCTGTCCCTCTTTCGCAATTGAAATCACTTGGACAACTGTTGATCAACATCCATGGTCAACACGCGCATCACCAGTTGATGAAAAGCGATTATCAAATGGCCATGCTTGATCAATACGCAGGCCACTTGAACCTATTGAAATCGACACGTAATGCTTACCAAGCATGGCGACAAGCGGATAACCACTTAAAAGAGTTACGTGAGAATAGCCAGCAAAACCAAGCTCAAAAACAACTTCTTGAATACCAAATCAAAGAGTTAAATGAGCTGTCTATTGGGGAGGAAGAATATGAAGACCTCGAACAAGAGCATAAGCGCCTCTCCAATAGCGGAGAACTGGCCACAACCTGTCAGCAAGCTATCGAGCTTATTTATGAAGGCGAAGAAGTTAATGCGCTTGGTATTCTGCAATCGGCCAATAACTCCTTAATTCAGCTAGCTGAGCTAGATGAAAGATTAGCCGAGTTACCAAACTTGCTTTCCGAAGCCATTATTCAGATTGAAGAAACCAACAACGAGTTAAGAACATACCTAGACAGCATTGATGTTGATCCCGGTCGTATGGCTTACGTTGAGGAGCGTTTCTCTAAAGTGATGTCGATGTCTCGTAAACACCACGTGTTACCTGAAGAGCTGTATAAGCACCATCAAGACTTACTACAACAAGTTGAAGCGCTTGATTGCTCTGATGAAAAATTAGAAGAACTGGCAAACGAGGTGGAAAACCAATACCAATCGTTCGTTGCTAAATCAGAGAAGCTTCATAAATCTCGAACTCGTTACGCAAAAGAGCTCAACAAGCTGATCACGCAAAGCATGCACGAACTGAGCATGGAAAAAGCGCAGTTTGCCATTGAAGTGAACAACACCAACACACACCCTTCTCCATTGGGTATGGATAACGTGACCTTCATTGTTTCGACCAACCCAGGCCAACCGATGCAGCCGATTGCGAAAGTGGCCTCTGGTGGTGAGTTATCACGAATCTCATTAGCGATTCAGGTGATCACAGCGCAAAAAGTGGATACACCAAGCCTGATTTTCGATGAAGTCGATGTGGGTATCAGTGGACCAACCGCTGCGGTTGTCGGAAAAATGCTACGTAAGCTGGGCGAATCGACACAAGTTATGTGCGTGACTCACTTACCTCAAGTTGCCGGTTGCGGTCACCAACAACTTTTTGTAGCGAAGAACACGAAATCAGGTAAAACCGAGACTCAAATGCACACGCTTGATGAGCAACAACGCGTTTCAGAGCTTGCTCGACTGCTTGGTGGCAGCCAGATTACCGAATCGACGCTTGCCAATGCAAAAGAGTTATTAATCGCAGCATAGGTTACATATTCAGCAACTTTCTGATAATTTACCGAAAATTCTTGGCAATTTTGCAACTTAATTCAAAATTGCCAGTCATAACAAGCTCAAAGCGCAAGGAGCTTTTTACTTCTTGCTGGAGCTTGTTTATTATCAGGCAGTATTTTAGCGAAGAAAGATCTCAAACTATGCGAATTAAAAAGTGGTTAGTTGCAGTTCCACTTGCACTAACAATGTTGACCGGTTGCTCTCTATTAGAGAAGTTGGTTTATCGAATTGACATCAATCAGGGTAACTATGTTGAACAGGAAGCTGTCGATCAGCTCAAGTTTGGCATGACAAAAACACAAGTTCGTTACGTTATGGGCTCACCTATGCTTATCGAAAATGGCTACCCAGATACGTGGTACTACATTTACCACCACACAAAAGGCCATGAAGACTCGATTCAAAAAAATCTTGTTGTTAACTTTGATGCAACGGGCACCTTAGTGACGATCAATGGTGATTTTGAAGCCAGTGATGAATTCTTCGAAAGCCTTCGCTAGCTTTCCAGTCAACAAAGCTCTCGGCCGATAAAGCTATCAGTCGACAAAACTATCCGTCGACAAAGCAAGAATCGCAAAAGCCTGCTCACATGAGCAGGCTTTTTAATATCTGCTAACAAATTAGCTGCGTTGTCTAACCAACAGGCACAAAAAAGCTCGCCAATATAGCGAGCTCTCTTCTTAGTCAAACTTGTTTAGCATTACGATTTAGCTGCGGCCGCTTTTGCTTGTTCAGCACGCTTACGGCGAATTTCTTTTGGATCGGCTAACAGTGCTCGATAAATTTCGATACGATCTTTATCTCGAACGGTTGCATCTAACTTAACGTTGCGGCTGTATACGCCAACTTTATTTTTCGCCAAGTCGATTTCTGGATACAACTCTAAAACACCAGACTGCGCAATAATCTCTTCAACGGTCGCGTTCTTATTTACCACTAAGGTAAATACACGCTGCTCATGTGGAAGCGCAAACACAACTTCTACGTGGATCATATCTGATTCAATAGTCATGGCTTAGTAAACCTGTTTCGCTCGTTGAGTAAAAGCACTGACCATATTGCTTGTCAGTTCATTGAAAATCTTGCCAAATGCCATTTCAATCATTCGACTAGAAAATTCAAACTCTAGTTTAAGTTCAACCTTACATGCTTGGTCGTCTAGAGGAGTGAAATACCAGCCCCCCTCCAGCTTCTTAAACGGGCCATCTACCAGCTCCATTAAAATTTCAGCACCATCCGCCATTCGATTCGACGTAGTGAATGTTTTACTGATACCAGCTTTAGAGACATCAACCGAAGCCACCATCGCGGAATCTGAAGATTCGATCACACGAGAACCAGAACATCCTGGCAAAAACTCAGGATAACGAGCAACATCATTGACCAAGCTGAACATCTGGTCGGCACTAAAAGACACTAATGCTGAACGAGTAACCTTTGGCATATAGACTCCTGTTAAAGACAGCGTTACATTAACACAAACTGCAATTTTAATTGTATTGGGCCAGAGCGCAAATAAAAAGGATTCCCCATCTAGGGCGCATTCCGTATAATGAGGCCATTATGGCAAAGAATAAATCAAAATCAAAAGCCGGTAGTAATACCATTGCGCTTAATAAGAAAGCTCGCCACGAATATTTCATCGATGATGAGATAGAAGCGGGGCTTGAGCTACAAGGCTGGGAAGTAAAATCCCTACGTGAAGGCAAAACCAATATCGCAGAAAGCTACGTATACATCCGAGATGGCGAAGCATTCATCAGTGGTATGACGATTACTCCGCTAACTCAAGCGAGTACTCATATCGTGGCGAACCCAACACGTATCCGTAAACTATTAATGTCGAGAAAAGAACTCGACAACCTTATCGGTCGTATTAACCGTGAAGGCATGACGCTTGTCGCAACCGCACTTTACTGGTCTCGCTCTTGGGCGAAGATTAAAGTTGGCGTAGCGAAAGGTAAAAAGCTGCACGATAAACGTACTGATATGAAAGAAAAAGATTGGGCGAGAGATAAAGCACGAATTATGAAGAGTAATTTGCGTTAATTTTAAGCACTTAAACGCACAGTGCTAGACAGGGTAAGCTTTTCTGGTACTATGCAAATAACACTTGGGGCTGATTTAGGATTCGACAGGAATTTTGAAGTCTGAGGTGCATGCCGTGGGGCGGTTGGCCACGTTAAAAGCCGCAAAAAAATAGTCGCAAACGACGAAAACTACGCACTAGCAGCTTAATAACCTGCTCAGAGCTCTCTTACCCTAGCTTCCGCTCGTAAGACGGGGACCAATAAGAGATCAAACCCAAACTAGCTAGCGTGGCTTCTCCCACCTGAGAGGAAAAGCGCGAATTATAATTCAGGTTAGCCTTTAACTAGCGTGTCGGTTCGCAGGTTGCTGGTGAAATTAAAGATCGACTAAGCATGTAGTACCAATGATGAATGATTTTTGGACGCGGGTTCAACTCCCGCCAGCTCCACCAAACGTTTGGAAAGGGCCAACTCGAAAGAGTTGGCCCTTTTTTTATGTCTCATTTGAGGATGTCTTTTTACATTAGTGAACGTACGCACTATATGATTAGATTTTGTGCATTTCCTCTAAGCCACTCTTTATGCTCTTTATAGTCGGGCATGACTCGTTCAACTTCTTTCCAGAACTGTGGCGAATGGTCATGGTGGATTAGATGACAAAGCTCATGCACCACTACGTAATCAACAACCCTGTTGGGAGCCATGACAATCACCCAGTTAAATTCTAAATCACCGTAAGGGGTACAACTGCCCCATCTACTCTTAAACTCTTTAGTACGAACAACTCCCGTTTCAACGCCCACCAACGATTCGTAACGCCTTACCTTCTCTCGAATCTTCTTATCAGCATGGCTGCTTATACCAATTCGTTAAAGCTCGGAGAATATAGTGCGTTTGTGTGGATGGGTCGGAAACGGTGACCGTAATACGTCCATTAAGTAGTTTTGTAGGCTTTAAGTCGCCTTTAAGCACTTTTAAGCACTTTTAAGCGATAATTCCGCCCTAAGTATGGCAATGACTCACCTGACACATACTCTCGCATTGTCGTAGGGCTGGTGGGGCAATGAAAGAGTGCAAACACAACAAATCATCGATGCAATCCATGATTTGCATAACATTTCATATTAATATCTATTTTTTATGCAATTAAACACCCGTGATGTATGTAAAATATCTATTACGTAAACAAATCATGAGCAGAGCACTATCAACAACGATACCCCGAAGCCCAAATTGGCTACGCCCTCTTTAAAACACTATTTACAGCAGGTTGATTGGACATTAAGTCGCTTGCTAGGATTTATTTTAAAAGCGTTAATTTACATTTTCCTCGTCAGTATGAGTATTGCAGTCATCAGTTTTGAATTACTCAATATTTTTGAATATCAAGATGGGTTCTCTGATGTATCAACCATCGAGATTATCTTTTTTATCTCATTTCTTGTGTTGTTAAAACGCTATTGGGTATATACAAAACAAACCTCACTTCGCTGGTGGCATATCATTAGCACCCCGTTTTTATGGCACGGAAAATTCATTACGGCTGCGTTACTTTGTGCCAGTACGATTGTTTTTATTGACCTATTCGAAGGTACCGAGCACTTTAAAAACCTGTTATTGCTAGAGCAAAGTTACGACCAAATCTTTTCTTTCAGCATTATATTACTGTGCTTGTATATTGCAGTTCCAAGCCAGGATCTGATTCTAAACCCAGGCTCAGACACCCCATTAGAAACCCCAAATAACGACAACGATACTAAACAAGCACAAACGGACGCTGAGGTAACAAATGCTCAATAAAAAACACGCCATGCTTGCTATTGCACTAGCGATCTTACCAATGGTTTCCAATGCTAAAAAACTCTCTCTGGTCGATAGCTGTGTTGAACTTATCAATATTTATGACTCCAAAAGTTCGAAACGATTGTTAGCGGCACAAACCACATCGCTATCAGAAAGTTTACGTGCAGGATACTGCTTGGGAGTGATTGACCAATATGAAAAGTCCGAATATGGCTGCCGTTCAGATTGGTATGAGCGAGCACAGTTTATTGCACGCGAGTCATTAAAAGATAAGCCGTTGCCAGAGCGAAAACTATTGGAGCTATCGTGTGAAATCTAACGATAGCTACATCTCAACGCCTGATGCAATTAAGAAGCTATTTAACATAAAGTTAGCCGAACATAAATCATTCAAAGATTTGGTGTACCCACTAGTAAGAAGCAAAGGTTTCTTTGAGGTTAAAAAAGAGCCTATGGCGCTGGGCTCAACAAAGAACAACTTGCTCATTGCAAGTAATAGCCTAACCAAACTCCATAATGCCGTTTTGCTACAAGGGTTCTTTGCTGATAGTAAACGAGTCAAAGAGATCTTTTCTCATTCTAAAAAACGCATAGAAGCGGCGGACTTTTTAGAAACAGTCGTCATGGGTAGACAATCTATTCTCGCAGTTGGCATTCAAACGACTACGCTGTCAGAGCTGATCGTAAAATTAAAATCAGAACACATCGACCTGAGTAAGGAAAAGTTACCAAAACCTTTTCAAGAGTTACCGCAACTTTCTCTTAATGGCGTAACCAGTGTAATGCAGGCTCTATTGGCTCAAAGCGCCTTGCTGACACAAGGTGAATCAATGATCATGCACTTTTTCAATCAGGATATAGAAAAAGCCTACCTTGCAGCATGCTCTCTAGGAAATACAACTCCTGCGCTGGCTCAATACCAAACCCTTATCAAGCAGAAATACCTCGAAGCCGTCGAGTTCGATGACCTATTAAATAATTTATTAAATTAGTTGTTGCGAGTGCAGTGCACTCAATCATTCTTGCTATCAGTTCATCAGGGAGAGCAAGAATGACTTCAACTAAACAGCTTATTGATACATTCCAATCTCAACTCCCTCCATGCTATGCAGAGCGAGCTTTCAGTATTGAAGCCCAACTCCGAGCTGGAGCTTTATACCCAAATTTAGGGGGTAAGAAGATCCGCTCTTGTCCGACCTATATTAGGTTTAAGTTGGGTAGAGGGTTCCGGTTTGTTTGGCGTGTTGCTCCTGATGGGCTTTATCCCAAAGCAATCACAACTAGGCAAGGATTTGAGCGAATCATTAAACAAATCCGCAAGGCTAGTTATTAAACAAGGAAATTGACAATGGCTAAGAAAATCACACCAGCAGACAATGCAGCAAACATCCCTAATGCCAACAAGGGAACAAGCGGCACTAACCGTCAGCATGATCAGAACAAAGGCAACCGCGGTAAACAACTAAACCCTAATCAACAAGGGAAGAAATAATATGCCAAATTCAAGTGATATGTCTCAAGACGAGCTCGATGTATGGTCAGATATCAACAACCCAAACAACGATACTGATATGGATGATTGGTCTGATGCACATAACCCAAATAATGATGATTATTTAGGTGATGACTAAGTAATAAGCGGCTCTCTAAGGAGCCGTTTTTTTTAACTTGTTCACAAGGCATTGATGGTTAGCCGTTTAGGCTCTCAATAAAAAGCCACACATCCCATTAATGAAATGTGTGGCTGTTTAGATCTGTTCTGCTACGAACTTAGATAAGTTTAGGGGTTACTCCATATCACCTAACAAGTAATCTTCATCGCTGCTCACTACTGCGCCGTGCTTCAAGAAGTTCTTACCTAGGATCATGCTGTATTCGAAGCGAGAACGGTCTTGAAGGTTTACCCTCACCTCTTTCTCTAGGTCTCCGAGCTTAACCTTCATTTCTACCACAGGGCGAATGTTCACCTTCTCGCCTTTCTTGGCTTTGATACGCATTACATCAATCACTGGCTTGGTGAAATCTTGCTTATCGCCTTGGTTGTTTTGATAGGTAAAGCTCACCATGTCTTGGCCATCTTTCTTAAATCGTTTGATGTTGACTGCGTTCATTGAGCTTACATCCGCACCAGTGTCGAGCTTGGCCGGGAACTTCATGCCGTTCACTTCTACTACTTCAATATGCCCAACTTTAAACAGTGGTTCGGCTTTCAGAAGGTAATCAGAACGCGTATTAACGTAAACGCCCTCTTTTGCCATCTTCTTGCCTAAAATAAAGTACGCTTCTTTCTCATTTGTATTGAGCACGTCGATGGCGAACTCTTGCGTACGCACTTTTCCAGACACCGCAAACTCACCACTTACAACAGGGCGAGTATCATCCCCGACTTTAAGCTTCTTAATAATTGGCTTGGTCACCTTCTGCTTCTCACCATTTACATCCGTAAGATAAAATTCAACGGAAGCATCTTTGCCTTTACCTGTCATTTCAAAACTGTCGACCTTCAGCAAAGGCGTATTGACAGTGAAAGAAGCCACAGCCTTAAGCGGGAAATCATCTAGGGTGATGTCCTCTTCCGGAGAGATAATCATAGGCTCACCAGACTCAGCCACATCACTAAAGTTCTCTGAACCTTCGGATAAAATATTCTCAGCACTGGTATCAATCATGAAGAGTTCGCTGGCTGTGTTGGTTCCAAATCTCAACTGCGATTCACTACTCGAGCGCTCACGTAGGTACACCAGAACGTCTTTAGTTGTGTTTTCATCGAGTTGAACAGGTACATAGACTAAAGGTCTCTTCTTACCGCTCACGCTTAACATACGAACCAACGGCAACGTCATCTCTTTTTGCTTACCGTCGTTGTCGAACATATCAAACGTCACTTCTTTGTTCTTTTTGTCTATGTCGATGTCTTTTGCATGCAAAATGCTGTAGCGGTTCTTTAAAGAGAAGGTCGCATTCATCGCCATTCCCGAGATAGATACCACCTCTTTACGGCCCACCACCGTTGCGTTCTCTTGCTCTTGTAAGTAGTCATAGCCCGCAAACACCAGTGCGTTATCTGCAAGGAAGGTTTTGCCGATCAATACTGGTGCAGAGAAGTGGCTTCTGTCAGTCAGGTTAACGTCTGTTTTTAGCTCTTGGTCTGCAATGGTAAGCGACATTTTTACGGTAGGACGAAGTAAAGGCGTGCTGCTAGTGCGGCTGCGTATCATGCTGACACGCTCTAAAGGCGCTTCGATTAATACCATGTCTCCCGTGCGTGGGTTTTGAACCTTAAAAGAGACCACAGCTTCATATTTCGCAAAGGTGCTGCCATCCCAATCATCGTAATCAACATCAGAATTGTTCAATAGGTCTTCGGTTAACGCCGCCATCAACTCTTTGTCTTTGAGGTTTTGGTAATCGGGATTAGAGCTCTTCACATGAATGTCTTCAGCATGCATAGAAGTGGTTTCTGCACCGGTATCAATTTTACCAATGAAAGGAACGTCTTTTAGCCCTTGAACGCTAGATAGGTACACGTTCTCAGTGCGACCTAATACCGACTTACCATCGAGTTCGTAAGTGGGATTTTGAGTGGTAGGTGAAGTGTCAGTAGCCAAAGTGTATTGTGAAAAAAGTAGAGTGCTTAAAAGAGTTAGAGCCAAAGGTATCTTTTTCATTAGTTGGTCCGTTGTGATCAGTTCACTAATAATACTGGCGTTTCCGCGAAGAGTTCCCCCACCAGCAATGGTTCTCACATAACGTTAACGCTATGAGTTTTTCAATGACAAACCGATGACTTTGCGCTGCATTCGCTTATCGATTATTGACTAATGGATACCCAATAACCTTTTTCAATACTCGGTGTTCTATTGAAGAAATGAATACAAAAAAGGCCAACGACGAGCGCTGACCTTAGCGATTCAAAACACACCTGAAGCGAGTTTAACTTGCTAAAACACAAACGGTTCTAGATAAACATAGCACTAAAAAGTCCCGACTGTTTTCTTTGCACAGATAGCTCGAGCTTTTTCTGCGTCCTCACCTTTATTTTTGAGATAGCACTGTCGATAAGATTCGACGTAGCGCTCAAATAACACCTCGGCTTCAGGTTGTGGTTTAGAGAGCAGTTGGTTAACAAACTTTCTTGAGCCGACCTCAAAATGCTGAGTATCAATTGGGGAATTCCAATCCCCTCCCCAGATCATAAATCCGTGATGGGCAAACAGCTCCACAACATCTTCTGCCATGCCGCTGCGTTCTATTTCATTACGCGCACGAAAGCGAGTACGGTTCACATAACTTGTCGCAGATTGTGAAGGCTTTACCGTGATTCTGCCGTTGCTATCAAACTCTAAGAAAGGGTTTTGAACTGGGTTGATGTCTATCGCCACACCATAAGCATGTTTCGACCAACCTCCTCCGCCTGTAATAGGACGAGCGTTAAACGCACTGCTGTTGTTCGCGTCCATTGAGGCGTTATCGTCACCTCTGAATTCACGCATTAGGCGAGCAGAATGAAGAGGAAAATTGCGTTGTTTAAGCTCTGAAAAGATTTCTTCAACAGCAGGCGCAATAACATCAAGCACGATCATATTGCCCTGTTGCGTTTCCCCTTTGAAATTAATGAAGTCGAAATCCACTTTGGATAGTCGCTCACAACCAACAGGCGCACCACTACTCAAGACATTGTTCTTTTTCATCATGTCGCATTGCCATTGAGATATAGGGGCAACTTGGGCATAACTCGCAACACTGAGCACAGTGGCCAGCCAGCCGACAATAAAACGTTTCATATCAAAGACTCAAAAATATTAAGAGTGAAAAGTAGCAGAGTTGGAAAATAGCATAAGTTAGAAAATAGCATATTAAGCCAAGTTGAGCGCACGATTTGTTAGCGCGCTTTATTCCAATAGACAATCTCTCTAACTCGTCCGTTCTGATCCTTGTCAGCTTCTCCACCAACATCAGAAAGTTCAGGTAAGGTCGATAATTGCGGAGCGTAATAGGCAACCAACATAAGTACAAAAGCATCGTAAATATCATCTATCGCGACGTCTTTACGCTTGGTGGTTGAAATGGCTAACGACAAGCCGTCACACCATTGAGGGGCAAGTTGCTGAATAATAGAAAGCCGTTCCTCTTTGCCTTCTTGTGTTCGTTTGGAAAACGTCAGCGGTTCGCCTTTCAAAGCTGCAAACACCACCTCAGGGTGTGATTCCCTGATAGAAAGATTGGGATGAGTTTCAATGAGCTCATCAAGCTCGCGGATCTTGGGCACAATTCCCCAAGTCTGTTTAGAAAACTTCTTATCAAGCTGCTCCACATTGGCATTACATCCCGCAATGTAATCGGTTTGGTAAACCGCCTCACGACACGGAACCGGAAACACCGAAGAACCACGTTTGCTGGTTAGAAAACGCCTTGCTGCTTTGTCACACAAGCGATCTGGAGTTTGTGCATCACTAAAACCAATAGGCATATCGATAAGCGCCGTTGAACCGATAAGATCACTCGCTAGCTCATCGAGGGTGTTTACCACTTTAAACGCAGGTATCTCATTGTCAGAGACAATCCAAGCGATCCAACCCGACTTGCAGCCATCAATTCCGATGTATTTCATTATGTTCTCGATGATTAGTTTGTTGAGGGTTATTTGGGATAACTAGCCCACTTAATGATCAGTGCCACTCACTAATCAGCAGTCTGCTTTTTACACCACGTACCTGCAAGCCCATTGCATCGAACACCTCTTCAAAGTCTCGACACTGCGCAGGGATGTTAGGTAACGAAAGCGCGGCTTCTGAAAAGAATTGTTGTTCAAAATGAGCCGAATCGTTCCAAGCGAGTTGCCACCACTCTAGAATCCTCGACTTAGACGAGCGCAGCTTTTCAGCCGTAGGAACTTTATCACTTTTACTTAA
The DNA here is from genome assembly GCF_041465805.1 of Vibrio sp. 10N.239.311.G01. Classification (NCBI taxonomy): domain Bacteria; kingdom Pseudomonadati; phylum Pseudomonadota; class Gammaproteobacteria; order Vibrionales; family Vibrionaceae; genus Vibrio; species Vibrio sp. 10N.239.311.G01. The sequence continues at coordinate 107,472 of NZ_JBFSRM010000008.1, forward strand.
GTTCTCTTTGCTTGTAGTAGGAAAGAGGTTCCACTTATCGTTGTTTGGCCAGTAAGCGAAAGGCAAACAGTGATCAACGTGATACTCATTTTTTAATGATTTTCCACTCCACACGCTGACAATGTCGGCACGATCAGATCTAAGTTGCTCGACACGTTTACGCACATCGCGAGTATCATGGTTTTGATCGATCCATACCAAGCAGTCGTGATAAGTCTGTAGTGAAATGCTTCGCTGTCGGTTCAACTCGAAACGCTGCATCTCCATGACCCATTGATTCACCACCAGTGGTTCAATCCAAGAGTGGTAGATTCTAAAGCACTCCCACAGGCTTTCATCGAGAGTGAAATAACCAAAACTTTCTAAGAACTCACTATCAATGACCAGTGATTCTCGGCTCTTCCGTCGTTTGTGAGGTGGGTATATATCGAATAGTCGGTTGTCTTTCGAGCCTTGATAAATGAAAGTCACAGGTCCTGATTTAATGGTGCTGATCGTTTGTGAAAATAGCTTTTGTAGAGCCTTAGCTTCATCGCCGAGAAACATAGCGCCTATCGCTAGATCATCAGCACTTAAGTGTTTGAGTTTATTCCACCCATCCTCTTTTACAAACCCAAGTCCCTTCGTTGTGTTGCTATTTTGCTGAATCCCTGCGCCTTCTATGTCGATATCAATCAGTCGCTTAAACTGCCTAACCCAATACAGAGCAACCAAGCCCACTGGTAGAGAAATTTTTCCATCAGTTCGATCAATCACAGCGCCTGAATGCGCATCAGCAATTCGCAGTAATGTTCTCAACAAAGCCAACTTGTATGTGGCCGACTTGTTGTCATTCACAATAATGTGGCGCACCTTGTTCAAATCACCGGAGCCATCATCTGGCAAGGTCATCACCACGGTTTGCCACCAAACCTCACAGCGCTTCAAGGTGTCTTGGCTGTTATCAACATGACGCACCAACAAAGCACTGTTCTTCGACAAACGCTCAAGCTCTTCAACCGAGACCTCATAACCCTCTCGGTCGTCATGAAACTCTCCGTGACGTAGGGTAATCACCAATTTGCCATTTGGAGCGAGTAAGTTAGATAACTTTCTGAATGCTCGCTCTCGATATGACGGTGCAAGGTGCATCCACACAGCACTGACCAATATCAAGTCAAAACGCATTCCGAGGTTTTCAGTGCGGCTAAGCGAGGGAAGTGAATCATCAATCCAGGTAACACTTGGGCCTGTATATTTCGAGCCTTGTTCGCGTAATGAAGCACTTGGTTCTATCGCAATAACATCAGCTCCGGCTTTGTGCATCCATAGCACATCACGACCGCTCCCAGCACCGACATCTAATACTTTATCGCCCTCTAAAGGCCAATAAGCTTGCCAGCTTTTATGCACCGTCTCGAACGTCACTGAGTTGTACTGCTGGCAAAGTGTGTGAGCATTTTTATCGTAAAAAGGAATCGATGAGGACATATGCGCTATTGGAGTAAGGAGTCTATCTCAATAGTAATAGGGAGCTTAGGCGATTGCTAGCAGCTCATGCAAGTTCAGCCACACCGAGCAATATTTATCGTTAGTGACTGTTTTATATCAATATCCACCTAATGAGTGCATCAGGCGAATCAGTCTCGTCAGCAAAACAAAAACAAACAAGGTGCAAGCTGACGTGCGAACAGAGATAATTGTTTGAAGATGATTAACTCGCCTCAAGCACCAAACCGATAGAAAACTAATGAACACATACTCACACATAGACACCCCGTTCAACCTGCGCCACACCTGTTGGTTTTGTGGTGAGCCTTCCAGTAACCTTGTTGAATTTCCTAAGACAGCGCAGGCAGTTGCCAAGATTGGCCATTCACCGATAGCACTGCCGGCTTGTAATGAGTGTGCGAGAATTAACTATTCAAAGAATCTAACCTCAATTTGGTCAGTGCGCGATCAGATAAAACACACTCTGATAGACAAGTACGCTAAGCACCTTGGCATCGGTGAGAACTGGACGGAGCAAGAGCTTATTGATTCTGATTTCTCGGGTTCGACGCTCGGTGGGTTTGGGCGCAGCGCTTGGAAGATGTATCAAATCGCCAAGCAACGCGTCGATTATAAAGGCTGGCCTTTGTCGGTTGATGACATCCCACTTGAGGTATACGACGAAACCAGTGGCTTTGAGTTTGACGGTACTCGTTATGCCTCAATCAATTCATGTATCGACTATTTCACCAAGGCAGCAGGCGTAGACAAAGAGCTGTTGTCGCAGCTTGTCGACATCGTTTCATCAGAAAGGTTTAGCTACGCACTGCGAATCGCCAAGCTGAACAAGAATGTCTCTAATACCAAGCGCTCGGAGATCGTCGAAGAGGTACTACAACAAGAGTCTGAACAAGAAGAGATACTGCTTGAGCAAGCTAATTCAATGTTTAACCCAAACGTCGAAGAGGTGAATATTTCAGGCTCAATAGCGCCTGTATTTGCCATTCAGTGGGCGCTGGCTAACAAGGTTAAAGATTTAGCCCACCTTTGTGCTCTCGAAGATGAGTATTTTGACTATTTCGAGCACCTCGGCGGCCCTGCAGCTTTCATGTCCTATAACGGCCTACAACTCTATTTAGAGTCGCGTCAATATCCTGAATGGGTAAAAGAGTTGGATCCAAATAAACAGTATTGGTGAACATGCCTCGCTACTGGTGAACACGTGTAAGCTCGATAATCGTGTCAAATACCCATTGTTAGTCCTTGTTTTATATAAAGATCTAAAAACAGAACCCTATAACAGTTAATTGTTGCAATTCGGTTAAATAGAGTGAAAACTTCAAGCATCTAAAACTATTTAATCACTGCCATCTGCGGTGAGTAAGGAGTGAATTGTGCTTGCTGTTCTTCGTATTATTTTGGCTACGGTGTTTATTATTTTCACCACTCTATGTGCTTTTGTTTACTGCTTGTTTAGCCCCAAGAACCCCAAGCATGTGTACGTTTTCTGTCGTTGGTTCAACCAACTCCAAAAGATCATCGGTGTAAAACTGGTGCAACGCGGCCTAGACAATGCCCCGACACCAGAAAACAGCGTCTACATCTCTAACCACCAAAGCATATTGGATTTTGTGACCGATCCAGGAATGCTAAGACCACGCACCGTTTCATTGGGCAAACGCGATTTGTTGTACGTGCCTTTCTTTGGCCTGCTGTATTGGATCACCGGTAACATCATGATTAACCGCGAAGACAAATCCAAAGCACGCGATACCATCAAGCAAGTGGCGGAAGCGATTCATCAGAGAGATCTGTCTGTTTGGGTTTACCCGGAAGGAACCCGTAGTAAAGGGCGTGGACTACTGCCATTCAAAACAGGCGCTTTCCGAATGGCAATTGAAGCTGGTGTGCCTATCACCCCGATGTGTACTAGCACCACGCACAATAAGATCGACTTTAATCGTGCCAATAATGGCATTGTGATCACCGAGATGTTGGAACCTATCGATGTATCCGGATACAAGCTTAGCGATGCGAGAGAGTTGGCCAATCGCTGTCACGCACTCATGGCAGAGAAAATAGCAGAGCTTGATGCCGAAGTGGCTCGTTTAGAGGCGCAGCAAAAAACAGAGTTGGATTCAGATCGTTCTTCTACGAACTAACTCGCAACGAAACCACTGAGTCATCGCTCAGTTACTTAAAAAGACACTCAACGATCGCAACTCTCATTGTTCTTGTTTTACTTGCTGGCGCTTATCCGCAAAATAAAAACAGGCGTTATCTGCCTTATAGAGCAATGGGAGTAAACGATGGAAGTGATTCACCATGGTGGCAAACATACTGTCACAGGATCTTGTCACGAATTAAGAGATTCAGGCCAAGCGGTACTCATCGATTGTGGCTTATTTCAAGGTTTAGATCTTCAAGGTAAAAAGCTTCAAGGAGAAGATGCACGCCCTCTTGATATTGAATTTGAAACGTCCCACCTCAACGCTCTGCTGCTGACCCATACTCACATTGATCATATTGGTCGATTACCTTGGTTACTCGCCAGTGGATTTAACCAGCCAATTTATTGCACGCAAGCCACCGCCGAACTCGCTCCTTTAATGATTGAGGATGGCTTAAAACTGCAAGGGCTCAGCAATAAACAATCGAAGCTGATACTCAAAAAGATTCATTCGCTAATTGCTCCCAAGCCTTACGGGGAATGGTTTCCAATCACGTCTAAACAGCAAAACAACGGAAAGGATCATCATAGGCCAAATACTCTACATGCTCGCTTTCAACCTGCGGGGCACATCTTAGGTTCTGCCTATATCGAGATTAAATTACCCAACCAAGAGGTGGTAGTCTTCTCTGGCGATTTGGGCCCAAGTAACACACCACTACTGCCCGATCCTAAGCCACCACGACAAGCCGACTATCTGTTTATCGAATCCACTTATGGCACCAGTACTCATGATGATATCGCTACGCGAGCTGAGCGCCTCAAAGCAATAATTGATCGTTCACTGCTCGACGGTGGCGTTATTCTAATTCCGGCCTTCAGTATCGGCAGAACTCAGGAACTGCTGTTTGATATCGAGCACCTGATCTTTGAGCATCAACTCAGTAGCGATATTCCTATTATTCTCGATTCTCCGATGGCTCAGAAAGTGACACGTTCATACCGACGCTTTAAAGAGTTGTGGGGACAAGAAGCAAAGCAGCGTCTTGAACTGGAACGCCACCCACTCGCTTTTGAGCAGTGCATTACGGTCGATGGACATAGAATGCACAAGAAAATCGTGAATCGCCTCAAGTCGACAGGTGAACCCGCGATTGTGGTCGCAGCTTCTGGGATGTGTCAGGGTGGTAGGATAATGAACTACTTATCTGCCTTGCTTCCCGATAAACGAACCGATGTAATTTTAGCGAGCTATCAAGCGCACGGGACGCTCGGACGAGAGCTGCAACAAGGCGAAAAACAGGTTTCCATCGATAACCAACACGTTGAGGTGAAGGCTCAGATCCATAGTATGTCTGGCTACTCTGCTCATGCTGATAAAGATGATCTCAATCGATTTATAGAAGAAATAACCGTGCCACCCAAAGAGGTACATTTGATTCACGGAGATCCAAACACTCAGTCTGAGTTCGCTCAAGCTTTGGTTGGGAAAGGATTTAAAGTCGTTTAAAACAGGCGATTGATTCACGATTTCTGATTGCGGTAATCCTTACGGAAAGTTCTAAAAATTACTACTGATATTTTAAATAATACCTCCCCTTAAACCTGCCTAATTTCACTATATCGGTGATATATTCTTGCGTCTTTGCCGTCGTAATGTGTTAACAGTCATGAGTACTGAACAACGTTTCCTCTCATTTTTCTTCTATTTTCCCTTCTGACACATATTGTGAGTTTCGAAAATTTGTATTAATCACTATTTATTCACTTTACAAACCGACACTAAAAACAACTAATTGCATATCAATTTTAATGGAACGATTATCAAATTAGCACTAAGCGTTAACAAACACCCCCTGTAACATGCTTTATGTCACAGTAATCCTAATAGGCAGTTAAATAATTTAACACTCGGGTTACAAGTGAAGTATTGTGTTGTTCGAAAAACAATCATAAGCAAAACTAACAGGGAAAATACTCATGCAGTCATTCGTTGATTTTTTGAATGGAATAATCTGGAGTCCAGTACTTATCTACCTATGTTTAGGTGCAGGTTTGTTCTACTCCATCATGACTCGATTTGTTCAAATCCGTCACTTCTTTGAAATGTGGCGCTTGCTACTATCGGGTAAAAGCTCATCAAAAGGCATCTCGTCTTTCCAAGCTCTGGCCGTTTCTCTATCTGGCCGTGTCGGTACAGGTAACATTGCTGGTGTTGCTGCCGCTATCGGTTTCGGCGGCCCAGGTGCCGTATTCTGGATGTGGGTTGTAGCCTTCTTTGGCGCCGCGACTGCTTATGCAGAATCTACGCTAGCGCAAATCTACAAAGAAGAAGACGAAGGCCAGTTCCGTGGTGGTCCGGCTTACTACATTGAAAAAGCAATGGGTCAGAAGTGGTACGCATGGATCTTCGCTATCGCGACTATTTTTGCATGTGGTATTTTGCTTCCAGGTGTTCAGTCAAACAGTATTGGTAATGCTGTAGAAGCTGCATTTGGCTCAGGTGACATGATTGAAACAGCTGTCGGTACATTCAGTTTCGCTAAAATTTTCACCGGTACTGTTGTTGCTATCATCCTTGCTTTCATCATCTTTGGTGGTGTTAAACGTATTGCGAACTTCACACAAATCGTTGTTCCTTTCATGGCATTGGCTTACATCATCATCGCGTTCGTTATCATTCTGCTAAACATCAGCCAAGTGCCAACGGTTTTCGCAATGATTGTTGGTGATGCATTCACACCTATGGCAGGCTTCGGTGCTGCAATTGGTTGGGGTGTTAAACGTGGTGTTTACTCAAACGAAGCGGGTCAAGGTACTGGTCCTCACGCGGCAGCGGCTGCAAGTGTTGATCACCCAGCTCAGCAAGGTTTGGTACAAGCATTCTCTATCTACATCGATACTCTTCTAGTATGTTCTGCTACAGCGTTCATGATCATCATCACTGGTGCTTACAACGTTCACGGCGGCGCTGAGGGTGTGTTCCTTGTTCAGAACCTATCAGCAAACATCGGTGCGAATGGTCCTGTATTTACACAGCTTGCTATTGAAAGTGCACTACCAGGCATTGGTAAGCCATTCATCGCATTTGCTCTGTTCTTCTTCGCATTTACAACGATTCTTGCTTACTACTACATCGCAGAAACGAATATTGCTTACCTACGTCGTACCATCAAGATCCCTGGCATGATGTTCGTACTTAAGCTTGTTCTTATCACTGCCGTTTTCTATGGCACAGTTAAAACAGCGAACCTTGCATGGGCAATGGGTGATGTTGGTGTTGGCTTGATGGCATGGTTAAACATCGTTGGTATTCTGATCATCTTCTTCATGTCTAAGCCTGCGCTTAAAGCTCTAGCTGACTACGAAGAACAGCAGAAACAAGGCGTAACTGAGTACACATTCAACCCTGTAAAACTAGGCATTAAAGGTGCAACTTACTGGGAAGAGAAGTACAAGCGTAAAACAGGCAAGTCTCCTGAAGCAGAAGCTGCAGACACTAAACCTGTAGAGCAACCTTCAGCTTAAGCTTTCCTTAGCAAATAGATCGCTTTAACAAATAGTGCTATTAATAACGCATAAAAAAGGGGTTAGCTATTTCGGCTAACCCCTTTTGTTTTATTCATAACCAATAAATGGCTTATAACAAACTAACTGTTCCCGAGTTAGAGTATTAAGCAGCGATTTCTTGTGTTGCCATTTGAGGGGCTTTCTTCTCACCGATAGGCAGTACTGTGCGGCCGTATTCGTTGTTGATTACTTGTGCCATTGCAAAGTAGATAGCTGAAGCGCCACAGAAGATACCTTCAAAACCAGCGATAGTGCCGATTAGTTCGCTGCCAGTGAAATCACGAGCTGCAAGTAGGAAGAACAAGATAGTTAGTGAACCGAATACTACTTGCTTCGCCACTGGGTAGCATAGAGAGCCAATGAACATGAAGCCTGTGAAGATGCCCCATAGTAGTAGGTACCAACCCATGAATGCTGCAGGGCTTGCAGGTAGACCCATGTAAGGCATCACGATTAAACCAACCAAAGACAACCAGAATAGGCCGTAAGAAGTAAACGCAGTTGTACCGAACGTGTCACCACGTTTGAAACACATTGTGCCCACGATAACTTGGCTCAAACCACCGTAAAAAATACCCATAGCAAGAATCATTGAATCGATTGGAAAGAAACCTGCGTTGTGGATATTAAGAAGAATAGTGGTCATACCGAAACCCATTAAGCCTAGTGGCGCTGGGTTAGCTAGTTTGGTCGACATTGCGAATTTACCTTATTAAAGTGGTTGATTAAAAAAAAACAATAAAAGTTGTCAGAAAATTTTAATCTATAAACCGTACAACTAGGTAATCCAGTTATCGAAAACTAAGATTGTGTAAATGATCTTATGGAAAATTAGTTTCATAACAACGCTAATTAATTCATAGAACCTATAAGTAAACAAATTCCCTGTCACGTATCGACTCATTTGATCGTCATTCCAGAATCGAGGGACGAGATATCTGGAATCTCCTTTTAGACATAAGCACCGACGATAAACGCCAGAGATTCCCTACCACGTTCGTTCCTCACTGTAGGGAATGACAGAGGTTTGCTTAGATGCGGGTAACGAGATACGGGATGCGAAGAGCGCGTTCAGATTGAGCAAGCGAGAAACTAAATTGCAAACACGAGTAATAATAGGGCGAGCTTTTCGTTACTTGTTTACTCGTATCCCGCATCTACTCACTCAGTCGTCATTCCAGAATCGAGGAACGAGATATCTGGAATCTCCTTTTAGACATAAGCACCGACGATAAACGGTAGAGATTCCCTAATACGCTCATACCTCGCTATAGGGAATGACGGTGGTTTTCGTAGATGCGGGTAACGAGATTCGGGATGCGAACAGCGGGCTCAGATTGAGTAAGCGAGAAACTAAATTGCAAACACGAGTAATAATAGGGCGAGCTTTTCGTTACTCGTTTACTCGCATCCCGTATCTAGTCTCTCATTTGTAATCTTAAATTACGCTTGTTGTGGTTTAGATTCAGGCACTTGAGATTGAACGTCTGAAGAAGCGTTTTTACTCGCATCGCGCTTGGCTAACAACGTCACGACAATCAACTGAGCAACAAGAGCGCCTAACACAACCAATGCACTTCCCGTAAAGCCTGCGACTACAAAACTAATCAGAGCAATAGAGCCGTTCATCAATGCGTAAGGAAGCTGCGTCTTAAAGTGTTCAAACTGATCACACCCTGCCCCGGTTGAAGAAAGAATCGTGGTTTCAGAAATCGGTGAGCAATGGTCACCAAACAAGCCACCAGACAACACAGCGCCAATTGCGACGAGAAGCGGAGCATCTATCGCAATCGCGGTTGGAATAACCAATGGCATCATTATCGCGAAGGTTCCCCACGACGATCCCGTTGCGAATGAAATGATAGCCGATAATAAAAACGCGACCGCAGGTACTAACCAATATGGAAAGCCGCTCTGTGCTTGCTCAGCAATATAAGCTGCCGCACCCAACTCTTTACCAACGGTGCTTAATGCCCAAGCCAATACCAAGATGATCGCGACTGGCATCATGTTTCCCATGCCTTTTAAGTACACAGAAACACCATCAGACAACTTTCTTACACCGTAGTAAGCCATTAACGAAATTAATGTAATCGCCGCAAAGAAATAAGCCGATGATAACGCCGCTCTAAATGATGAACCTGCGACCTTTTGGAACGGGAAACCTTGTGGTACCAGCATGGCACACAACACCACCAGCATCACTAACAATGGTGCCCAGACAAAAGATGCCTTTGCATTTTTATGCGAGAACGGATTTAGTGATTCGTTATTCACGCCAGAGTTAATTCCCGCCTGGCAATCACGCTCGGCTTTTGCCATTGGCCCAAAGTCTAAACCTTTAACGGACACAAGCGGAACGATGAAAATCGCAAGAAATGCGTAGAACTGAAAAGGAATCGCACCGATGAAGGCATCCCAATCGGACATGTTGACATTCAACGCCGTGAACTCTTTCTGAATAAGGCTCATGATGTAAACACCCCATCCAATGAAAGGGATAAGAATAGCAACGGGCGACGAGGTTGAATCAATGATGAATGCTAGCTTCTGTCTAGAAAGTTTCAGTTTATCGAAAAGGGGACGAAAAACAGGGCCAACAATTAAAGGGGTGCCTAAGTCTGAGAAAAATATAACGATTCCACCCAACCATGCTGACAATTGAGCTTGGCATTTATTGCTTACCCACTGAGTCACTCGCTTTGCAAACGCGACGCCACCACCCGACTTTTCCATCAAAGCGACAAAACCACCGATGAACACCAACAGCATAATCACGCCAGCGTTGTAGCTATCTGTAAGCTGAGGGACTAGGTAACCTTTAACCATGGTACCAAACGTATCAAGCGGGTTAAGTTCGCTAAACATGCCAGTCAGCATCGCAACACCACTCAGCACGCCAGCAAAAAGGCCAATCACCACATTCCTTGTCGCCAACGACAACACCAAAGTAATCACAATGGGGATGAGTGACGTGATATCTGTCTGTTCCATAGGTACACCTTAACCCTAAAATAAGAGAATAAATATAAATTAAATTTGAATATAAATTCACAAGCATCATTTGTACAGAACTTTATCCTCTAACTGGATAATTAGTCTTTAAATGCGCTTCAACATAGCCAAATAGACCAATCACCCTGCTTAAATAGCCAAGTTCGAAACGGAAAAAAGCCGAAAGTAGAAACTTTCGGCTTTTGATTATTTATATCGCTATGGTCGTACTACTGAGCTCGTAACTTAGGCCACCTCTTCAGTATTCAGACTATCAATTACAGCTGATTTCATCCCAGAACCAATTCGATTGAACTGGGCTTTCCCAAACACCTGGGCCGTTTTTAGCCACGAAGCACTTACCGTTATGCGTCACTTTATCGCCATTACTCACTTGGCTAACACCGGCTTGCCACGTAATAAATTCAGATGGATCGACAACCACTGGCGGTTCTGTCACAGGTGGTTCAACTGGTGTTGGGTCTACTGGTTCTGGATCGACAGGGGCAGGATCAACAGGCGTTGGATCTGTCACAACTGGTGGTGTTGGCTCGCCCGCTACTAGTTTCCAAGGGCCACCATTGGTAGGGTCATCCCCTTGTGTCCACCATTTCGCTTCATAGGTTGCACCGTTGTGAGTCACTTGGTCACCCGCGTTGTAAACCTTGGTCGCACTCCAACCATTACCACCCGGATCAGTACCAGGATCTACCGGATCCAGCTTATCGACCACTTTCACTTCAGGCCAACTCGCATGAGAACCATAAAAGTTGGTCACACACTTCTCGTAATCGCCAGCCACCAGTGCGGAATAAGCAGTTTGAAAGCCCACTAGCTCACACTCAAATGAATACCCTTCTGGGCGGTCTGCGTAGTATTTCCAGTTACCATCCCAGTTGGTGTACAACACATCCGTTGCTCCGTTGAGATTCAAGCTTCCGTAAGGCGTTTGCTGCCAACATGTATTGGCTTCATCGGCTTCTACAGGAATTTCATAGTGCGCGGCTAACCCTTCCCAGTAACGAATACGGTTAACGGGTTGGCCTTTGTCTTTGTTCTGCTCGCCACATTCAATACCACCATTGATCACGTTGATTGTGGTACCAAAGCCATAGCCAATACCCGCATCCAATTCACGTTGAGATGGTGTCCATGTTCGGTCAATTACATGCAGCATTGCCGGTTTAGGCGCTTGTGGTGTTAAAAAGAACCAGATAGCAGACGCTAAGTTCAACCAAGAATCCGCCACTAAGCCCGGATTGTTGAGAAGCACCGTCGCGTCACCATCAAACATCACTTCAGAGAACGCGCCATAATTAAAATGGTAAGAAAGCTGTTTAGCACCACGTCCGAAGTAGCCCTGTCCCGCAGCACATGGCCAACGGGCATTCTGCCAATCGTTCTGACCACAACCGGTGGTGTAACCTTCTTGGCCTTCAGACCAACCCATTTCGCGAACATGCACCAGCGCTTGCTGCCACTCTTCTAGAGCTAATGGATTATCAGAGGTGTTGTCTATCGCGATATGCCCACCCGTCTCTTGTGAAAAGTGAGCAAAGGCCGTGATGATGGATTTTTTACAGATAGCATCAGAATCACGGCCATCGGTGTACTCTCCACAGAAGGCTGGGAATTTGCCAATTGCACGTAAGAAGCGAGTGTAGGTGTATTCTGGCGCTGCCATCTGAGTGAGGAAGTTCCATTCCGATTGAGGGAACACGCGCTCTACACGCTTTATGTTTTCAGGGTTGGAGGGGGAACCGGGTTCAATCGCTTCAACGATTGTATTCGGGCGAGTTTGAAGGGCCTGTGACCAGATCGCATACATAGGATCGGATGTTTTCGCTTGTTCAGCAGCTTGTAGAGCCGACTTTTCAACAAGGTAACCATTCGGGTTTTGCGGATCAGGTTGAATGTTCAAAGACGCATGACTTTGCGCTGCTAATGTGCAGCCCAGTACTGTCGCCAAATATTTGATTTTTAACATGATGGATTCTCTTATCTGTCCTTAATAAGTCCATCACAGAGTATGCTTCACATGTGGAATGGCCTAGCTGTAGCTGTGTGAATTTATAAAAAGTGCGAGTGATCTTTTTGATACATGGCTCAGCACAACAAAGCGTCTCATGGTTTCTTGAGCTGATATCTAGTTTCCAACTCATTTGGTTTCTAGTTATTGTTCATTTGATTTCGAGGTATTGCTCATAAGCCTTTAATGTAATGAATCAATATAATCAATCGAAAAGAAAAAAGCCCCGAACTGAGTTCGAGGCTTAAGATCTTAATCAAAGCTGGTTAAATCTCTAAGAGATTATTCCCACTCGATAGTTGCTGGTGGCTTACCAGAAATATCGTAAACAACACGTGAAATGCCGTTAACTTCGTTGATAATACGGTTAGAAACCTTACCTAGGAAGTCGTATGGTAGGTGTGCCCAGTGAGCAGTCATGAAGTCGATAGTTTCTACGGCACGTAGAGATACAACCCAATCGTACTTACGGCCATCGCCCATTACGCCAACTGAACGTACTGGTAGGAATACCGTGAATGCTTGAGATACTTTGTGGTAAAGGTCAGCAGCGTGAAGCTCTTCAATGAAAATAGCATCTGCGCGACGCAGTAGATCACAGTACTCTTTCTTGATTTCGCCAAGAACACGAACACCTAGACCAGGACCCGGGAATGGGTGGCGGTAAAGCATGTTGTATGGAAGACCAAGCTCAAGGCCGATCTTACGTACTTCATCTTTAAACAGCTCACGTAGAGGTTCAACAAGACCCATTTCCATATCATCAGGAAGGCCACCAACGTTGTGGTGAGATTTGATTACGTGTGCTTTACCTGTCTTAGATGCTGCAGACTCGATTACGTCTGGGTAGATAGTACCCTGAGCAAGCCATTTAGCATTAGATAGTTTCTTAGACTCTTCATCGAAGATATCTACGAATACGTGACCGATGATTTTACGCTTAGCTTCTGGTTCAGCTTCGCCTTCCAGAGCTTTAAGGAAACGATCTTCTGCATCGACTTTGATGATGTTTAGGCCGAACTGGTCACCAAACATATCCATAACTTGCTCAGCTTCGTTTAGACGAAGAAGGCCGTTATCAACAAATACACATGTTAGTTTGTCGCCGATAGCGCGGTGAGCAAGCATCGCAACTACAGATGAATCAACACCACCAGAAAGACCAAGGATAACTTCATCGTCACCTACTTGTTCTTTAATACGTGCAACTGCATCTTCAATGATTGAAGCTGAAGTCCACAGACCTTCACAACCACATACGTTAAGAACGAAGTTCTCAAGCATTTTCAGGCCGTTTTTAGTGTGTGTTACTTCTGGGTGGAATTGAACACCGAAGTACTTCTTCTCTTCGTTTGCCATTGCAGCGTATGGGCAAGTGTCTGTTTCAGCGATCTTTGTGAAATCAGCTGGAATCTCAACTACTTTGTCGCCGTGGCTCATCCAAACATCTTGAGTAGACTCAAGGTCAGCGAAAAGTGCAGATTCACCAGTTACTTGTACAGCAGCGTAGCCGAACTCGCGTTCAGTAGACGTTGCTACTTTACCGCCAAGTTGCTCAGCCATAGTTTGCATGCCGTAGCAGATACCGAATACAGGAACACCTGAATCAAATACGTACTGAGGTGCACGTGGAGAGTTCTCTTCCGTTACACTTTCAGGGCCACCAGATAGGATGATACCGTCTGGATTGAATTCACGAATATCCGCTTCTTCTACGTCCCAGCTCCAAAGTTCACAGTAAACACCGATCTCACGAATACGACGAGCTACTAGCTGTGTGTATTGAGAACCGAAGTCCAGAATTAGAATACGTTGGTCATGAATATTTTTAGTCATTGTAAGCAGTCTTATTGGCTATGTGATAAAACGGAGGCGAGTTTACTCACCTCTGATTAACTCTTCAAGAAATAAAGCAAACGTTTTCGTTAGATATCTTTAACCACGTGTTTTGAGAAAATCGGACTTTTAACAAAACAGGCGGTAGATATAATACCAATCACAGTAAGTAAGTGTTCAGGAATAGCGTAGGAAAAAAGCCTGAGAACGAGGCAGGATTTTCTGATAAGTAGTTATTCTACAATCAAAAATTCTAACGAAGTTATCGAGGTTTTTAACAAGCTAGGATGACCAGTTATTTACTACGATTGATATATTAATGTGCCGACTAAATCAGCACATTATTCAAACGTTTGGACGTATTATTAACCTAAACGGTAGTTAGGTGCTTCTTTCGTGATTTGAACATCGTGTACGTGAGATTCTTTCATGCCCGCACCAGAGATACGAACAAACTCAGCTTTAGTACGCATGTCTTCAACAGTTGCAGAACCCGTTAGGCCCATGCTTGAGCGTAGACCGCCCATCTGTTGGTGAACGATCTCTTTTAGACGACCTTTGTATGCGATACGACCTTCAATACCTTCTGGAACAAGCTTGTCTGCAGCGTTGTCAGATTGGAAGTAACGGTCAGAAGAGCCTTGAGACATCGCGCCAAGAGAACCCATACCACGGTAAGACTTGTAAGAACGACCGTTGTAAAGGATAACTTCACCCGGTGCTTCTTCAGTACCAGCGAACATTGAACCAACCATCACACAAGATGCGCCAGCAACGATAGCTTTACAGATATCGCCAGAGAAGCGGATACCGCCATCTGCGATTACTGGAATACCGTATTCGTTTGCAACTTCCGCTGCGTCTGCGATTGCTGTTACTTGAGGAACACCAACACCAGTAACGATACGAGTCGTACAGATTGAACCTGGGCCGATACCAACTTTAACTGCACTAACACCCGCTTCGATAAGAGCACGTGCGCCAGCACCAGTTGCTACGTTACCACCGATGATTTGTAGATCAGGGTATGCAGCGCGAGTTTCGCGGATACGGTTAAGTACGCCTTCAGAGTGACCGTGTGAAGAGTCGATAAGTAGAACGTCTACGCCAGCTTCAACTAGAGCAGCAACACGCTCTTCGTTACCAGCACCAGCACCAACAGCTGCACCTACACGTAGGCTGCCGCGCTCATCTTTACATGCGTTTGGTTTACGTTCTGCTTTGTGGAAATCTTTTGCAGTGATCATTCCAGTCAGTTGGAAGTCATCATTTACAACAAGAACTTTTTCAACACGCGCTTCGTGCATTTTCTCTTGAACTTCTTCACGAGTTGCACCTTCTTTAACAGAAGCAAGGCGAGCTTTAGGCGTCATTACTACATCAACTTTCTTAGAAAGGTCAGTAACAAAGCGAACGTCACGGCCAGTAATGATACCAACCAATTCGTTTGTTTCAGTAACAACAGGGAAACCGGCGAAGCCGTGTTTTTGAGTAAGGGCTACAACATCAGCGATTGTCGCGTCAGGGCTTACAGTTACTGGGTGAGAAACCACACCAGCTTCGTAAATTTTAACCTGGCGAACCATTTCAGCTTGCTGCTCGATTGACATATTCTTATGAATAAAGCCAATACCACCTTCTTGCGCAAGGGCAATTGCTAGGCGTGCTTCCGTAACAGTATCCATCGATGCAGAGATCATTGGGATGTTTAAAGAAATGTTTTTCGTTAACTGAGTGCGAAGATCAGCTGTGTTCGGAAGAACGGTTGAGTGTGCTGGGACGAGTAAAACGTCATCAAAAGTTAAAGCTTCTTTTGCGATTCGTAGCATTTGCAATATCTCACAACAAAGGTGTTAAAAGGAGTAAACCCAACTTTATCGTTTCGCATAATAAAGTGATTTGGATTTGATATTGCAGACGGATTATACGCACGGCGAAATCGCTTGGCTACACATTTTTGTATTTTTAATTTGCATTTACCCCCTTGCTATGTATTATATTGCCGCTATCTTCCATACTCACGCCCTGTGAGATTCCAAGAAAGACCTTCCTTCAAGGAAAGATAGTGCTTCTATGACTAATCCAAACATCTTTACTGTTTCTCGCCTCAACTCAGAGGTTCGTCTCCTATTAGAAAACGAAATGGGAATAGTCTGGCTCGTTGGTGAAATCTCAAACTTCTCTGCACCTGTCTCTGGTCACTGGTACCTCACGCTAAAAGACTCTCGCGCTCAAGTTAAATGCGCCATGTTTCGTGGCAATAACCGCCGTGTGACCTTTAAGCCTCAGAACGGCAATCAAGTTTTAGTCAAAGCTCGCCTATCTCTTTACGAGCCACGCGGTGACTACCAACTGATCATCGAAAGCATGCAGCCAGAGGGTGACGGTAAACTTCAGCAAGAATTTGAAAAGCTGAAGATGAACCTTGCCGCAGAAGGACTGTTTGCTCAATCAAGTAAGCAAGCTCTTCCTGAACACCCAAAACGTGTTGGCGTTATCACATCTAAAACCGGTGCAGCGCTGTTTGATATTCTTGATGTACTAAAAAGGCGCGATCCTTCGCTACCGGTTGTGGTTTACCCGACCATGGTTCAAGGCGAAGAGGCGGCGATTCAGATTGCCCAAGCGATTGGACGCGCTAACGAACGCAATGAATGTGATGTGTTAATCGTCGGCCGTGGTGGCGGCTCACTGGAAGACCTATGGTGCTTCAATAACGAGATCGTAGCTCGCACAATCGCAGCAAGCCAAATCCCGATTATCAGCGCCGTTGGCCACGAAGTGGATGTCACTATCGCTGATTTCGTTGCCGATATGCGTGCCCCAACGCCATCAGCTGCCGCAGAATTGGTTAGCCGTGATAACAGTCATAAAGAACAAGCTTTCGCGTCTAAACGTGCTCGCTTAGTCAGTGCGATTCGTCATGTGTTAATCAAACAGGCGCAATCAACTCAAACGTTGAAATACCGCTTAGAGAAGCAACACCCTAGCTACCAACTTCAAAAGCAGAGTCAGCAGCTTGATGACCTAGATATGCGTTTGCGTCGTGGTATGACTCAATACCTAAAACAGCATGCACAGTGTGTTGAACGTAAACAGCACCAGCTTCAATTGAACTCGCCAGTGAAACGCCTTGGCGAACAGAAACTGCATCTGCAACGTTCAGAGCAAAAGCTATTGGATGCAATGGACAAGACATTACTAACCACTCGCCACCAGCTCGCTATGGCTGCAGAGAAGTTAGAGACCGTTAGTCCACTGGCAACCCTAAAGCGTGGCTACAGCATTACTCATTCAGAATCGAGCAAGACGGTATCATCGATTAACGATGTCGAAGTCGGTGAAGTGATCACCACTCAAGTTGAAGACGGTGTGATTGAGTCGCAAGTGACCACAAGAGTGACTAAGAGCGAGCTTTAAGTTCGACCTAACGTTTCAAACCAGAAAGCCCTATCGATAATCGACAGGGCTTTTTTCGTATCTACTGGTTTTGAAATTCAAACTCTACTCAGTAGCAGAAGGCTCCTTCATGGTCAGCATCCCTTCCGTCACAATAAAGTTGATGATGAAATCTAAACCTTGGCTCTCTTTTAGGTTGGTGAACACGTATGGCTTAGTTGGTCGCATGCGTTGAGTGTCTTGCTCCATCACCTCAAGTGACGCACCAACATACGGTGCTAAATCGATCTTGTTGATGACTAACAGATCGGATCGTGTAATACCCGGGCCACCTTTACGTGGGATCTTCTCCCCCTCCGCTACATCAATCACGTAGATAGTAAGGTCGGCTAATTCAGGACTGAACGTAGCACTGAGGTTGTCACCACCGCTTTCGACGAATACCACATCGAGGTTTTTGTGCAGCTTAGCAAGCTCTTCTACCGCAGCTAAGTTCATCGACGCATCTTCACGGATCGCCGTGTGCGGACAGCCACCCGTTTCAACACCAATGATACGATCCGGTTCTAGCGCTTCTGCTCGCGTGAGTATCTTTGCATCTTCTTGGGTGTAGATGTCGTTGGTTACCACGGCAATGTTGAGCTTGTCGCGAATCGCCTTACATAGCACCTCTAACAAGGCTGTTTTACCAGACCCTACCGGGCCGCCAATACCAATTCGAAGGGGTTGCTTATAACTTTCCATTGTCTACTTCCTTATATTCTTTTTACTACACCGTTCGAGCTGACCGCTACGAACGAAATAGTCGCGTGTATTGTGTTTCGTGCAGTGAACTTGCTAATGCCATTGATGGCGAAAAGCTGCCTACCATCCAATCTTCTATCGTGCGGGCCTTTTCGATTACCTCAGGAAAGGTGTTGGTGATATTAATCAATGCCAACTGCCCGTCGGTTTGCCCTAAAGGCACCAGTTTCACTCCTGCGGTAACGATATTTTCAAGCCAGCTCCATAAGTAACCTTGCTTGAGGCTTTCTAAATCAATGCCCCAATGCTGAGCCGCCATACACATGCCCAACAATTGGTTTGGATGACTATCAACAGAGTCCACCAGCGAGATATCGATATCTAAGCGCTTCAACAAAGTATTCAATGCCTGCCCACGTTGCTTTTCTTCTGCCCGCAATTCACTGGTTTCACGGCTTGAGTACAGGTAATTACACCAGTGCTCAATCTCATCGAGTTCACCCTTTTCTAGAGCGTGGTAAAGACGCTCTAAGATGGGCAATTCCAAAGTCGCAACACTGGAACTGACAATGGTATTAAGCCACTGTTCCATACTATTGCGATCGGTCACCCAGCCCGCTTCAACCGCTAACTCAAGGCCTTGCGAGTAAGTGAACCCACCAATCGGCAATGACGGACTGATCAATTGAAACAGACGATAGATGGCGACTTTTTCTGTTGTGGTCATAACCGTGCCCTCAGTCTTCTAGAATCAAATAAGTTCGAGAGCCTACGCGCCTAACAGTAATAGTGCGCTTGCTGAAGCCACACCAACCGACATCCATTTTGAGTAAACCGCGCGGCCAACAAATGTACCTATAACCATCAGAGCCAAAGCTGTGATGCTCATACCCGCTGCAAACTGAGTCAGGTTACTTGCCGCTTCAACGCCATGCGCATAACCATGGAAAAACAACATGCCAATCGAAGCCGCTAATACACTGTTCACACGCTTAGTCGATGGTGAAAACACGTGCCATAAACATAGGCTGACAACGAATAGAGAAGCGATGATCGCGGGTTCAACAATCACAGAGAAACCTAAGGCTTGGCCTGCGATAAGCCCTACCACCAAAGACGCCAACCCACCGCCAATCAGAGCGGCTTTTGTCTTGGTGGAAAATGAAAGTGCGCCAATTAACAGACCGAAAGCGATCAACATGATCAGATGATCCATACCTGTCACAGGGTGAGTTAAGCCAGACATAAATGAGTGAGACTCATGAACCGAATGCGAACCATGCCCCGGGTGAGCCAATGCCAATGTCGATGTTGTTAGAGAAGCTATTGTGAAAGTGCATAAGCCTGCAGCTGTTTTAAAGTTCATCGCGAGTTCCTTGCGTTTATAGTTATTAATATTTGTTGTTATATAAATCGTTTAGTGAGTCATCAATGACTCGATTAATGATGGTGATGATGTCCACCAGAGCGACCGCCATAAGCGCCACCTTCAGGTTCAAAAGGTTGTTTCTCGGTGGTCACCTTCGCGCCTAAGCCTGCAACCATTTCATCCAAAACGTGGTCGTGTTGGTAACGAACCCAACCCGCTTCCACTTGCAGCGGAACATGTCGGTTGCCAAGGTGATACGCCACTCGCGTTAGCAAATGTGGGTCTTCACAGTAAACGGTCGACACGGTTTCCGGCGCCGCTTTCACTTCGACAGTTAAACCACACTCACTAGTTAATTGTTCTCCGCCACGCAAGATATGACCACGTGGTAGAAACAGTCCGGCATTGCGCCCGTCATCTAGCATCACCTTAAGGCGGCTTTTGATGCGACTATCGATCGGCAGGCTCAAATAGCCGTCCGGTGCATTTTGTATTTGAGTATTCAGTTGAGTCAGTTCAATCATGCTATTACCTCAATCTCCTTGTGAGATTTATAACGTTCAAAATAGGGTCACTAAAATAAGATTCTTTAGTCAAAGGCTTAGAATAGAAAATACCGCTGTGCCATTGGCAGCTCTTCAGCAGGCTCACACGTCAGTAATTCACCATCGGCGCGTACTTGATACGTCTGAGAGTCGACTTCAATCTTCGGCATCCAATCATTGAGCTTCATGTCGGCTTTGCTGATGTTTCGGCAGTTGCTCACAACACCAATCAAGCTCTGCAGACCCAATTGCTTGTCGATGTTCTGCGCCTTGGCTTCTTTAGAGACAAACAGCATTGATGTGTTCTGACACGCCTTGCCGTAGCTACCAAACATCGAGCGATAGTGAACTGGCTGAGGTGTTGGGATTGAAGCGTTTGGGTCACCCATCGGCGCCATGGCGATCATGCCGCCTTTCAAAATCACGCTTGGTTTCACGCCAAAGAAGGCTGGCTTCCATAGAACTAGGTCAGCTAATTTCCCGGCTTCGATCGAACCGATTTCATGAGACATACCATGAGTGATCGCTGGGTTGATGGTGTACTTAGCGACATAGCGTCTTAATCGGAAGTTATCGCTGTAGTCTGAATCTTCTTTTAGGCTGCCGCGCTGAACTTTCATCTTGTGCGCAGTTTGCCAAGTTCGAGTGATCACCTCGCCTACACGTCCCATTGCTTGTGAGTCCGAAGCGATCATCGAAAAGGCACCTAAGTCATGAAGAATGTCTTCTGCGGCAATGGTTTCACGGCGGATACGTGACTCTGCGAACGCGACATCTTCAGCAATCGATGGTGACAAGTGATGACAGACCATCAACATGTCTAAGTGCTCATCGACGGTATTGATGGTGTAAGGGCGTGTTGGATTGGTTGAGGAAGGCAAAACGTTCGGCTCACCTGCAGCACGAATAATATCGGGAGCATGACCACCGCCCGCACCTTCGGTGTGATAGGTATGAATCACGCGGTCGCCGATTGCGCCAAGTGTCGATTCAACAAAACCAGATTCATTCAGAGTGTCGGTATGAATCGCAACTTGTACGTCCATCTCGTCAGCCACACTCAAACAGGTATCGATTGAAGCGGGAGTGGTTCCCCAGTCTTCGTGTAACTTCAAACCCACCGCGCCTGCCGCTACTTGCTCACGTAGTGCTTCTGGCTGACTGGCATTGCCTTTGCCTAACAAACCAAAGTTCATCGGGAATTGATCGAGTGACTCTAGCATGCGGTGCATGTTCCAAGGCCCCGGTGTGCATGTGGTCGCGTTAGTACCTGTGTTTGGTCCAGTGCCACCGCCGATCATGGTTGTCACACCTGACGCCAGTGCTTCTTCAATCTGTTGTGGGCAAATAAAATGAATGTGTGAATCAATACCACCAGCAGTCAAGATTGAACCTTCGCCTGCTAAAATTTCCGTGCCCGGGCCAATCACAATATCAACGCCCGGTTGAACATCTGGGTTGCCCGCTTTGCCCAATGCCTGAACTCGACCATCTTTGACTGCGACATCGGCTTTTACGATGCCCCAGTAATCCAACACAATCGCGTTAGTGATCACCAAATCTGGAGTTTCGGCACTTGGACGTTGGCTTTGCCCTTGTCCATCACGGATAACTTTGCCGCCGCCGAATTTCACTTCGTCGCCGTATACGGTGTAATCTTTTTCAACTTCTAGCCATAAATCAGTGTCAGCAAGACGCACTCGGTCACCGACTGTTGGCCCAAACATTTCGGCATAAGCCTGTCTGGATATCGTCGCCATGTTCAATCCTTTGTTATTTTCATTATTCCGTGGGAGCGCTTAGAGCTTGCCCATCACCTTTCCTTGGAAGCCATAGATCTCTAACTTACCGGCGTAACGCACTAACTCGACGCTGCGCGACTGACCCGGCTCAAAGCGGGTTGCAGTACCCGCAGGAATATTGAGTCGAAAGCCTTTAGTGACTTCTCGGTTAAAGATCAGCGAAGGGTTTGCTTCATAGAAGTGGTAATGAGAGCCAATTTGGACAGGACGATCGCCAATGTTTTGCACCTTAACGGACGTTGTGTCTCGGCCTTCATTGAGAGTGATGTCACCCGGTGCGGTTTCTACTTTTCCGGGAACGAATCCTGAGTATTGTTTTGTGGAACCAGCCATATTACTTCTCCCTACACGATAGGTTCATGAACGGTCACCAGCTTGGTGCCATCAGGAAAAGTGGCTTCGACTTGTACATCAGGGATCATGGAAGGGATCCCCTCCATAACGTCATCGACAGTAAGAAGTGTGCGTCCAAAATCCATTAATTCTGAAACGGTTTTACCCTCGCGGGCACCTTCGAGAATGGCACTGCTGATCAGTGCGATAGATTCTGGGTAGTTGAGCTTTAAGCCTTTTTGTTTGCGCTGCTGTGCCAGCATTCCTGCGCAGAAGATAAGTAGCTTATCTTTTTCTCTTGGTGTTAATTCCATTTAGCCGCCCGCTGTTAGTGTTGTTTTCTTATTGCTCAAAAACGCATGAGCAGTAAGTGGGATTCAATCACAGCAAGCTTGAAAAAATGCACCTAGGGTCGGAAGTCACCCTAGGTACAAAAAGGGCTAATCGCTAAGTCGCCCAAATCCTTGGTAAATCAGGAGTCGTACCACATAAATGAGAGCGAGTTGCTTGCCATATCTGACCAAAGGCCTGGAGGATATCTTCACTCCAATTACCCAAGGCTCGCACCACAATCAATCCTTCTATCTGAGTCGCGCCCAATATTAATGTGGGTTCACTCGACATTTTTGATGTAACTGATTGCTGTGAAGCTTGCTGTGTAATAGATAAGAGCAAGCTCTGTACCAACTCTAAATCTTGCTTCTCATTTGAAGTGATATAAAAGGTTCCCATCATTGAATAATCAAGTAACCCCATATTTATCATTAACTTATCGCCACCATGAAAATTAAAGCCTTCAGTCAGAAGCCTTTGATTATCAAGATAGATTTCTGTTTTCCCAACGAGATGACCATGCTCGAATCCCTCATTCTGTGCAGGGCGTCCAAAACAGTGCATCTCCCAACCCCAAAACTGTGCACCCTTTTCTAGGCGAATTTCAGTATCTAAACGAACGTGTGCATTCGGGAAAAAGATGTTCTCTTGCGGCATCCATTCCAAGCGTGCATCTTTCTTCACTCGTAGGGTCTGCTTCTGCTTGGCGTACTTGTTGTTTGAGCGATAAAACTTGGTCGCACCGGGTGTGGTAATCAACGCGTGAGCACCGTGCTCAAGATTCACGTTAATATTGAGAGTGTCACCACCTACCACTCCGCCGGGGGGATGGAGTAAGTAGGTGTGACACGTTTCCCCATCAGGATACAGGGGGCGTTGCACCGCAAGCGGACCAGACTGCTGACGATTCTTTAATACGGTTTTATCACCTCGATCGACAAAGGTGAGGTTTAAACTCGCTTGCCAACCATCACGAATATCTTGTTCGATGGTCTCATTCAAAGATAAAGCTTCTACTAAAGAAGCCTTGCTTACTTCATTCGGAGAAAAGAGAGAATTCATACGGTTAGGTACTCCTTTATCAAGGACTCATCGAGCCCTGTCATTTCACCTTCTGCCACTTGGCGTCCACGGTCGATAATGCAAAAACGGTCACCGACCTTTCTTGCAAACGGCAGCTTCTGTTCAACCAACAGAACCGTGAGCCCCATTTTCTCGTTGAGCATGCGAATGATGTCGCCAATCTCTTGCACAATATTGGGTTGAATACCCTCCGTCGGCTCATCCAAGATCAATAGCTTTGGATTAACCACCAGCGCACGCCCAATCGCTAGCTGTTGCTGCTGGCCACCCGATAAATCACCACCGCGACGATGTAGCATCTCTTTTAACACTGGGAAAATATCGAAGATGAATTCAGGGATCTTGCGGTCACCCTTTTTACGAATCGGTAAACCGACCTCTAGATTTTCTTGAACAGTGAGCATTGGGAAGATCTGGCGACCTTGCGGTACATAGCCGATCCCTTGGCGTGGACGGTCCTCGGCATCGGTTTTCAAAAGTGACTCACCCGATAAGGAGATGTCACCGCTTTCAACCTTCACCAACCCCATAATGCATTGCAGTAAGGTGGTTTTACCGACACCATTTCGCCCCATTAGCACCGTGCATTTACCTTCTGGGATCTGCATATCCAAATCCCACAGCGTGTGGCTCTCACCGTAATATTGATTAACTGATTTAACCTCTAACATCCTATTCTCCGAGATAAACTTGTTTAACTTCAGGGTGAGCCTGCACTTGATCCATGGTGCCTTCTGCCAACACGTGACCTTGATGAAGCACGGTGACATGGCTGGCGATAGAACGAACGAAATCCATATCGTGTTCAACGACCACAACCGAGTGCTTACCTGCCAGTGAGTTAAGTAACTCAGAGGTGCGATCCATTTCTTGGTGAGTCATACCTGCCACGGGTTCATCCACCAGCAATAGCCTAGGGTTTTGCATCAATAACATGCCTATCTCTAACCACTGTTTCTGACCGTGAGACAGGTTACCTGCCAAATTCGCCGCTTCGTCTTTAAGGTGAATAAGCTCTAGTACCGAGGTGAGTTTGTCTTTCTGCTCGCCAGACATCACGGCAGTGAAAGTTGCCCACACCGAGCGATCACCTGCCATGGCTAATTCAAGGTTCTGCCACACAGTTAAACATTCAATCACGGTCGGCTTTTGGAACTTACGCCCAACGCCTGCGTTAGCAATTTCAGCTTCGTTCATCTTGAGTAGATTGATGTTCGAACCTAACCACACTTCGCCAGTATCTGGCTTAGTTTTCCCGGTAATGATGTCCATCATGGTTGTTTTACCTGCACCATTAGGGCCGATGATGCAGCGTAGCTCTCCCTCTTTGATGTAGAGGTTGAGGTCGTTTATCGCTTGGAAACCATCGAAGCTTTTGTTGACGCCTTCGACATACAACAGCACGTTATGTCGAGTATCGATGGCAGGATGAATATCGGGTTTGAGGTAATCAAAGACTTCGTCTCGACGAGTGAACGCCTGAACCGATTCCTTTACGCTATTAAATGTGGTCATGCGATCACCTCCTTGGCCTTGTGCTGATCATCCTTATCTTTATCTTGGTTTTTCCCATTTGATGCCTTGCGCAGCTGCTGCCACTTTTCACTGACAAAGCCAATCACACCTTGTGGGAAGTACATGGTTGAGAGTACGAATAGTCCACCCAGAGCAAACAGCCACACCTCCGGGAACTCAACCGTAAACCAACTCTTGGCGTAGTTGATGATCAATGCACCGACAATGGCACCAAACAGAGTGGCACGACCGCCTAAGGCTACCCAAACCACAATCTCAATCGAGTTAAGAGGAGCAAATTCTCCCGGATTGATAATACCCACTTGAGGGACATATAAAGCCCCGGCAATACCGGCGATAACCGCAGAAAGAACGAAGACCCACAGCTTGATGCCATCGACGTCATAGCCCATAAAGCGAGTGCGTGATTCCGTATCACGAATCGCTAATGCCACACGACCTAATCGACTGGTCACCACCATGCGACAAGCTATGTAGCTGAGAATAAGCGCAATACCAGTCGCGACAAACAGACCTATCTTGACCGCATCACTCTGCAAACTCAGACCGATGATGTCTTTGAAATCCGTCAGTCCGTTGTTGCCACCAAAGCCCATCTCGTTGCGGAAAAATGCCAGCATCAATGCGTAAGTTAACGCTTGAGTCATGATAGAAAGATACACCCCTGACACTCGAGAACGGAAAGCTAAATAACCGAACAAATAAGCCAATGCGCCCGGTACCAACACCACCATTAGGCAGGCGAACCAGAACTGATCAAAGCCCTGCCAGAACCATGGCAACGCCGACCAATCAAGAAACACCATGAAGTCAGGTAGGATTGGGTCACCATATACCCCACGGTCACCAATCTGGCGCATTAAGTACATGCCCATCGCATAGCCACCAAGCGCAAAGAAAGCGCCATGGCCTAGACTCAAGATTCCGAGGTAGCCCCATACAAGATCGAGCGCCAACGCCAACATTGCGTAACTCAGGTATTTGCCCATTAATGAGATTGTAAAAGTCTCAACATGAAGCGGGTGTCCACTTGGCAACATGGTGTTAGCCAGCGGAATAAGAATGACGGCCGCAAGAATGGCAAGGATGGTCAGTTGACCACCTTTGTCACCACGCATCGCCGAAAGTACAAATGATTTAGACTGCATGATGTTGTCCTTAACCTTCAGCCGCACGGCCACGTTGCGGGAATAGTCCGCGTGGACGTTTTTGAATAAACAGAATGATGAAAACCAGTACTAGGATCTTGGCGAGAACCGCACCAGCCCATGGTTCTAAAATCTTATTAAATAAGCCAAGGCTGAGCCCTGCGACTAGTGTGCCCCATAAGTTGCCAACCCCGCCAAACACCACCACCATGAAAGAATCAATGATGTACGCCTGCCCCATATTTGGGCCAACGTTAGTCAGTTGAGAAAGCGCTACACCCGCAACACCTGCGACGCCAGAGCCTAAACCGAAGGTCATCGCATCAACACGTTCCGATCGAATCCCCATCGCACGAGCCATACCACGGTTTTGAGAAACGGCACGAACCTGAAGGCCTAACGGTGTCTTTTTCAGAACCATCAATAACCCCATAAACACCAAGCCACAGAACAAGATGATGTAAAGACGGTTATAAGTCAGCGATAGCATAGGATTCAATTGAAGCGCACCAGACATCCATTCAGGTGTACTCACTGATCGGTTCAGCGGAGAGAAAATAGAGCGAACGGCTTGCTGCAAGATTAAGCTGATACCAAAGGTGGCGAGCAAGGTTTCTAATGGACGCCCATAAAGGTGACGAATCACGCTTCGCTCAATCGCAATACCCACTAAGCCCGAAACGATGAATGCTGCAGGAATAGAAAGTATTAGCGCTAAACCAATATGATTCGGCATCAGAAGTTGCAATACATAGGTGGTGTAAGCGCCAATCATGATCAGCTCACCATGAGCCATGTTGATAACGCCCATCACACCAAAGGTGATCGCTAAGCCAATGCCCGCTAGTACCAATACCGAACCTAAACTCAAGCCAAAGAATACGGTTTCAACACCTGAGTACAGAGCTTGGCTTTGTTGATAATCGTCCATCGCACGCTCTGTTGCAGCCAAAATGCTTGGTTCTTGCTCACCGTTAAGTAGTTGGTTCAGTGTTTTTAGAACGACTGAATGCTTAAAGTCGCCCACTCGTTCAATCGATGTTACTCGAGCTTCAGTTGTTGCACTGTTATCAAGCGAGGTAAAAATAGCTAATGACAAATCCATTAGTTCAGCGACTTTACCATCGGTCTCATTTTCTCTAAGTTCGGATAAACGATCGATGATAGTGGCATCCTTAGTTCCCAGTAGATCGAGAACCGCTTGATAACGCACATCTGGGTTACTGCTATTTAATCCAATAGAGGCAATTTCACCCCGTAAGATCCCGCGAAGTTTGTTGTTTACGCGCACCTTTTTAAACAGCTTAGCATTGTCGATATTGAGAGTTGATTCATCCCATACAGACTGAGCTGAAGTGGCTGTTTTGGTGTTTTGAATGAGATAGAGCTGTTTATAATGTTCGTTTTTTTTATCATTGAAGTAATAGAGATTGCCGTTTAACCATCCATATAAAATAGCCTTCGACACGTCTTCCGTTTGTGTCTCAATGATCCAATCGATGGCTAGCTCTTTATCCGATGTTTTTTTACCAACTAGCGCCTTGGTAAAGCTAGCTTTATCCGTTATTCCAGCAAAAGCCAACTGAGCACTGATAGCCATGAGCAACAGCGCCTTAAATACGTTTAATACGTTCTTCATCCCTGCTTCCTTAACCAACAAGTTAGATATTGTTATTTTTTACTTGGTGGATGTTTGGATAGTTGTTGTGACTTGAAACTAATTTGAGCCTTCTCTTTCGTTGCGCCTCCATGCAGAAGCACTCTTCCCTAAAGAGAAGGCTCAATATTCATAGCTAGTAGTTACCGGTAATAGCTAACACCCAGTAACGAAAGCTGATAACCAGTAACTAGTTATCAGCTAAGAGCGAATAACTCTAGTTACCACCAGAACACTTTTTAGTTTCAACGTTGAACGCACCACATGAGAATGGCTTAGACCAACTAGAGAATAGTTTTGCTGATTCAGGTAAGTAGTTAGACCAAGCATCACCTGCAACAAGGCCTGTGGTTTCCCAAACGATGTCAAACTGGCCATCATCTTGAATCTCACCAATCAATACAGGTTTAGTTATGTGGTGGTTTGGTAGCATGGTTGAGTAGCCACCAGATAGGTTTGGAACAGACACACCAATCAATGCATCTTGCACCGCTTCAGCATCGGTTGTGCCCGCATTAGTCACAGCTTGAGCCCACATATTGAAACCAATATAGTGTGCTTCCATCGGGTCATTCGTTACACGTTTGTCACTCTTAATGAATGACTGCCATGTTTCAACGAACTCTTCATTGACTTCGGTATCGACGCTCATGAAATAGTTCCATGCCGCTAAGTGACCCACTAGAGGTTCAGTATCCATGCCCGATAGCTCTTCTTCGCCAACCGAGAATGCAATCACTGGAATGTCTTCAGATGAAACACCTTGAGCACCAAGCTCTTTATAGAAAGGTACGTTTGCATCGCCATTCACAGTAGATACAACGGCGGTTTTCTTACCAGCTTCACCAAACTTCTTGATATCTGAAACAATAGATTGCCAATCAGAATGACCAAACGGTGTGTAGTTGATCATGATGTCTTCTTCTGCGACACCTTTACTTTTTAGGTAGGCCTCTAAGATCTTATTGGTGGTACGCGGATAAACGTAATCGGTACCTGCAAGCACCCAACGTTCCACTTCAAGTTCATCCATTAAGTAATCAACGGCAGGAATCGCTTGTTGGTTTGGCGCAGCACCGGTGTAGAAAACGTTTTTAGAGGACTCTTCGCCTTCATACTGTACTGGGTAGAAAAGGATGCTGTTTAGCTCTTCAAAAACTGGCAGCATGGATTTACGTGATACCGATGTCCAACCACCAAATACCACATCCACTTTTTCTTTCTCGATAAGCTCACGTGCTTTCTCAGCAAACAGCGGCCAGTTTGACGCAGGGTCAACAACTACAGGCTCAAGCTTCTTACCAAGTAAGCCACCTTTTTTGTTTTGCTCGTCGATGAGCATAAGAACGGTATCTTTTAGCGTTGTTTCACTGATCGCCATAGTGCCTGACAATGAATGTAGAACGCCGACTTTAATGGTATCGTCAGCCGCAAGCACTGTTGCAGAAGAAAATGAAAGTGTTGTACACAGTGCAGCTAGCGATAAATTGAACACCTTGTTCATGATTGTTACTCCATAATTGTATTTTTGTTATTCAATTACAGAGTTACAAGAAGAGTGCCAAACTTAAAACATAACCAACAAAGTTTTAAGCCTTTGTATTTAATAGTACTTTAACTAAGTTAACACCAATGCAGTGCATAGCGACAAGGTTACTATGTTTCATGCTGGTGCAGTGACGATAAGATTGAACCAAGATGACACACGCATATTCGCTAAATACAAAAAAGGCCCAATATTTTCATACTAGACCTACAAAAAACATCTCAGATTATCGTCTTGCCATTGAGAGGTAAGACTATTCGGCTTGTTGAAACTCGAATTTCACTCTCGACTTAGATTTAAGCTCGTTACAATCACCATTGCAGAAATAGCTCGCAGCCCCACAAGCTTGAAGCTTCTCTAATTGGCTGCTGCACTCAGGACAAAAGCCCACTTTTGTAAAGTGATCTTGGCAGCTTTCACAGTGGTATTTACCATCCCAGCTAAGTTCTGACTGGCATTTAGGGCAGATATTTTCACTCATAGGAAATCCTAACTTTTTACTTTCAGTACTAATAAGCAATCTACTCTTTCTTCGCCTTGGCTTGCTTGATTTGATACATGCTTTTGTCAGCTGACGCAATCAACTGATCGAGCCCTTTAGGCGACTTTTCACAAGCAATCCCAACACTGACTGAAAACTGAACGCCATTAATATAGAGAGCTTTATCCAACGCTTTTTCTAAGCTGTGATAAAAGTCTGACACTTTTTGTTCGGTATCAAAGCAAGAAAACACTACAAACTCGTCACCACCGTAACGACCTACCTTGGCACATGCCGTAGTCGCTTCATCGAGAACTTTTGCAACGGCTAACAGAACATCATCGCCAAAGCTATGGCCATACGTATCGTTGATTGACTTGAATTTATCAACATCAACAAACAGGCAGGCCATCACTTTGTCCGCAAAACATCGTTTAACTAAAACCTTCTTAGCTTCACTTAACAATGCTCGGCGGTTCAAGCAATGCGTCAGCGAATCATGACTGGCAAAAAAGTTGAGTTGATTCTCTAGCTCGTATTTCTCTAGCGCTACTGAATACAAAGAAGCAAGCAGCTCCAAGATCTCGAGTTCAAATTCATGAGGTTCTGAAATGCATGGCCACGTGCAAATGTACCTAGCACGTGGCCATGCGAAGAGATGATGGGCACCGACCAACAAGCGTGTAAGTTGGCTTGATTGGTCAAGGTTAAGAAAGGCGCCCAATTTGAGTGAGTATTAATATCAGAGACCATAACAGCTTTCTTAAGCGCAGCTGCCTCGCCACAAGAGCCTATCCCCGCACCAATTCCTACCCCTTCAATCTGTTGATTGTAAAAATCAGGCAGGTTTGGGGCATATTCAAGGTGTAACGTTTTAGACTCTGAGTTGAGCAGTAGAATTGAAGCCATGCGCTGCCCAAAAAGCTGCTCGGTAAGCTGAATAATCTTGTGATTTAAATCTTTGCGATCCATCCCAAGCGCAAGCTTCCGTAGCAAGCTATTGACGGCTCGATGACCTTCTAATAAAAATTGTTGTTCCATTCACTAAGGCTTTCAATTGTGTAATCGGGTACAACTTGTTCTTATGCAAGCTTGTTATTGGTTAATAATAACACACTAAATTAGTACGACACACAATCGAAGATCATAGGTTGATCTTTCGCTTTATCTATTTTGATCAGCGATCTACCCCAAAAAGAATATTTATATCACCACACACCGAAAGCATAAGTTACATATGCTGCATTTCAATTTCAAATAGTCATTTATATCAAAAGTGACATGTAAAAATAAAATAAACAGCACAAGCCATTTCGATCTGTAGTCTAAATCATCGAATTACATGCGTCAGCATTTCAATGTTTTGGCCATCTAGCTGGGTCAGCTTAACGGACAGCGCACCAAGTTCTGAGGTATTTCCAATGTGTGTGCCACCACAAGGAATAGTGACCTGAGTATCTGCGTCAAGCTGCCACTCCCAGTAACGAGAGTCTGTTAACGCCTCGCCTTCTAGTCGCATCGCAACTGGCGTCGGCTCTGCAAGCCAGCCCGCAAGCATTTGGTTGATATCAGCTTCGATGTCATCAAGATTTGCTAGCATGTCTGCAACGTTCAAACCGCGCTTCTTCAGGGTTTTGCCTAAGCGATACTTATCGGTACACAGCTCTGGAGTCACAAAGCTCGTCACTTGTGCATAACTATTGAAGTCGTAACTGCCAAGCGGATCTTTTCTGTCCGCATCTTTACGCCAGTAGCTCTCAGCCAATACTTTATTCAAGGCTAGGAAAGCGATGTGGCCAGCACTGTGACCACGGCTCAAACTGGCTTGGTACTCTTTATCAACCGACAACACGACTTCGTCGTTAACCTTAATCATAGAAGCAGATGTAGGTAGCTGGTGGACAACAACAAACGCCCACCCTTCCGTATCACGCTTAACAGGGATATCTGCTGCGATATGAAGCTTGCCAGTAGATTGTTCTATAGCACCAACAAGGCAGTCTTCAACGGGAAATTGCACTTCACCAACATTCACAAAGCCTTGGTCTGCAGGGTGATCGGGCCAAATATGACTCACTGGGTGGAAAGGTGTTACGTCGGCAATCAGGTAAGTTTTGCTGTCGTCGCTTTCAACGTACTGCGCTTTAGCATTGAGCTGCCAAGCCTGATGACAAAATTGAGTGATGGTTGGTGTGATTGCTGACACAGGTGTAATCAAATCGCTAGTAGTCATATCGTTCTTCTTCTGGAATCTAGTCTGATTCGTTGAGCCATGATGATAAAAACGTATTGTTATGGCTTAACGTGAATTTTGCTTAAAAAAATACCCGAGACAGGCTCGGGTATCAAATCTATTGGAAAGGTTTACTTACGACCTTTAACCATGCTCATCATACGCTTACGTTTACGTTCTTGAGAAATTGTCAGCTTGTTTGTCTTAGCTTCAAATGGGTTCTCGCTGTTCTGGAATTGAATGCGAATAGGTGTACCCATGATTTCTAGTGAACGACGGTAGTAGTTCATCAAGAATCGTTTGTATGAATCTGGCAAGTTACGAACTTGGTTGCCGTGGATAACGATAATCGGTGGGTTGTAGCCACCAGCGTGCGCGTATTTCAGTTTCACACGACGGCCACGAACCATAGGCGGTTGGTGATCATCAGTCGCCATCTTCATGATACGAGTTAGCACAGAAGTACCAACACGAGTAGTCGCTGATTTGTAAGCTTCTTGTACAGACTCAAACAAGTGACCAACACCTGTACCGTGAAGTGCAGAGATAAAGTGAATACGTGCGAAATCAACGAAGCCTAAGCGACGGTCTAGCTCTTTCTTAACGCGTTCTTTAACGTCGTTATCTAGGCCATCCCACTTGTTTACGGCAATAACAATTGAACGACCAGCGTTCAACGCAAAGCCTAGCAAGCTTAGATCTTGATCAGAGATGTTTTCGCGAGCATCGATAAGCAGCAATACAACGTTAGCATCTTCAATCGCTTTCAGTGTTTTAACCACTGAGAACTTCTCTACCGTTTCGTTGATGTTTTTACGACGACGAACACCCGCAGTATCGATTAGAACGTATTCACGCTCGTCACGCTGCATTGGGATGTAGATAGAGTCACGAGTCGTACCTGGCATATCGTAAACAACCACACGCTCTTCACCAAGAATACGGTTCGTTAGCGTTGATTTACCTACGTTAGGACGGCCAATGATCGCTAGTTTGATCGGTTGATCTTGAAGACGCTTGAATTCTGCTTCAGCTTCTTCTTCTGTAAATTCAACCTGCTCTTCTTCTTCGTCTTCAAACTCAGTTAAGTCGCTTACTTCGCCATTCTCAGCTTTTAGCGCTTCTGCGAATGGGTTAAGAGCAAGGTCAATAAGTGCAGTAACACCACGACCATGCGCCGCAGCGATTTGGTACATGTCTTCTACACCTAGTTGCCAGAAGTCAGCACTTGCAGCATCAGGGTCGATACCATCAACCTTGTTTACTACTAGCATTGAAGGCTTTTCTAGTTGACGTAGGTGCTTAGCAATCGCCACGTCTGAAGGTGTTAGACCCGCACGGCCATCTACCATAAATAGAACGACATCAGCTTCATCAATCGCCGCTAGCGACTGTTCAGCCATTTTAGTTTCAACACCTTCTTCAGTACCGTCGATACCGCCAGTGTCAATAACAATAAAGTCATGCTCGCTAAAATGAGCATGACCGTATTTACGGTCACGCGTTAAGCCAGGGAAATCCGCAACCAATGCATCACGAGTTCGAGTCAATCGGTTAAATAACGTAGATTTACCTACGTTCGGACGCCCTACTAGAGCAACAACAGGTACCATAACAACCTCTACAATTTCTTCTCTAAATGTAGTTATAGGTAAGCACTTGTTCGCAAGTTTAAACTCTTACCTATAACCACACGGTTTATTAATTTTTAACAACAAAACGGCTCCTGGCTGTTACCAACCAGGAGCCGACTGTGAATTATATCACGCTTTTATTGGCTAATCGTTAGTTTCTTTACATCGCCATTGCGAGTCGTCACTAAGTAGCCTTCAGGCAGTTCAATTGGTGCAACCGCAAAGCCGCTATCATCGACAAGCTGTTGAGCAACAAACTCACCCGATGAACGATCCAACCAGTGCAGATAACCTTCAGTATCACCCACGACTACATAACCATTAATAATAGCAGGTGCTGTCAGTAAGCGGTTTTCTAACAATGGAGTGCTCCACAGTTCAGTACCACTACGCGCATCAACCGCAACCACATGGTCTTTGTCGGTAACAACGAACAAACGGCTACCATCACTTGCTAAATCAATCGCTGATGAGTAGTTACGTTTCCAAATTGGCTTACCAGAACGAAGGTCGATAGCAATCAGCTGACCATTGATACCTACGGTATACAGGGTGCCACCAAGAACAATTGGAGATGCATCAACATCAACCAAACGATCAATTTCCGTTGCACCTTTTGGTGTGCCTACTGGCTGTTGCCAAATAAGCTGACCACGATCAACGATAGCCGCAGCTAGACGACCATTTGCTGTACCCCAGAATACACCACCAGAAACTGCAACAGGCGAGCTATCGCCACGCAGTGTTAGGCTTGGTACTTCCGTACTGATGGTCCATTTTTGTTCACCGCTTGCTTGATCTAACGCGATCAACATACCGCGACTGGTATGAACAATGACCATGTTGCTATCAGTTGCTGGGGATGCAAGCACCTCGCCATTGACTGATACACGCCACAGCTCTTCACCGGTCGATTCTTCCAGTGCGATCACTTCGCCATTTTCAGAACCAACAAAAACTTTACCGTAAGCCGCCGTTAAGCCACCCGATAAACGAGCCAATACGTCTTTCTCAAGATCGACTTTCCACAGCGCTTTACCTGTATCAGGATCAAGCGCTTTAACCATACCTTCACGGCTTGCAACAAACACTTTGTCGTAAGCCAATTCTGGCGTTAGTTTTGAAAAGTAGTGACCAACACCATCACCAACCGACGTAGACCATTCCTGACTAGGAGTGAACTCGCTGTTTACCGTTGGGACTGGAGCCATGATTACGGTGTCTTCTTCACCCGCACAGCCAGCTAGTAGGCCAAGAGCAATCGCACACAACGCCGCTTTTGGAAACATCTTCTTCATTCAAAGCGCCTTATTTAGCTAGGTCGTCAAGTTTGATTTGAAGCGTTTGGCTAGCGTCAACAGCTTGCTGTGCTTCTGTGTAAGCACTGTATGCTGCGTCTGTGTCGCCTTTACGAAGTGAGATATCACCACGCAGTTCAGCAACACGGCCTTTCCAAGATTCGTCTGTCATAGCAGCAAGATCAGTCAGTGCTGCGTCAAATTCACCTTGCTCAGCTTTAATACGTGCAACACGGTAAGTAAGTAGTGGCGCAAGTGCCGCGTCCTTAGTTGCCGATTTTGCCCACTCGAGCTGTTCAAGTGCCGCCGCTAGATCGCCTGCTTGTACTTGTACTTTTGCTAGTTGCATAGCAGCAAGTACTGAGTACTCAGCATCTTTGTTTGCGTCGATGAAAGCTTGAATATCAGATTGAGCATCAACACCCTTAACATCAAGAGCTGAAATTACAGAGGTGTAGCTTTCTGAAGCTGCTTCACGCGCTTCAACTACTGAATCTTGGTAATAGCGCCAGCCAAATAGACCACCTAAACCAATAACCGCACCAAAGATTACGGCTTTACCGTTCTCTTTCCACCAATCTTTAATGGCTTCAACTTGTTGCTCTTCGCTATCGTAAAGTTCCACTTCCTGTCCTCTTTAATTCTTTAAACGCCAGCATAGTGCTGACGTTAGTATTCATTATGAGCGTTTGCTCAATGGCTAATTAGATTAGCGCAGCAACTTTCTCTGCAACTTCCGTTTGAGACACGGTTTCTTGCTCGCCGCCAACCAGATCTTTTAGCACAACTGTATTGTCAGCAACTTCGTTCTCACCAAGTACCAGCGCCACAACAGCACCTACTTTGTCAGCACGTTTGAATTGCTTCTTGAAGTTACCACCACCGAAGTGGTTCATTACACGCACGCCTTCAACGGTGTCGCGTAATTGATTCGCTAACTGCATGCCCGCGATCATAGTACCTTCGCCAGCAGCAACTACGTATACATCAACGCTACGACGAACTTCTGTTAGCTCTAGCGTTTCCATCATCAGAACCAGACGCTCTAGACCCATTGCGAAGCCAACTGCATTGGTTGCTTTGCCGCCTAGTTGCTCAACAAGACCATCGTAACGACCGCCGCCACATACTGTACCTTGAGCACCAAGGCTGTCTGTGATCCACTCAAATACAGTGCGGTTGTAGTAATCTAGGCCACGTACTAGACGCTCATTAACTTGGTATTCGATACCAACAGCGTCAAGAAGTTCACACAAACCAGCAAAATGTTGCTTCGATTCTTCACCTAGATATTCAGATAGTCGAGGTGCGTCACTTAAGATAGCTTGAACATCAGGGTTCTTAGTATCAAGTACACGTAGAGGGTTAGTGTGCATGCGACGTTTGCAGTCTTCGTCAAGCACATCAATGTGTTGCTCAAGGAAAGCCACTAACGCAGTGCGGTAGCTAACGCGATCTTCTTGAGAACCGATTGAGTTCAGCTCTAGGCGAACGTGCTTGTCGATGCCTAGCTCACGCCATAGACGTGCTGTCATCATGATAAGTTCTGCGTCAACGTCTGGACCGTCTAGGCCAAACACTTCAACACCACATTGGTGGAATTGACGGTAACGACCTTTTTGAGGACGCTCGTGACGGAACATAGGGCCCATGTACCATAGGCGCTGTTCATCACGGTTGATAAGGCTGTTTTGAATACATGAACGAACACAACCTGCTGTGCCTTCTGGACGCAGCGTTAGGCTATCGCCATTGCGGTCGTCAAAGGTGTACATCTCTTTAGAAACAACGTCTGTCTCTTCACCAACTGCACGGCTAAATAGGTTTGTTTCTTCAACGATAGGCATACGTACTTCGTTGTAACCGTATGCACTCACCACGTTTTTAACTGCGCTTTCTACTTTCTGCCACAGTGGTGATTGAGTTGGAAGGCAGTCGTTCATGCCTCGAATTGCTTGAATATTTTTAGCCACAGTATTTATTCCGTAATTTCTCACGACCAGGTGTTAGTGCGAATAGACAATCACACCCCATCGCGTTGTATTAATCTTCTAAGTTTTCTACATCAATGCGATTTGCTTTATCAAGCACTGACGCTTTTGCACGAATCTTAGCTTCAAGTTTGTCGACAAGGTCATCGTTGTCGAAGCGCTCTTTCTGACGCTTACCATCTTCGTAGAAGGCACTCTTACGTGCACTACCAGCTAAACCTAAGTGAGACACTTCAGCTTCACCAGGGCCGTTAACCACACAACCGATGATAGATACGTCCATTGGAGTGATCACGTCTTCTAGGCGCTCTTCAAGGGCATTAACGGTGTTAATAACATCGAACTCTTGACGAGAACAGCTCGGACACGCAATGAAGTTGATGCCACGCGAACGAATGCGCAAAGATTTAAGAATATCAAAGCCAACTTTGATCTCTTCAACCGGATCAGCCGCTAGCGATATACGCAGCGTATCGCCGATACCTTCAGAAAGAAGCATTCCTAAACCTACCGCTGACTTCACAGAGCCTGCACGCGCACCACCCGCTTCGGTAATACCAAGGTGGAGAGGTTGATCAATCTGCTTAGCCAGCAAACGGTAAGAACCGACAGCAAGGAATACATCAGAAGCCTTCACGCTGACTTTGAATTGATCAAAGTTCAGACGGTCTAGGATATCTACATGACGCATTGCTGATTCAACAAGCGCTTCTGCTGTAGGTTCTGTGTATTTCTCTTGGATCTCTTTCTCAAGAGAACCGCCGTTAACACCAATACGAATCGGAATATTCATATCACGCGCACAATCAACAACTGAGCGGATACGGCTTTCGTTACCGATGTTACCTG
Organism: Vibrio sp. 10N.239.311.G01; assembly: GCF_041465805.1. Taxonomy (NCBI): domain Bacteria; kingdom Pseudomonadati; phylum Pseudomonadota; class Gammaproteobacteria; order Vibrionales; family Vibrionaceae; genus Vibrio; species Vibrio sp. 10N.239.311.G01. Next base: position 145,522 of record NZ_JBFSRM010000008.1, read on the forward strand.
GGTTGATACGCAGACAGTCAACGCCGTATTCCGCCACTTTAAGTGCGATACGGTAGTCGAAGTGAATATCAGCAACCAAAGGAACAGAGACCTGCTGCTTGATTTGCTTAAAGGCTTCAGCTGCATCCATAGTCGGTACAGATACGCGAACGATATCAGCGCCAACTTTTTCCAGAGCTCTAATTTGAGCAACGGTCGCGGCTACATCTGTTGTTCTTGTGTTGGTCATGGATTGCACAGCAATTGGTGCACCATCACCGATCGGCACATCACCCACATAAATACGGGTTGATTTGCGACGAATAATAGGAGATTCGTGTTGCATATTAACTCTAAGGTAAGGTTATTCTAGCTACTTTGCCTGAAGTATACCCAGAAAGGTCGACAGGTTCACTTGCAAATGTCATCGATACGCCTTCAGGCGCACCCAGAATCACTTTATATGGTGCAGTTCCAGAAAGATTTAATGTCTGGCCTGCTTTTTTAATGCCAGTCGACAAGGTTTTACCCGTTGCATCTTTTACTTGGATCCAGCAATCAGCAGAGAACTGCATGACTAGCTCGTTAGCCACAGCTTCAGGAGCAGTGCTTGCTTCAACCGCTTCTGCATTCGCAGCAACTTCAGCAGTTGGCTCTGTCTCTGTTGCTTGTTGTGCAGGAGTTTCGTCAGCTGGAGTAACAGCATCTGAAGTATCTTCCGCATCGCTTATCGCAGCAAGGCCTTCAGTATCTTCAACAACAGAAGCACCCGCTTCGTTTTGTTCAGCTTCAATCACTTCCAAAGAGGTGAATTCAGGGGCAAGTGATTCTTCTACCGCTAGCTCTTCTGAGCTTTCAGTATTCGCTAAAGATTGAGATAGGGTGTCTTGCTGTTGGTTCTGCCACCACCAAAGTGAGGAGATACCCGCAATGACCGCAAAAATGCTCCAAGTCAGGATCATAATACGGCTGTTGTGCTTCTCGGTTTTGGTCTTACGAGAAAAACTCAGCATTTCTTGCTCTTGATGCTGAGCATCACCGGCATGATGCAGCGCACTCAATACGACTTTTTCGTCAAGATTGACGTATTTCGCGTATGAACGAATATAGCCACGCATAAACGTCGCCACTTGATCTGACTCGAATTGGTTTTCTTCAATTTGTTGGATCAGAGTAACGCGAAGTTTCAAGCGATCAGAAATCTGCTTTTGCGTTAAACCAAGAGATTCTCGTTTGTTCTTAAGCAGCGTTCCCGCTTCCAAAGCTGGAGCTACGTTTTCTTGCGCTTGTGTATCTTGTTCTGTGTTCATAGAGAGTGAACTTCTAAAGTATTATCGCAGGTTGAGGAGAGCGTTTTCTTATTGTCGTTTAAGCTCAATCTAACAACCCACGTTATGTGGAATTTTTCCTGCTATCTAAATCATCAACCCTTAAAGGCGAACATCATTCATTTATTATGGATGACCTTCTCAGGAAGCTAGTTTATCAAGTAGCCAACCTAAATAGACATATTGATGATCAGTAGCAAGCGAGCACTTAAATTAATTTAAGATTAGTTAATCATAAGCTAATGCCATTACAAGGCAAAAACACTTTAAACAAAATTTACCGTCAGCTCATGGTTTTGTCCAAAATTTGACGAAAAATGTAAGAAAGCGTGGGCAAGAAGTCCAAAAAATCAAAAACTGCACCCCAGAAAAGCAACAAGCCAGAAGTAAGACTTCTGGCTTGTTTAGGTTCTAATCGCGTTTTATACCGCTTTTACTTCAATCACACCACCGGCAATCAAGTTCGCTTCAGAGGCTGCTTTAAGCATTTTAGTACGCTTGGTTCTATCAATCACATCACCGACTAACTGACCACACGCGGCATCAATATCATCACCACGAGTCTTACGAACGGTTACTGTGTAGTTGTATTCCATCAGCGTTTTTTGGAAGCGATCAATACGAGAGTTGCTTGGCTTCTTATAAGGCGACCCCGGGTAAGGGTTGAATGGAATCAAGTTGATCTTACAAGGCGTCTCTTTCATTAGCTCAGCAAGTTCACGTGCGTGGTCCATATCATCATTCACATGATCCAATAACACGTACTCAACCGTTACTTTACCGCGGTTAGCATTTGAAGATGCAATGTAACGACGAACAGATGCTAGGAAGTCTTGGATATCCCAACGGTCGTTGATCGGCATGATTTGGCTACGTAGTGCATCGTTTGGTGCATGTAGAGAAATCGCAAGTGCTACGTCGATGTTATCAGTCATTTGGTCAAGGCCAGATACAACACCAGAAGTTGATACCGTTACACGACGCTTAGACAGTGCGAAGCCAAGATCATCAAGCATGATTTCTAATGATGGAATTAGATTCTTCATGTTCAATAGAGGTTCACCCATACCCATCATTACAACGTTAGTAATTGGGCGACGACCTGTTTCTTTCTCTAGACCGATCTCACGAGATGCACGCCAAATTTGACCAACAATCTCTGAAACTTTTAGGTTACGATTAAAGCCTTGTTGAGCTGTTGAACAGAATTTACACTCAAGTGCACAACCAACTTGTGAAGATACACATAGCGTCGCACGGTCACCATCTGGGATGTATACGGTTTCAACGTCTTGGTCGCCAACGCTCATAGCCCATTTAATTGTGCCATCTGTAGAGTGCTGAGCTTCAGAAACAACAGGTGCAACAATCTCACAACGACGTTGAAGTTTCTCACGTAACTTTTTGTTAATGTTGTTCATTTGTTCGAAGTCATCGACACCGAAGTGATAAATCCACTTCATCACTTGCTCTGCTCTAAACGCTTTCTCATTCAGTTCTTCTGTGAAAAATTTACGAAGACCTTTACGATCAAAATCGAGTAGATTGACTTTAGCTGTGGTCATGATGCCTCTCAGTGACGGAACAATAATTAAGGGCGCGAATTGTACAGGCTTTACGCAACTTCAACAAGCACTGTAAAACCCTGTGTTTACTAAGACATTCAAACTTAAATGATTAAAATTTGAACAATTTAATTTATCGGCCTGAGATTAACCAATTTGAAGAAAAGATTACCGATTAAGCTCCTCCGTCGCTCTCGGGAATGACGACGAAATAGATTATCGAGAATGCAAAGTCCACATACAAAAAAGACTCCACCGAAGTGAAGCCTTTATTGATACTTGCTGTTGTCTGCTTATTCAGCTGGGCGCGGGCAAATTTCAGATTCTGGGAAGAAGAATTCGATTTCACGAGCTGCTGACTCAGGGCTGTCACTGCCATGTACTGAGTTGTAACGCATGCTGATAGCGTAGTCAGCACGGATAGTGCCGCATGCTGCTTCTTCTGGGTTTGTTTTGCCCATCAATTCGCGGTAACGAGCAATCGCGTTTTCGCCTTCAAGTACTTGAACCATGATAGGACCAGAAGTCATAAACTCTTTAAGAGCCGGGAAGAATTCTTTGCCTTCGTGTTCTGCGTAGAAGCCACTTGCTTGTTCTTCAGTAAGACGAACCATTTTAGCAGCAATAATTTCTAGGCCTGCCTTTTCGATGCGGTGGTAGATTTCACCAACAAGGTTACGCTTAACTGCATCTGGCTTAACAATTGAGAACGTTCTTTCTAGAGCCATAGGGATTCCTTCACTTCATTTTTTTGTTATTAAATACTGAAATTACTGAGATCATTCGATCTTAGTTTCTGAATGAGCGGCATCGAAATACCGCACATTCTTATTATTATTTTGCTTGATCGATAAGAAGGCGAGCGAGCGTACGAACACCCATACCCGTTGCACCAGCCGACCATTTATCACTTGCAGATTTACGGTAAGTACCTGAGCAATCCAGGTGAATCCAACCTTTTTTGTAGTCGTCTACAAAGTAAGAAAGGAATGCAGCAGCGGTACTTGCACCCGGCGTGTAATCTCCTGAACTGATGTTTGAAAGATCAGCAAAGTTTGAAGGCAGCATACCACGGTGGAAATCAGCAAGAGGCAGTGGCCATAGGCCTTCTTTCTCTTGGTTCGCAGCCGTTAGCGCTTGGTGAGACAGTTCATCATCGAAGCTTAATAGTGCATGGTAGTCGTTACCTAGTGCATTTTTCGCTGCGCCAGTTAGCGTTGCGCAATCAATGATCAATTCTGGATTTTGTGCACTTGCGTACATCAAACCATCAGCAAGAACCAAGCGACCTTCAGCGTCAGTATTCATGATCTCAACCGTCTTACCATTTTTGTAGGTAATGATGTCGCCAAGCTTCAATGCACGACCAGAGATCATGTTCTCTGCACAACATAGAATAAGCTTAATACGCTTGTTCAAGCCACGTTCAATTGCAAGACCAAGGCCACCAGTGATGGTTGCAGCGCCGCCCATATCAGCCTTCATTGCTGTCATGAATTGACCTGGCTTGATGCTGTAACCGCCTGAGTCGAAAGTGATACCTTTACCGACTAGACAAGCAAATACAGGTGCATTTTCGTCGCCTGTTGGGTTGAAATCCAATTGAAGCATTGCTGATGTACGCTCAGAGCCACGCCCTACTGCGTAGATGCCTTCCCAACCTTCAGTTAGTAGATCTTTATCTTTAACGATTTTCGCTTTCACTGTGCCTGCTGGCGCCACTGACTTGATGTATTCAGCAGCCATTGTCGCTAATTGACGAGGTGCCACTTCTTCAGCGGTTTTGTTGATAATGTCACGAGTCCAATCAGTAGCACGAATGCGAGCTTCTAGCTCTACTTGATCAGCTTCTGAAAGTGCATCCCATTCCAATGCATTCTTTTTCTTTGGTCCACGGTAGCCTTGGTAGAAAGCCCAAACGCTTTCTAGATCCCAACCTTCACCACGAAGTGAAACGAATGCGATACCTTGTCCGTCAAGCGTACGACCAGCACGTTGAACTGCGCCTAAATCGTGACCTTCACCAATGTGAATTGTCGCTCCTGCTTCAGAAAACGATAAAATAGCTCTAGCTCCCCACTGAGGCTGGGCAGCTTCTTGACTTAAAAATACTGACATCTGTGTAGACATGATTTCTCCTTGTCATGAACCACCGTTATTAAGTGGTTCTGATTATTTTTTATTAGCGCACTGATGTTAGCATTATGTAGGAGTAAAATGTCATTTTGATAAAAAAACGGACCATAAGGTCCGCTATTTTTAGTAAGAATTGTTAACTTGGCTGCGTTTTATATTGGACTGATGCCAACCCACAACCTAATCATTAGACAAGAGGATTAATCCATCTCATCCATCCAGCACAAAATAATAGCCTCTAAGATTTTCTCATTAGAGTTGTTCGGCGCGTCGTCGAACTCTTCAAGGTCTAACACCCACTGATGCAAATCGGTAAAACGAACCGTTTTAGGGTCAGTATCTGGGTACAAATCACATAGTTCAATTGCGATATCTCGCGAATCAATCCACTTCAAGCTCATAACACTTCCTTATTTTTATCAGCGACGCTCTGTCACCTTTATGATCTATATTCTAGGCCTGTTTCTTAACATGGCTGTTCTAGTAATGGTTGTCTAAATAATAATTACACAGTTATAACCATAGAAACCGTTACTAAAAACAAGTTCTTAGTGATCTTCAGAAGCTAGGTTCAGCGTGTACTTTGGAATCTCTACAACAAGATCCGTATCAGCAACTTTAGCTTGGCAACCTAGGCGGGATTCCATCTCTAAGCCCCATGCTTTATCTAGCATGTCGTCTTCTAGGTCATCGCTCTCTTCTAAAGAATCAAAGCCTTCACGAATCACAACGTGACATGTAGTACATGCACACGACTTCTCACATGCGTGTTCAATACCAATACCGGCCTTCAATGCAACATCAAGAACCGTCTCACCAGTTTTTGCTTCTAAAACAGCGCCTTCTGGACATAGATCTTCGTGAGGTAAAACAATAATCTTTGGCATGTTTATCTATTCTCTAACTATTAAATATTATCGACTGACTGACCTGACAGTGCAGCACGAATTGATTTATCCATACGACGAGAAGCAAAGTCTTGGCTCGCTTTGTCGATATTTTTAATTTCTAGTTCAATGGCATCGGCATTGTCGCCATTGCGCACTTCAATCAGTGCTTCAATGGCTTGAACAAGTTGTTGCTTGCCTTGCTCATCCAGCAACTCATCACCATCGGCTTGCATCGCAGCAATTAAGCCTTCAATAACGCGATCCGCTTCTACGCGTTGCTCAGCAAGAGCACGCGCTTGCATGTCTTCTTTTGCAAACGTCATCGAATCTTTCAGCATGCTGGCCACTTCGTTATCGCTTAGACCGTAAGAAGGCTTAACTTGGATTTCAGCTTGAACGCCAGTGCTCTTCTCCATTGCGGTAACCGACAGTAGACCATCAGCATCCACTTGGTAAGTAACGCGAATATGAGCAGCGCCTGCTGTCATCGGCGGGATGCCTTTCAAAGCAAATCGAGCCAGTGAACGACAGTCATCAACCATCTCACGCTCGCCTTGCACGGTGTGTACTGTCATTGCAGTTTGACCGTCTTTGAACGTGGTAAACTCTTGTGCACGAGCTACTGGGATCGTGGTATTACGAGGGATGATCTTTTCGACTAAGCCACCCATGGTTTCGATACCCAGTGACAGAGGGATAACATCCAATAGCAGCATCTCAGAGTCAGGCTTGTTGCCAACTAAGATATCCGCTTGAATCGATGCGCCAATCGCAACCACTTCATCAGGGTTAATACTGGTTAATGGAGTACGACCAAAGAAGCCACCGACCATTTCACGAACAAGTAAGGTACGAGTTGAACCACCTACCATCACGACTTCTAGTACTTCATCCGCGTCAACTTCCGAATCTTTCAGTGCTCGGCGGCACGAAAGCAGCGTTTTCTTAACTAGTGGCTTGATGATCTCTTCGAACTCTTCACGAGTTAATGAGCCAGACCAACCTAGTGCTTCAACATTAACGCTTTCAGCTTCAGATAAGCCAATCTTCGCTTCTGTTGCTGCGTCTAGAAGAATACGGTTCTGTTCTGCTGTCAGCTCTAACAAGCCCATTTGCTCTTGGAAATGATCCGCAATTAAATGGTCAAAGTCATCGCCGCCTAATGCAGAGTCACCACCGGTTGCTAAAACTTCGAAGACACCTTTAGACAGGCGTAGGATAGAGATATCAAACGTACCACCGCCTAAGTCATAAACAGCGATTACCCCTTCTTTACCTGAATCCAAGCCATAAGCAATCGCAGCTGCAGTGGGTTCATTAAGAAGACGTAACACATGAAGACCAGCAAGTTGCGCTGCGTCTTTGGTACCTGCACGTTGTGCATCATCAAAGTACGCAGGGACGGTAATCACGGCACCAGCCAATTCACCACCTAACGTCGACTCAGCACGTTGACCGAGTGCACGAAGAATATCTGCAGATACTTGAATTGGGTTCTTATTTCCTTGCGCTGTGTTAATCACAGGCAGGCCATTATCACTTTCTTCAAACTGATATGGCAGAGATGGGTATCGCTGTTGAATATCTGACAGTGAACGACCGATTAATCGCTTAACTGAGATAATGGTATTTTTAGGATCAGTTTGTGCATTTACACGCGCTTCATCACCAGTGGTGTACGACTCTGACTGATAGTGAACAACGGAAGGGAGAATACTGCGACCTTGTTGATCAACAAGCGTGCTCGCCTCACCACTGCGCACTGACGCAACCAATGAGTTTGTTGTACCTAAATCAATACCCACTGCAAGCTTGTGCTGGTGAGGAGCGGCGCTTTGCCCTGGTTCTGCAATCTGAAGTAGTGCCATGGATGTGTCCTTGTTATACGAACTAGCCGATCAAACGATCTTCAACTAACTCGATTTCATTCTTTAATTTTGCAATAAACTTAAGCTTTCTTACTCGGTCTGCAGCTTCTAACCAAGCTTCGCTGTCGAGTTCTTGTTGGATAGCGCTTAATTGTTGTTTATACATTTTGCTAACCTTTCCTTCAAATGCAAACAAAGCATCTTCAGGATCAGAACTGTCGGCGATATCTTCCAGCTCTTCACGCAATTCCATTTGCTCCATCAGGAACATAGGATCTTGCATAGTCTGCTGCTCACCACGAATATCCTCACCATGTTGAACTAACAGGTATTCAGCACGGCTGACTGGATTTTTCAACACCTGGTACGCATCATTGATTTGCGCAGCTTTTTGCACAGCCAGCAAGCGATCTCGCTCAGAAGCCGTGGCAAATTTATCAGGGTGGAATTGGCGTTGCAGATCTCTAAACTGAGAAGAAAGAAGGCTACCATCCAGTTGAAACTGAAGTGGTAGCCCAAATAATTCGAAATGATTCATGTAACGGTGGTCCTAAGTTTAGGCTCTTTACTTAGAGCCTAATTTTATTCTTCGCTCATTATAAACGCTCAACGATTGAGGCGTTTATACATTGAAGCTCTCACCACAACCACATTCGCCTTTCGCGTTAGGGTTGTTGAATTCAAAACCTTCGTTTAGGCCTTCTTTTACGTAATCAAGCTCAGTACCGTCTAGGTAAACTAGGCTCTTTGGATCAATGATGACCTTAACACCTGAATGCTCGAACACTTCGTCTTCTTCGTTGAGCTCGTCAACGAATTCCAGTACATACGCCATACCCGAACAGCCAGTAGTTTTTACCGCTAAGCGCAACCCGATACCTTTACCTCGGTTATCTAGGAAAGCTTGAACTCGGCTTGCTGCCGTATCTGTCATGGTGATGGCCATACTACAACCTTGTGTTTTATATAAATTGAGAACTCAGGGGGAGCACAAAGGGTGCTCCCAAATATTACTTTTTTGAAGTGATTACGTTGTAGAAACGATTAGTGTTTCTTTTTGTAATCCGCAACCGCTGCTTTGATTGCATCTTCAGCAAGAATTGAACAGTGAACTTTCACTGGTGGCAACTCTAGCTCTTCTGCGATTTCAGAGTTTTTAATAGCAGCTGCTTCATCAATACTTTTACCTTTAACCCACTCAGTTACTAGTGAGCTAGAAGCGATTGCGCTACCGCAACCGTAAGTCTTGAATTTTGCGTCTTCAATAATACCTTCTGCAGATACTTTGATTTGCAGTTTCATTACGTCACCACAAGCTGGTGCGCCAACCATGCCGCTACCTACACTTGGATCTTCTTTATCAAACGAACCTACGTTACGTGGGTTTTCGTAGTGATCAATTACTTTTTCGCTATATGCCATGATAGTTACCTCGAATCCTCTATTTCCGTGAGATTAGTGATGAGCCCACTCAACAGTGTTCAAATCAATCCCTTCTTTATACATATCCCATAGAGGAGACATGTCGCGTAATTTATTTACTGCTACACGGATTTGTGCAATCGCGTAGTCGATTTCTTCTTCCGTAGTGAAACGGCCGAATGAAAAACGTACTGAGCTGTGTGCCAGTTCATCGTTTAAGCCAAGAGCGCGTAAAACGTATGAAGGCTCAAGACTCGCTGATGTACATGCAGAACCTGATGATACCGCTAAGTCTTTTAAAGACATAAGCAGAGATTCACCTTCAACGAAAGCAAAGCTCACGTTTAGGTTATGTGGTACACGTTGATCTAAGTCGCCATTTACCGTTACTGCTTCTAGATCTTGAACCCCTTTCAATAGACGCTCGCGAAGTGCTAGTGCGTGGTCATAATCTTTCTGCATGTCTTGTTTAGCGACAGCAAAAGCTTCACCCATACCCACGATTTGGTGAGTAGCAAGCGTACCAGAACGGAAACCACGTTCGTGACCTCCACCGTGCATCTGTGCTTCAAGACGAATACGTGGCTTACGACGAACGTACAAAGCACCAATGCCTTTAGGGCCGTATGCTTTGTGTGCAGAAAGAGAGATAAGGTCAACTTTCATCTCTTTTACATCTAGTGGGATTTTACCCGCAGACTGAGCCGCATCAACGTGGAAGATGATCTTGCGTGAACGACATAATTCGCCGATTGCAGAGATATCTTGGATTACACCAATCTCGTTGTTTACGTGCATGATAGAAACAAGAACCGTATCTTCACGCATTGCTGCTTGTAGCTTGTCTAAATCAATGATGCCGTTTGCTTCAGGCTCAAGGTAAGTCACCTCAAAACCTTCACGCTCTAGTTGGCGACATGGATCAAGAACCGCTTTATGTTCTGTTTTACACGTGATTACGTGCTTACCTTTCTTCTCGTAAAAGTGCGCTGCACCTTTGATAGCAAGGTTGTCTGACTCTGTAGCACCTGACGTGAAAACAATCTCACGTGGGTCTGCATTTAGTAGATCGGCAATTTGCTCACGAGCATTATCTACTGATTCTTCTGCCTGCCAGCCGTAACGGTGTGAACGAGATGCAGGGTTACCGAAGTTACCGTCCATCGTCATGCACTGAACCATTTTTTCAGCAACACGTGGATCGACTGGGCATGTAGCTGAATAGTCAAAGTAAATAGGCAGTTTCATTTTCTACTCCAATGTAAAAACTGACCGCTAAGAGCGGGCATTAACACCGTGAGGTGCTGCACTAATCGTTGTAGTGCTCGTATTTTTATGTGCAAAACCATTATTAACCGCAAGATCGATATCTTGACGATCAGAAATCTCTAAAACTTCGTTATCTTTCATTAGCTCACCGAGCGTAATGTCATTTAAGAAGCTGCTGATTCGGGAGCTTAAATCACGCCAAAGAGTGTGAGTTAAACAACGACTACCACCTTGGCAATCTGCTCGACCGTGACACTTGGTTGCATCCACTGATTCGTCTACTGCTGCAATAACAGTTCCGACAGCAATGTCGCTCGCTTCAGCACCTAAGCGGTAACCACCACCAGGGCCGCGAACACTAGCAACTAAGCCAGCTTTACGTAACTTAGAAAAGAGTTGTTCTAAGTAAGATAACGAGATGCCTTGTCGCTCTGAAATATCAGCCAGAGGAACTGGGCTTTTTTGCGAATGCAGTGCTACATCTAGCATAGCTGTTACCGCATATCTTCCTTTAGATGTAAGTTTCATATCACACCGTATCCACATTGTTTATGTGGTTGGAATTTTCCCATACCCGACTAAATTGGTCAAGTATTTAGTTGACTATTTTAGTCAAGTATTCATCCCTAGAGGTTGTATGGGATTTATTTGCCCGATTTACTCTTCTCAATCGAAGTCAAAATACCGCGCAAAGTGTTGATCTCTTGAAGCTCTGGGCGAGCACGGCTGAATAGACGACGTAACTTGTTCATCACCTGACCCGGCTTATCCTTAGAGATAAATTGGGTATCAATGATCACTTTTTCAAGGTGCTCATAGAACATTTCTAGTTCTTCGTGACGTGGGTAGTCATCTTGTTGTTGTGGCTGATATTGGCTAGCCACCATATCAAGGTGTGCAACACGAACTTCGTAGCTCAGAGTCTGTACCGCCATCGCTAGATTTAATGAGCTGTATTCTGGGTTAGCAGGGATACATACGTGATAGTGACATTTCTGCAACTCGTCATTCGTTAAGCCAGTACGTTCACGACCGAACACTAATGCGACTGGATGTTTTTGACCTTCAACGGCAAACTTTTCGCCACACTCGCGAGGCTCAAGCATTGGCCACTCAAGCGTACGAGAACGAGCACTTGAGCCTACAACCAAACCACAGTCTTTTACTGCTTCTTCTAGAGTAGAAACAATGGTCGCGTTTTCTGCGATGTCACCTGCACCCGCAGCCAGTGCTAAGGTCTGCTCGTCAACTTCACATTGAGGGTCTACAAGAACCAACTGACTCAAACCCATCACTTTCATTGCGCGAGCTGCTGAGCCGATATTTCCCGAATGAGACGTACCAACCAGAACGACTTTTACATTGTCTAACATGCTATATGACACCACTTTAAAAATAATCGCGAGATATTAACACATAGCAAAGTAAAATGGTCAGACCCTTAACGGAATGTGAAACCAAGAGTTCAAAAAATAACCACTTCCCTTTTACGGAAACTTTGGTATACTCGCCGCCGCTTTAAATTGTTCTTTAACATCTTGTGGGAAAAACCATATGCATCCAATGCTAAACATTGCGATACGCGCTGCGCGTAAAGCTGGCAACCATATTGCTAAATCTCTTGAAACAACTGATAAGATCGAAACATCTCTAAAAGGTAACAACGATTACGTTACTAACATTGCTCAAGAAGCTGAGTACATGATTATTGAGACAATCAAATCATCTTACCCAGAGCACAGCATTATTTCTGAAGAGTCAGGCCTGACTGAAGGTAAAGACTCTGACGTACAATGGATCGTTGACCCACTAGATGGCACCAACAACTTTGTAAAAGGTTTCCCTCACTTCTCTGTATCTATTGCTGTTCGTATGAACGGTCGTACAGAAGTTGCTTGTGTTTATGACCCAATGCTAAACGAGCTATTCACTGCTCAACGTGGCGCTGGCGCTCAACTTAACAACGCTCGTATGCGTGTTACTCAACTTAAAGACCTTCAAGGTACTGTTTTAGCGACTGGTTTCCCATTCAAGCAAAAACAACACTCTGAATCTTTCATGAAAATCATCTCAGCTTTATTCGTAGATTGCGCTGACTTCCGTCGTACTGGTTCTCCAGCTCTTGACCTATGTTACCTAGCGGCTGGTCGTGTTGACGGTTACCTAGAACTTGGTCTTAAGCCATGGGATCTAGCTGCTGGCGATCTAATCGCTCGTGAAGCTGGCGCTATCATGACTGACTTTGCTGGCGGCACTGACTACATGACGTCTGGTAATGTTGTTGCTTCAAGTGCACGTGGTGTTAAGTCTATTCTTAAGCACGTTCGCGAGAACTCTAACGAAGGTATGCTGAAGTAATTCAGACCTTACGTTAATGCTCTTTAGTTAAGGGCAAAAAATTTAATGAAGAGCCTCGCTATCCGCGGGGCTTTTTTGTATCTGCGGTACGAGATACGAGCAAGACGACGGTTAGTACAGTGAGCACAAATCACTTACCCTATCAGTTGCATTTAGCCCCTCACTTGATAGTGATTTACGGATTGGTAAATGCTAAAAAGCCCCTTAGATAGCACAAGCTTACCTATAAAATACAAATATAAAAAAACCGCTAGTTGCCTAGCGGTTTTTTTTTGGTTTAGCGAAACTTGTTAGGTTTTAGGCCTAAGGCATTTCGTCAAACTCTTCACCTTCTTTGTCCACTTGTGGTGGCATTAGGTGTTCACGCGTGATACCCAACTTCATAGCCAGTGCTGATGCAACGTAGATAGAAGAGTAAGTACCCACTGTAATACCTAATAGAAGTGCAGTCGCGAAGCCGTGAATCATAGCACCACCCTGTACAAACAGAGCGATAACCACGAACAACGTTGTACCAGAAGTGATCAATGTACGGCTCAATGTTTGTGTGATTGAGCTGTTCAGTACTTCAGGTGCTTCGCCTTTACGCATCTTACGGAAGTTCTCACGAATCCGGTCAAATACCACTATGGTATCGTTGAGGGAGTAACCGACCACCGTAAGCAAGGCTGCTACGATAGTAAGGTCTACCTCAATTTGCATTAGAGAGAACACACCTAGTGTGATGATAACGTCGTGTGCTAGGGCTAATACAGCACCTGCAGCCAAACGCCATTCAAATCGCACTGACACGTAGATCAAGATACAGATAAGAGAAACTAGAATAGCAAGGCCACCAGCTTCTGTTAGTTCATCACCCACGTTTGGACCAACGAACTCGATACGGCGCATTTCAACTTGCTCACCAGTACCATCTTTAATTGCAGTCAGGATCTGGTTACCAAGCGTTTCGCCTGCAACACCGTCACGTGGACGTAGACGAACCATTACCTCACGCGCAGAACCAAAGTTCTGAACCGTAGCATCACCAAAGCCTTCAGCTTCTAGTGCACTTCGAATGTCAGGTAGGTTTGCTGGTTGCTCGAAACCCACTTCAATCAGCGTACCGCCGGTAAAATCTAAACCCCAGTTCAACGACTTCGTTGTTAAGGTGAAGATAGCAGTACCAATCATCAAGATAGAGAATACAAAGGCAACCTTTGACCAACGCATAAAGTCGATCATTTTTTCTGCTTTTAGAATCTGAAACATATTAATTCCTAGCCTTAGATCGACAGTTTCTTAACGCGTTTGCCGCCATACATCAGGTTCACGATACAACGTGTTCCGATAATAGCTGTAAACATTGAAGTCAAGATACCGATAGACAGCGTTACCGCGAAGCCTTTGATAGCACCCGTACCCACAGCAAATAGAATGATTGCTGTTAGTAGTGTGGTGATGTTGGCATCGGCGATTGTGCTGAATGCGTTCGCGTAACCTTGGTGAATCGCTTGTTGTGGACTGCGTCCATCTCGAAGCTCTTCACGTATACGCTCAAAGATCAGAACGTTCGCATCGACCGCCATACCGACCGTTAATACGATACCGGCAATACCTGGCAGGGTCATGGTAGCCCCCGGGATCATCGACATCACACCGATAATCAACACCAAGTTAGCCATTAGCGCAACGTTCGCAATCAGACCAAAGCTACGGTAGTAAAGCAGCGTGAATAACATAACCGCAGCCATACCCCAAACCATCGCCATGATACCCATATCGATGTTTTGCTGCCCCATAGATGGACCAATGGTACGTTCTTCTACAATCGAGATAGGCGCAATCAATGCACCAGCACGAAGTAGAAGTGCCAAGTTATGAGCTTCAGCTGTTGAATCAATACCAGTAATACGGAAGTTACGACCAAGTGCAGATTGAATCGTCGCTTGGTTAATCACTTCTTCGTGCTTACTCAAGATAACTCGACCTTCCGGTGTTTTACGACCGCTGTCTTTGTACTCTGCAAATACCGTTGCCATTAGCTTACCGATATTCTGACGAGAGAACGCAGACATCTTGCTGCCACCTTCGCTGTCTAGCGAGATGTTAACTTGAGGGCGACCATATTCATCAACACTTGAGCTTGCATCAGTAATACTTGAACCGCCTAGAATAACGCGCTTCTTAAGTACCACAGGACGACCATCACGATCTTGCTTGATTTCGCTACCCGCAGGGGTACGACCAGAAGCGGCAGCGGCTAAGTCAGCACTGCTATCCACTTCACGGAACTCAAGCGTCGCGGTAGCACCAAGAATTTCTTTAGCGCGAGCCGTGTCTTGAACACCAGGCAACTCCACTACGATACGGCTAGAGCCTTGACGTTGAACCAAAGGTTCAGCAACACCAAGTTCGTTTACACGGTTACGTAGAATGGTAATGTTTTGCTCTACCGCGTAGTTGCGGATTTCTTGAAGACGAGCCTCTGTGAAGCTAGCAACCAAAGAAAAACGACCATTAGATTCAGAATCTACAAACGTCATGTCTTGGTGCTTAGATTGCAGTAGCGATTTAGCTTCAGCAAGTTGCTCGGCGTTACGTAGAATCACTTCAACCGCATCTTTACCAGACGGGCGAATTGCACGGTAACGGATTTTCTCTTCACGAAGTTCACTACGGAACGCTTCTTCTTGTTGGCCAACCAGCTTTTGCATCGCAGCGTCCATATCCACTTCCATCAAGAAGTGAACACCACCACGTAGGTCAAGACCAAGTTTCATTGGTGCAGCACCAATAGATTCAAGCCAATCAGGAGTTGAAGCCGCTAAGTTTAAAGCAACGATTACATCTTCATCTAATGCTTCTGTGATGATATCACGGGCACTAATTTGCGTATCTGTATCGTTAAAGCGAACAAGAATGGAACCGTTTTCTAGAGCAACGGATTTAGTAGAAAGGTTCTCTGCTTCCAGAGCATTGGTGACAGCATCCAGCGTAGACAGATCTACAGAGGCGCCACGCGCCCCTGTAACTTGAACTGCCGGATCTTCACCGTATATATTCGGAAGTGCGTACAACGCGGCGATAGCGATGGCAAACACCACCATCAAATACTTCCATAACGGATAACGGTTTAGCACAGCGAGGATCCTCTAGCTGTTTATAGTGATTTCAGAGTACCTTTTGGTAGCACTGCTGTAACGAAGTCTTTCTTGATAACAACTTCGTTGTTTGCGTTCAGTTCGATAGCAACGTAGTCGCTGTCTTCTGCAATCTTAGTAATCTTACCGATTAGACCGCCGCTTGTTAGAACTTCATCGCCTTTGCCCATAGAAGACATAAGGCTCTTATGCTCTTTTACGCGCTTAGCTTGTGGGCGGTAGATCATGAAGTAGAAGATCACAGCGAACATACCTAGCATGATAAGCATTTCGAAACCGCCGCCTGCTGGTGCACCTTCTACTGCTGCGTGAGCTTGAGAAATAAACATTTAAAACATCCTCTATTATATTTTCGTAATTGTTTGTCTAATTGGGTCGCATCCCTTTATTTTCAAGCCCCATCACTCGGAAGAGAGATAGGGCTCGCAAAAAAGAAATACTAAGATTCTTTACCTAGTGGTGGCACTTCACGCCCCATTCTTGCGTAGAACTCTGCAACGAACTCTTCAAAGCGGTCTTCATCGATAGACTGACGAATGTCTGACATTACTCGTTGGTAGAAACGCAGGTTATGAATCGTGTTCAGTCGAGCACCTAGGATTTCGTTACAACGATCCAAATGGTGTAAGTACGACTTGCTGTAGTTCTTACAAGTGTAACAGTCACACTCTGAATCTAGTGGTGTTGTATCGGTTTTATGCTTCGCATTACGGATCTTGATCACACCTTCAGTCACAAACAGGTGGCCGTTACGTGCATTTCGCGTTGGCATTACACAGTCAAACATGTCGATACCACGACGAACACCTTCAACCAAGTCTTCCGGTTTGCCTACGCCCATTAGGTAACGTGGCTTATCTTCTGGCAGTTGAGGACATGTGTGCTCAAGAATGCGGTGCATATCTTCTTTTGGTTCGCCTACTGCTAGGCCGCCTACTGCGTAACCGTCAAAACCAATTTCAGTTAGGCCTTTAACGGATACATCACGAAGGTCTTCGTACACGCCACCTTGAACGATACCGAACAGTGAGTTCGGGTTTTCAAGTTTGTCGAAGTGGTTACGTGAACGCTCAGCCCAACGAAGAGACATCTCCATGGAGTCTTTTGCTTCTTTGTGTGTCGCTGGGTAAGGCGTACACTCATCGAAGATCATTACGATGTCTGAACCTAAATCTTTTTGGATTTCCATAGACTTCTCAGCGTCCATGAAGATCTTGTCACCGTTTACAGGGTTACGGAAATGAACACCCTCTTCAGTGATTTTACGCATTGCACCTAGGCTGAATACTTGGAAGCCGCCTGAATCAGTCAGGATAGGACCGTGCCAGTTCATGAAATCGTGCAGGTCACCGTGCATTTTCATGATTTCTTGACCAGGACGTAGCCATAGGTGGAATGTGTTACCTAATAGGATTTCAGCACCTGTGTCTTTTACTTCTTCAGGTGTCATACCTTTAACAGTACCGTAAGTACCTACAGGCATGAATGCTGGGGTTTCGACGGTACCGCGTTCAAACTGAAGTTGACCACGACGTGCGCCGCTATTAGTTTTTTTAAGTTCGTATTTTAATTTCACGAAGCCTCCAATATGCCAGAGAAACAATCTGACTGTTAATTCAGAACCTTAGGCCAAACAAAAGTTCAGTCTAGTGGGTTCTATGAGGAGCGGTCGCGTATTCCTTGCGAGAGATTAGACAGACACCCTGCCCGACTCCTAGCTTACTGCTAGCACCCGTAAATTTTTGTATCGCTTAAACCAGCTTAAGTTAGCTCGTTTTCTTATTGATGAACATCGCATCGCCGTAGCTGAAGAAACGGTATTCGCTCTTCACGGCGTGATCGTAAGCGCCCATCACATTATCGTAGCCAGCAAATGCACTCACCAACATAATCAGTGTTGATTCTGGCAAGTGGAAGTTGGTAATCAGGCAATCCACTAACTGGTATTCATAGCCAGGGAAGATGAAGATTTCTGTATCACCAAAGAAAGGAACGAGCTCGGTGCCTTTCTTCAATGCATCTTGCGCTGCACTTTCTAGTGAGCGTACTGATGTTGTACCAACAGCAATAATACGTCCGCCACGAGCTTTTGCTGCAGCTACGGCGTCAACCACTTCTTGCGGCACTTCAACGTACTCAGCATGCATGTGGTGATCATTGATGTTATCTACTTTTACTGGCTGGAACGTACCAGCACCAACGTGAAGCGTCACGTAAGCAAACTCAACACCTTTTTCTTTCATGTCGGCCATTAGCTTGTCATCAAAGTGAAGGCCTGCTGTTGGCGCTGCAACCGCACCCGGCTTTTCATTATAGACAGTCTGGTAGCGCTCTTTATCTGCATCTTCATCAGGACGATCGATGTAAGGAGGCAGTGGCATGTGACCAACACTGTTAAGAATCTCTAAAACGCTTTGATCGGATGTGAAATGGATTTCGAATAACGCATCGTGACGCGCCACCATTTCAGCTTCATATTCATCGTTCTCACCAAGGAACAACTTGGTACCCGGCTTCGGTGATTTAGAACAACGAACATGCGCAAGAATGCTTTTCTCATCAAGCATACGTTCAACCAGCACTTCAAGCTTACCGCCTGATGCCTTGCGACCAAATACACGAGCTGGAATCACTCGAGTGTTATTGAAAACAACAAGATCGCCTGGCTCAACCAAGTCTAAAACGTCTTTAAACGAACCATCAGCTAGGTTACCGCTGTTGCCATCTAATTTAAGCAGGCGGCTTGCTGTACGCTCCTCTTGAGGGTAGCGAGCAATGAGTTCATCTGGTAGGTCAAAGTGAAAATCTGAAACTTGCATGTGTCTAGTCTTGTCTTAGTTGATGAGATTTGTGCCGTTGACGAATCATAAATCGTAGTTGCTGGATAATCGTTACGGTAAGTCAATCGTTACCAGAAACACATCGCAAACACGACTAAAAATTTCGCAGTGGGCTAGTATAGGCACACGAGCCGCAATAGCAAGGTTTACAGCACTGGATTATTGTAAAGAGGCGTAAAATAATGCGACTGATTCACCTCCTCAAGCTAAAGAATTAGTTGCATAAAACTCACCCAAGAATGCGTCAGATCTCAGTTATTTTTTGGATAAAAAACTATAGTAATAGCAACAAATAAAAAAGAAGGAGGTTCGTATGATCAAGGTTGAAGATATGATGACTCGCAACCCTCATACCCTATTGCGCTCACACTCACTGGCCGATGCTAAGCACATGATGGAAGCACTTGATATCCGCCATATTCCGGTCGTCGATTCCGACAGGCAACTACTAGGTGTCGTCACACAACGAGACGTTCTCGCCGCTCAAGAATCCAGCCTACAAAACATCCCACAAGCTCAAGCTTTTACTCTTGCTACTCCCCTCAACGACATCATGCACAAAAGTGTTATGTCGGTAGAGCCGCGTGCAGGATTAAAAGAATCGGCTATCTACATGCAGAAACATAAAGTGGGCTGTTTACCTGTCGTAGAAAACCACGAACTAGTAGGCATTATTACAGACAGCGATTTTGTCACGATAGCGATCAATTTACTGGAGCTGCAAGAAGAAGTAGAGCCAGAAGAAGCAGAAGTAGAGTAACGCTCGGGATTGATATAAAGAAGAGCGGCCAATTCAGCCGCTCAGAGGGATTGTTGTCGCAGCGGATTATTATAGAAGCTCAGATACCACATCCGCTAATTGATGGAATGTCTCACGACGCGAAGAGCTTGGTCGCCAGACAAGGCCAATATCTCGGTAGGCCTGCTGACCAGGAGGATCGATCACAACGAGATTCTGGTTTTCCAATAAACCGTGGTCGATCGCCATTTGCGGAATAAAGGTGGTTCCTAAACCATTGGCCACCATTTGCACCAATGTGTGAAGGCTCGTCGCAGTGAACGGGTTGATCTTCTCTTTATCCGTTAACTTACAAGCCGACACAGCATGCTCGGTTAAGCAATGCTCGTTCTCCAACAAAAATACAGATTCGTCTGGCAGGTCATCGTATTTAATCGGAACGCGAATACCATCAGCTTGATTGCGACTGATCACCATCCGGAAAGGGTCTTGCCCAACAACTTGGCTTTCCATATTGTCGATATCGACAGGCAAAGCCAGAATCAGCACATCTAAGTCTCCATGACGCAGCGCAGCCAATAGGTTGGTCGTTGTGTCTTCACGTAACAGCAAATTTAATTGTGGAAAGCGCTGGTTGGCTTCCTGTACCAAATCGCACAAAAGGAACGGCGCTATAGTAGGAATACACCCGACTCGCAGCTGCCCTTGCATCGCATCCCCGTTACATAGATTTCCAAGCTCTACGAGATCTTGTCCTTTCGCTAGTAGCTCTCGACCGTGCTTGACCACCAGCTCACCTGCTTGCGTGAAAACTAGCGGGCTCTTTTTATCTTTCTTCTCATAAAGCGGGCAACCAATCAGCTCT
The DNA here is from genome assembly GCF_041465805.1 of Vibrio sp. 10N.239.311.G01. NCBI lineage: Bacteria > Pseudomonadati > Pseudomonadota > Gammaproteobacteria > Vibrionales > Vibrionaceae > Vibrio > Vibrio sp. 10N.239.311.G01. The sequence goes on from NZ_JBFSRM010000008.1 coordinate 165,924, forward strand.
TCTAGGTTTTGAATGCCTTTACTTAGCGTAGATTGACTGACGAAACAGCGATCTGCGGCATCACTGAAATGACGAGTTTCGTGAAGAGTAACAAGATAGTGAAGTTGCTTAAGACTTGGCCATTTATTCATGAAATTACTTTGTAATATGAGTAGGATAAGTTATGTAAAGGTCATTCGACCTAAGGACAGGACAAAGAATAAGCTTATCGCTTTTTTCGATTAACTTAATCTATTTAATTCGCTTTTTTCTATAGTACCGATTGTACTATAGTTTGTCCCGTAGAAACGGAGCCCAAACAAAGATGTGTTGGGCCAACTAATTTTTTAGGAGATTCCAAAATGGTACTAGTAGGTCGTCAAGCCCCTGACTTTACTGCAGCAGCTGTTCTAGGTAACGGTGAGATCGTTGATAACTTCAACTTCGCAGAATTCACTAAAGGTAAGAAAGCTGTAGTTTTCTTCTACCCACTAGACTTCACTTTCGTTTGTCCTTCAGAGCTAATCGCTTTCGACAACCGTCTTGAAGATTTCCAAGCTAAAGGCGTTGAAGTAATCGGTGTTTCTATCGATTCTCAATTCTCTCACAACGCATGGCGTAACACTGCTATCGCTGATGGCGGTATTGGTCAAGTTAAATACCCTCTAATTGCTGACGTTAAGCACGAGATCTGCAAAGCATACGATGTTGAGCACCCAGAAGCAGGCGTTGCTTTCCGTGGTTCTTTCCTAATCGACGCTGACGGCCTTGTACGTCACCAAGTAGTTAACGATCTTCCACTAGGTCGTAACATCGACGAAATGCTACGCATGGTAGACGCACTAAACTTCCACGAGAAGAACGGTGAAGTTTGTCCTGCACAATGGGAAGAAGGCAAATCAGGTATGGACGCATCTCCAAAAGGTGTTGCAGCATTCCTATCTGAGCACGCTGACGACCTAAGCAAGTAATTACCTCTTAAGCCCGAACTCAACGCGGGTTAATGGTTGGAAGATTCTCTTTAAAGAGACATAAAGCATAAGCTAATAGCGCAAAGCGCACCGCCAATCAGTTAAGAAGTAAAGTCCTATTAAAAGCCCGAAGTTAACGCTTCGGGCTTTTTGTTTCCCCCCTCCTCGCTCCCCTAGACTGACTCTTGTAATAGATAATTGAGGTAGCGATAAACCTAAACTTTACCTCTATTTTCCCTTATCCCCATCTATTCAGAATCACACCTAGATTGCTATTATTTCATCAGTATCTTTTTGAACGGATAAACACGATGAACACCGAAATTGAAGTCTGTATCGATAACTTAGAATCTCTTCATACCGCACTATCTGGTGGCGCGAATCGAATTGAGCTTTGCTCTTCATTAGCACTTGGCGGATTAACTCCAAGCTTCGGAATGATGAAACAAGCGGCAATAGTTTCGTCGGTTCCGGTCTACGCTATGATACGCCCAAGACAAGGCGACTTCATTTTCGATAACGACGATATGCTCTGTATGCTTGAAGATATTGAAGCTTGCGCAAATGCAGGATTGGATGGGGTCGTACTTGGTGTGTTAGCGCCGAACGGAAGTATTGATATGCCAAAGATGCAACAACTGGCTGACAAAGCGCACTCGTTAAAGCTTGGGATTACCTTCCACAGAGCCATCGATCAAAGCTCTGATTTCCAAGCAGCATTAGAACAAATCATTACACTTGGATGCGAAAGAGTCCTGACATCAGGGCTTGCTGCTAATGCTGAGCAAGGTATCGATGTATTGGCTGCAATGGTCAAACAAGCCGATGGACGAATTGATATCATGGCGGGGGCTGGCGTTAACGCTGCGAATGCCAAAATGATTCAAAGCGCTACCCAAGTACCTGCTCTTCACCTTTCAGGTAAATCGACAAGGCCGAGTCTAATGGAAAACAACTCAAGAGCTCAAATGGGCAGTGATAATATTGATGATTATCAGATCCCAGTGACAGATGCGAGTAAGATATCTGATGTGAGAGCCGCCCTCACCGCTTAGGGCAATAGTCGCCAGCATAAATCCAGAGAACCTCGCTGACTAATCTAACTGACTGACTGACGTATATTAGATTTAATAGCGCAGAAAATTTTCATGGATAGATATGGCTAAAGACTTATTCAGCTCTCTTGATTTAAACCTGTTACGAAGCAAAACATGTTTGGAAGAAACCAAACCCACGGCTTTCAGGCTGAGATTGGTGTGGCAAGTTATGACGGTACAAAAACGCGCTCAGGCGAAGTAGAAGAGAAAACAACACATGGTATAAGCCTAGGTGGTGCCTACGTTTACCAAGCGACACCAATGCTTGGATTACGTGCTGGTGTTGATATGAATATTTTTGATCACAACAAAACCTTTGTGCCTTACGACACAACGGTCAATTTCAATCTTGGTGCCATTATTAGCTTCTAAAGATAAGCTCTATTTTAGTGCGTCATCAAGGCTTTGATCACCGAGGTGACGTACATCTTTACCCTTCACAAAGTAAATAATGTATTCGCAGATATTTTGGCAGCGGTCTCCCACTCGCTCAATCGCACGAGCTGACCACATCACCTGCAAAATATTAGGGATGTTCTTAGGGTCTTCCATCATATAGGTCATTAACTGACGAATAACGGCTTCGTATTCCGCATCCAACTTATCATCAAGTTTGTGAACTTCAGCAGCCGCATCAACATCCATACGAGCAAAAGCATCTAACACTTGGTGAAGCATGGTGATTGCCTGACGGCAAAGAGGCTCTAACGAAACATGGAATTTTTGCTCTTTGGTTGAAGGGATCTCAATAGCACCTTGCGCAATTTTAGAAGCAACATCGCCAATACGTTCCAGATCGGTAATGGTTTTGATGATCGCCATAATCAAACGCAGATCCTTCGCTGTCGGCTGACGCTTTGCAATGATTCGAGTACACGCCTCATCAATCGACACTTCCATCGCATTCACTTTGTGGTCATCACGAATCACTTTTTTGGCCAATTCAACATCGTCTTTATGAAGCGCCTGCATTGCAAACGAGAGTTGTTGCTCCACTAACCCGCCCATGGTCAATACATGAGTACGGATCGATTCTAACTCGACATTGAATTGCCCTGAAATGTGGCGACCGAAATGCATACTTGCTCCTTGAAAGAAATGAAGAAAGCCATTTTTGTAGAGTGACTTAGCTCTAGATGACACCTTTGTAGGGGTTAGCCATATCTACCAGTAATGTAGTCTTCCGTCTGGTTTTTCAATGGAGACGTAAAAATTGAGTCCGTATCTGAGTACTCGATCAATTTTCCCATATGAATAAAGGCAGTATGGTCACTTACACGCGCGGCTTGTTGCATGTTGTGGGTAACAATCACCACTGTGTATTGCGTTTTGAGATCGTTGATCAACTCTTCAATCGTCAAAGTAGAAATCGGATCGAGTGCCGATGTCGGCTCATCTAACAACAGCACTTCAGGCTCAATCGCAACCGCACGAGCGATAACCAAACGCTGCTGTTGACCGCCAGATAAACCAAAAGCATTCTCATGCAACCGATCTTTCACTTCATCCCATAACGCAGCAGCGCGCAGAGAGCGTTCAACCGCATCATCAAGGTCTCGGCTGTTGCTAACGCCTTGTAGCCTCAAGCCATAAACCACATTCTCATAGATAGATTTAGGAAAAGGGTTTGGACGCTGGAATACCATACCCACACGGCGTCGTAAGGTCGCAACATCCACCTTAGGGTGATAGACGTTCTTGCCATGAAGCTTCACTTTCCCGGAAACCTTACAGCCTTCAACAAGATCGTTCATGCGATTAATGCAGCGCAGCAGAGTCGACTTACCACACCCAGAAGGGCCGATAAACGCCGTCACCTGCCCCTTCGGGATCTGCATCGAGATATCATCAAGTGCTTGGCTCTCTTTATAGTAAAGATTTAGCCCTTCGATCGAGATAGCAATTTGCTCATCCTTCAGATTGTGAACATCAAGTGGTGCTTGGTAACCCAAGGTTTCATTAATCGAGAACATCTAATCTTGTCCTAAGGTTCGGTATTTTTCACGCAAGTTATTACGGATATTGATGGCTGTTAAGTTCAACCCAACAATCACCGTAACCAATAAAAATGAAGTCGCATACACTAAAGGTCGTGCCGCTTCGATATTAGAGGTTTGAAAACCAACATCATAGATATGAAAGCCTAAATGCATGAACTTTCTATCTAAGTGTAAATACGGAAACTGACCATCGACTGGCAAGCTAGATGCCAATTTAACAACACCCACCAGCATAAGTGGTGCAACTTCCCCCGCGGCTCTCGCGATTGCCAAAATTAAACCAGTGATAATCGCTGGGCTTGCCATCGGTAAAACAATGCGCCAAAGCGTCTCAAATTGAGTCGCACCAAGCGCTAATGAACCGTGCCTCACTGCACTAGGAATACGCGTTAAGCCCTCTTCCGTGGTTACGATAACGACTGGAAGCGTCAAGACCGCTAAGGTTAGTGCTGACCAAAGTAGACCCGGCGTACCAAATGTCGGTGCTGGCAATCGCTCTGCATAGAACAACGTATCAATCGAGCCACCAATGGTATAGACGAAAAAGCCTAAACCAAAAACGCCATACACAATCGACGGTACACCCGCCAAGTTAATCACGGCGATACGAATTAAACGTGTTAGTGCGTTGTTTTTTGCGTATTCATGAAGATATATCGCAGCGACTACCCCAAGAGGCATCACGACGATCGACATGAGAATAACCAACAGTACTGTGCCAAAAATAGCAGGAAACACACCGCCTTCAGAGTTTGAGTCTCGTGGGTTCTCTGATAAGAACTTCCAAACTTGTTTGCCCCAGTGCCCAACCTTTTCTAGGTAAGACATATTATTTGGGTACCAATAATCCAGAATGTGACTTAGCGAAATCTCGACCTGCTCGCCTGTCATATCCTCAACGAGTAAGCTTTCGACATTAAGTTGCGTTCTAAGGTGCTCAAGCTTAACTTCGGCTTCACCTAACTGGCGGTTTAATTCCAGTTTAGTTTGAGTATAGGTTTTAAGGTATTCATCGCTCACTGACTCATTGAGTTCAAGCTTACGCTTTTCTAAGCGCAGGTTTTCCAATTGCCAGCTGATATTGCGAATTTCTTGGTTCACGACACGCGACGTTTCTTTACGTAGCGCATCAGCGAACGCCAAGCCTTGTTCGAGCTTTTGGTCTATGTTCGAATCAAAGGTGCCAGAAGCGGTTTTAAAACCCACCGGCTTACCAAAGAAATAACCACCTCGACTTCGTTCAATCACAACCCAATCAAGCGGGGTAGTGGGTTCACGTAAGTTAACATCCAGAATAGAAACAAAGTCCGCAGGGTACAGTTCTCTGTTAGCAACTTTGATGCTTAAGCGCTGTATCAGCCCAGTCGACAAATTTTGAGGAGACAAAAGGTCATGGACTTGTGGAACTTGCTCTATCGGGATGTATTTTCGTTCATATAACTGACCAACCAATACATCTTGTTTTGATACGGTTTCGTCAAGATCGACCACTAGCGATAAGTCTTTGGAGTCAACTTGCCATTGATACAAAGGTGCGGGCCAAAAATAGGTTAAGCCCTTCCAACCAATCAGCAGCATTAGGCCAAGAACAGAAAGCATACTGATGCTCACCGCCCCGCCCGTAAGCCAGATCCACGGAGAGCCCGATTTAACCCAAGATAATAATGACTTCAGTTTATTCATCATGATCGACCTTGCTCTTGGCGTGCTGAAATCAAGGAGCTGCAAAGATCAAGAGACACGCTAGTCAAGCCACTAAAAGCCATTGATACACATTGAGGCAAACCTTTAAAACTACAGCGCACGATATTTATCTCTCAGTCTTTGTCTAACCCACTCAGCAACTGAGTTCACCGCGAATGTAAAGATAAACAGCAAGAGTGCAGCCAAGAACAGCAAGCGGAAATGAGAACCGCCTACTTCTGATTCTGGTAGCTCAACAGCAATCGTTGCCGATAAGGTTCTCATCCCTTCCAAAATATTCCAGTCAAGAATTGGAGTGTTACCTGTCGCCATCAAGACGATCATGGTTTCGCCAACCGCTCGACCTAGGCCCATCATAACCGCTGAAAAGATACCTGGACTCGCCGTCAATAGCACCACATAAATAAGCGTCTGCCACGCCGTCGCACCCAACGCTAATGACCCATCAGACAAATGTTTAGGTACAGAGAAAATAGCATCTTCAGCAATAGTGAAAATCGTTGGGATGACCGCAAAGCCCATAGCAAAACCAACCACTAGCGCATTGCGTTGGTCAAAGTCGATACCATAGCTAGCCAAGAAGGTACGAATATCACCACCAAATAACAAGGCTTCAATGTTGTTTCCACCAGCAAACACCGCAACCACTGTAATCACCAATACCGGAATCAATATCAGAGCATGCCAACCATTAGAGAAGCGACCCGTTACCCTCTTCGGTAAACAGAACCAAACAAGTCCAGTCAGCAGTGTGCTCAGTGGTAATAACACCATCAATGAGAAGACGGCCGTTAAATGCGTCTCGACGATTGGAGCAAACCAAAGCCCGGCCAAGAATCCGATGATCACGGTCGGAAGTGCTTCCATCAGCTCTATCGAAGGCTTCACCACTCTTCGCATGCGTGGAGACATAAAGTAAGCGGTGTAAATAGCTCCGAGCACAGCAACCGGCACGGCAAACATCATCGCAAACAGAGCTGCTTTGATAGTACCGAATGTGATAGGTACTAAACTGAATTTCTCTTCAAAGTCATCATTCGCCGAGGTTGATTGCCAAACATATTGTGGCTCAGGGTAGCTTTCGTACCAGACTTTTTGCCAAAGCGATGAGAATGATATTTGTGGGTATTCATTATCGACCTTAGCCACACTGATGGTGCCATCAATCAGCGTCGCCAGATGCAGTTCATTGGCAGACATAGCCGCTAATTGTGGTGATTTATCAAATGCACGCTCGAACAGCGACAGCTTTTCACTGGTCGTATAGTGGCTTTGTAATGTGCCGTTCTTATAGAAGCTATAAAAACCCTTTCTATAAGTATCAGGAAGAATAAATTGCACTTGTTCAGCAAGTTGGAAGTCTCGAATATGGGTCAGGCTACGCTTTTCATCTTTGAGTACATCGAACCATTGAGAAACCTGTCCGTCCTCATGCGTAACCAACAACGAGTATGCGCCAGACAATAAATCGATGCTTTTCACGGAATGCTTCGCATCATTTAAGCTAAGATCAATCACTTCACGAACATCAAAACCGTTATCTGATAGTTTCAAAACAACCAAATCCGATTGTGCTCGTAGGTATAAGGTTTGCCCATCAGGTGTGACAAGCAGTTGCTGCTGCAAGCCCAACTTATCCGATAGCCATTGGCTCTTCTGAAAAACATACTGACCAGTAAGGTCACTCTGATACCACTTAACCAAGACTCGTTGGTCACTTAACTGCGCGGCAACCGTAATCCCACGTCCATTCTTAGAGAACGCGAATTTGTCGATCGTCGCCCCATTTGAGGGTTCATCATTTAAAAATGGTTCTGGGAGATCGATTTGCTCAATTTTAGGATCGGCTTCACTGCCCTTTTGCAGCACAGGCGCACTATACTCAGGATAGAAAAAAGTAAGGTTGCTTGCACTATCGGCAAAGGCAAACCAGTTTTCTGATGGGGTATTTCGAGAGAAGGCAACAGGATTGGCTAAAACATTTCGCTCAAAGTAAGAGTGTGTATTTTGAGACTCTAAATCCCAAAACTGCACCAAGCCAGATTTTTCGATAGTAAATGCATGCTGACCGTATTCATCAACAGATAAGGCGATAGGCTTTTCTACAGCAACGGTCTTTACGGCTTGGTCTGTCTCTAAACCAGTATCAGAAAACACCGGTAAAATGACCATCGCCAAGTAAACAAAGATCAATACCAGAGCAGCTAGAACACTGACGGCACCACATGTCACTGAAAAACGGACGAGACGATCTTTCAACCATCTTTTTTTGTCACGCTCTTTCAATGAAAATTGGGCTGAAGCCATCTGTTTATCTACCTTTTTTTAGCTACTGACATAATATGTACGTTAGATGACAATTATATTACAAGTTACGTTAAACAACTGAAACTAATAACAAGTTTGTTGACCATATTTCTTAAAGTAAGATCATAGATTTTGTGAATTTTGTCATTCTAAATTAAAGTAATCAGCTCTATAGCCAGCACTCAAGGATTATCATCTCGATGGAAAAAGACTATGTCACAAAAGAACTTAGCTGGTTATCCTTCAACGAAAGAGTGCTCCAAGAAGCGGCAGATAAGTCAGTCCCCTTAATCGAAAGAGTTCGTTTTTTAGGTATTTACTCGAAAAACCTCGATGAGTTTTACAAAGTCCGATTTGCTGACGTGAAACGAAAGATCTTACTTCAAGATCCACAGCTAACCTCCAACTCGCCGAAAAGCCTACTGACTAAAATGCAGAGCAAAGCAAGCAAGCTCGATGCTCAATTCCATGAACTGTATAACGACTTGCTATTGGAATTGGTACGCAATCGTATTTTTCTGGTCAACGAACAACAAATCAGCGAAGAACAAAGTGGCTGGATAAAAAAGTACTTTAAGAAAAAAGTGCTGCCACACTTAACTCCGATTCTCTTGAACGAAGATAGCCAGTTACTTAATATTCTCAAAGATGAACAAAGTTACTTAGCCATCGACATCGAGCGTGATGCATCATCTCAATATGTCTTACTCGAAATCCCATCAGAAGCACTCCCTCGATTTGTTAAGTTACCGGAAACTTCGGGTTCGCAGCGTACAACTTTGATCTTGTTAGATAATATAGTTCGATTTTGTTTGGATGACTTACTTAAAGGATTCTTTGAGTATGACTCATTGCGTTGTTTTGCGATAAAAATGACACGTGATGCCGATTATGATCTGCAAGAGGACAATGAAAATAACCTATTAGAATCGATGTCTTTAGGTTTAGAACAGCGCTTAACGGCACTGCCGATACGTCTGAGCTATGAATCTGAAATGCCAACTGAAATTCTCAACTTCTTACAAGTCAGACTTAAACTGTCTGACTATGACAGTGTCATCGCAGGTGGTCGCTATCATAACTTCAAACATTTCTCTGAGTTCCCAAGCCTTAACCGACGTGATTTAGTTAATCGTCCTCTACCCGCGATTAAGTGCGCGCATTTCAGCCATTACCCAAACTATTTCGAAGCGATCAAAGCTCGCGACATCTTACTGCATTATCCTTATCACACCTTTAGTCACATCACTGAACTGGTTAGGCAGGCTTCCTTTGACCCGAAGGTAACCTCCATCAAAATAAACGTTTACCGTGTTGCGGAAGGCTCAAAACTCCTCAGCTCGATCATCGATGCGGCGCACAATGGCAAAAAGGTCACTGTGGTTGTCGAGCTGCAAGCACGCTTTGATGAGCAAGCCAACATTCAATGGACCAAGAAACTTCAAGAAGCGGGTGTAAAAGTCATCCATGGCATCCCAAGTTTGAAGATCCATTCCAAGTTGCTGCTCATCAAACGAAAAGAAGGCAAGCATACCGAGCATTATGCCCATATTGGCACTGGCAACTTCCATGAAGTTACAGCGCGCGTGTATACCGATTTCTCTCTGCTCACTGCGAATGAAGATTTGACTCAAGAGGTGAGACAAGTCTTTAAGTATATTGAAAACCCTTATCAAAAGTCCCAGTTCAAGCAACTGATTGTGTCACCAAAGAATACTAGAAAACGTCTGTACCAATTGATAGATAATGAAATACAAAACGCGATAGAAGGTAAACCTGCAAGCATCACTCTAAAACTCAACAACTTGGTCGATCGAGAGATCATTGAAAAGCTCTATCAGGCTAGCCAAGCCAATGTAAAAGTGAGAATGGTCATTCGCGGCATGTGCTCTCTTGTCCCTGGCATACCCCACATCAGTGATCATATTGAGATAGTCAGTGTGGTCGATCGTTTCCTCGAACATCCGAGAGTGATGATATTTGGTAACGCTGGAAAGCCGAAGGTCTATATATCTTCCGCTGACTGGATGACACGAAATTTTGATCACCGCATCGAAGTTGCAGCTCCAATTTTAGATCCAAAGATCAAGCAAACCATTATCGATATCACCGAGTTTCATTTCGATGACAGCAACAAAGCTCGAGTGCTAGACCAAGCGATGAGCAACTCTTACACACAACCACCAGCAAACCTACTTGATTACCCGACGTCACAACTCTCCACTTACCACTATATTAAACGTATGGAGAAACTTGCTCGCAAGAAGTACAAACAAGAGAAGAAATCATGCCGCTAATTGATAACAAACATTCTCGATGTATTGCCGCTATCGACTTGGGTTCGAACAGCTTTCACATGGTGGTTGCCCGAGTATTCGATCAACACCTGCAATTAGTCAGCAGACACAAACAGAAAGTGAGATTAGGTGATGGATTGGATGAACGTAACGTCCTATCTGAAAGCGCTATCGAGCGAGGCCTAGAATGCCTCAAGGTGTTCGCAGAACGACTGGCGGATTTTGAGCTTGATGATGTCAGAGTTGTTGCGACTCATACCCTAAGAAAAGCCAAAAACGCTAAAGACTTCTTAGAGCAAGCCAAGCCACTGTTTCCTTTTCCAATAGAGATCATTTCCGGTCAAGAAGAAGCTCGAATAATCTATAACGGAGCAGAACACACTCAAACCGCTTCTGAATCTAAGTTGGTTATTGATATCGGTGGAGGGAGTACGGAACTCGTCGCCGGACAAGGCTTTACTCCTCTAATTATGCGCAGTTTACCGATGGGATGCGTCAACTTCACTCAACGTTTCTTTGCTGACAAAGGGCTAACTTCGCGACACTTCTCAGATGCTTATACCGCAGCTACTCGTCTATTGATGCCATTGATTGAAGAATACACAAAAGCCCCTTGGGAAATCGCTTTTGGCTCATCTGGTACCACGAAATCAATAAAAGAAGTACTCATTGGCTTAGGGTTCACCGATGGTCTCATTACGCCCCAACGCCTGTCCTATTTAAAGAATCACTTATGTGAGTTTTCATCATCCAACACCGTAAATCTTTCAGGCTTAAGTGATGAGAGAAAGCCTGTGTTTGCTGCAGGCGTCACCATTCTTTCAGCAGCAATGGATACGCTAGACATCAAGGAGTTACATTTTTCTGATGGTGCCCTGAGAGAAGGCGTTCTTTATGACATGGAGGATAGGTTTAAAGATATTGATATTCGAACAAGAACTGCCGAAACGCTCGTCTCTCGATACCATGTAGACGTAACTCATGGCGAGAAAGTGAAAGTGCTCGCTCTTTCATTGCTGAAACAAGTACAGCCTCAAGTGACAACTGCGGTCACTAATGAGCTGTATGATCTGCTTGGTTGGGCTGCAGTACTTCATGAGGTAGGACAAAGCATTGCATTCCAAGGCTATCACCGCCATTCGGCTTATCTGCTTAAGCATACGACAATGCCAGGCTTTAATACTGAGCAACAACGCCTTATATCAGCATTGGTTCGCTATCAAAGAAAAGCGCTCAAACTACAAGATTTGCCGGAACTTTCTCTGTTTACTCAGCAACAAGTCACCCTGCTGATTCGTATATTGAGACTCGCTATCTTACTCAACCGTCAGCGAAATCAAGCACTGGCCCCAGACGTGACTCTAACGATTGAACAACAGGATAACTGGGAATTGAAAGGAACTAACAGCGATTGGTTGGCCCAAAACCAACTGCTTGATTATGAGCTCAGAGAAGAGCAACAACGTTGGCAAAATGCAGGATGGTCGTTAAAGCTAAAATAACGAACAGTCAAAATTAAAACAGCCTGCGACGCGCAAGCTGTTCATACGTTTCTTATCTAAGTTTATCGCAGCCTGAATTAGAGCCCGACTTTTGCCAACTCTTGCTCTGCGAACTCAGACGGTATTGCTAAATAGCCATCTTTCTCTACAAGTTCTTGTCCTTGCTTTGAGAACACAAAAGTGAGGAACTCTCTTTCAACGGGAGAAAGCGGTTTATCTGGGTGTTTGTTCACGTATACGTAAAGAAAGCGTGATAGAGGGTAATCACCGCTCAAGATATTCGCTCGAGTCGGCTCTACATAATCAGAACCATGCTCAGCAATAGGAATTAACTTAACGCCAGCGACACGATAGCCAATACCTGAGTAGCCAATCCCACTGATGGATGAAGCGACCGACTGAACGACTGAAGCCGAACCAGGTTGCTCATTCACACGATTTTTAAAGTCACCGCCGCACAGTGCATTCTGTTTGAAGTATCCATAAGTCCCCGATACAGAATTGCGACCGAACAATTGGAATCGATGTTTCGCCCATTGCTGATCGATTCCGAGATCTTGCCAGTTATTGAGGGGCCTTGTTGCTCCGCAGCGTAATGTCTCAGAAAAAATGCCATCAATCTGACGAAAGTTAAGCCCTTCAATAGGATTATCTCGGTGGACAAACAGCCCGATTGCGTCAATAGCGACTCGTAATGCAGTTGGCTTATAACCATGCTCTCTTTCAAAGGCTTCCACTTCACGTAAACGCATTGGTCGGCTCATAGGACCAAGGTGAGCAGTCCCTTCCGTCAATGCAGGAGGCGCAGTAGAAGAGCCCGATGCTTGGACCTGAGCGTTCACATTCGGGTAGTAGGACTTGAACTCTTCCACCCATAACGTCGTCATACCCGCTAAGGTATCCGAACCGACCGATAATAAGCTCCCAGAAATTCCCGGAACCTTAGAATAATCAGGAAGAGAATCGACACCCTGTTCGGCATGCACAGGGTTAACTAAAGCAAACGCTAATAATGAGCTGACTGGAAAATGCATCCTGCGTATCGAACAACTCATGATACGGTCAGTCGATTTGGTAAAGTAAAATGGAAACGACTGCCGACGCCCACTTCACTTTGAATTTCGAGATGTGAATCGTGGTGGCTAAGCGCATGCTTTACAATCGCTAATCCAAGACCACTACCACCGGTATCACGAGAGCGGGCTTTATCTACACGATAGAAGCGCTCTGTGAGTCGATGTAAGTGTTGAGGCTCAATACCATCACCAGTATCTGACACATCTAAGCACGCGCCTTGGCTGGTTTGATACCAACGCACTTTGACCGTTGCACCTGCGGGTGTGTATTTAACCGCGTTATAAACCAAATTCGATATCGCACTTCTCAATTGGTCTTCATCGGCAAGAACTCGTAGGCTCTTATCGATATCAAACTCAAGCTTATGTTCGCGCTCACCGCTAAGGCTCGCCGCTTCTTTCTCAAGAACCTCAAGCATCGCTGGAACGTTGACCACTTCATCCAACTCATGCATTGGCGCCGCTTCAATTTTCGAAAGCGTGAGTAGTTGATTAACCAAACTGTTCATTCGATTGAGCTGCTCAGTCATTACGCCATGCGCCTTGGTCCACATTGGGCCAACGATCATGTCTGGATCTTCGGTCATTTCAAGGTAACCTTGAAGGACGGTCATCGGCGTACGCAATTCATGAGAAACGTTAGCGAAGAAGTTACGGCGCATGCCTTCTAACTGCTTAAGCTGGGTCACATCACGTACCACCATCAGGTGTTCACCCTCGGTATACGGCACAATACGCAGCTCGAGCATACGCTCCACATTCAATGGAGAAGGCATCTCTAATGGCTCAGAGAAATCTTGCTTATTAAGGTACTTAATAAAATCTGGAGTACGAATCAAATTCGAGATCGGTTGACCTGAATCATCTGGCCAACGAAAGCCCAGCAAATACTGAGCTAGCTTGTTACACCAAACGATATTGCCTTCACCGCGAAATACCACAACGGCATCGGGAAGCGATTCTGCACCGTTACGGAAACGGCGGATAAGGTTAGTCAGTTCTTTGCGTTTGCGACGCTGTCTCTGCTGCATACGATAAATACCGTTAAACAGAGATTCCCAGTTCCCAGAGCCTGAAGGTGGAGTTAGACGCTTCTCATCCCACAGCCATGCGGACAAACGCATTTGGTTGTGTAGATGCCAGCCGAGCTGCAATACCGTAGCAGCCAGCAGCAACCAAGGTAGGTAACCGAATATCCATCCGACTAAAACCCATGGTGCGTAAAAAAAAGCCAGCTCCCAAGCCAGCTTTTTCCAGGTTAACTTTTCAACCATTCAGGACTCCGTAAACTGGGCAGCGAAGCCACATTAAGCCTTTGTAGAAAAACGGTAGCCAGCGCCACGAACCGTTTGGATTAGCTTATCGTGACCTGCAGACTCAAGCGCTTTACGCAGGCGTCGAATATGTACATCAACCGTTCGGTCTTCAACGTAAACATTGGTACCCCAAACGTTGTTAAGCAGCTGCTCTCGGCTGTACACACGCTCTTGGTGCGTCATAAAGAAATGCAGCATTTTGAACTCTGTTGGTCCCATATCAACTGGACCTTCGCTTGCGGTAACACGATGAGATACTGGGTCTAGCTTAAGACCTTGTACATCAATCACATCTTCTAGTGCAGTAGGCGTTACACGGCGGATAACCGCTTTCAGGCGAGCAACGAGCTCTTTGGGTGAAAATGGCTTGGTGATGTAATCATCAGCACCCACTTCTAAACCACGCACCTTATCTTCTTCTTCGCCACGAGCCGTTAGCATCACCACTGGGATGTTGCGAGTTAACTCTTCACGCTTCATGTGCTTGATAAAGTTTATCCCGCTACCACCAGGTAGCATCCAATCTAGTAATACTAGATCTGGGAAAGGTTCACATAGCTTGTTTACCGCTGTATCGTAATCTTCAGCCTCTACTGCTTGGTAGCCTTTTTGTTCAAGCACGAAGCACAGCATCTCACGAATAGGTGCTTCATCTTCAACGACCAGAATCCTTCTCGACATAATTGAATAGCCTTTGTATTTAATCAACGCATTGCATTATCTGAGTTAATTATGACACTTTTGTGACCTTTGAAAACAAATTTTCATATAACTGTCTCAAACATTTCACTTTATAACTTTTGATACAGAGCTAGGGACAAATCGAATTAGATCTCATATCATGAAGCACTTCTAAAAAGGTATGAGAAAAATTTATGTGGTTTAAAAATTGCCTAGTCTATCGCTTCAACCGTGATATTGATTTCAACGCAGATCAGCTAGAGAAACAACTTGAAGAATTCCGCTTTACTCCTTGTGGTAGCCAAGACAAACAGAAGTTTGGTTGGGTACACGCAATGGGTAGACATGGCGATATGATGACGCACGTATCAGAAAACCGCATTCTTATCTGTGCAAAGAAAGAAGAGAAAATGCTACCCGCTTCTGTGATCAAAGAATCATTGAACGCAAAAGTAGAAACGCTTGAGGCAGAGTCTGGTACCCCTCTGAAAAAGAAAGAGAAAGACAGCCTAAAAGAAGACATCATCATTGATCTACTTCCTCGAGCATTCAGCCGCAGCAACTTCACTTACGCGCTGATCATGCCAAAAGAAGGTTTCATTGTGGTTGATGCGAGCAGCTACAAAAAAGCAGAAGATGTATTAGCATTGCTACGTAAGACAATGGGTAGCCTGCCAGTAGTGCCAGCTATCCCAGAGCAAGCGATCGAAACGACTCTTACAGAATGGGTGAAATCAGGTGATACGCCACAAGGCATCACTATGCTTGATGAAGCAGAACTAAAATCTATTCAAGAAGACGGCGGTATTGTTCGAGTTAAGAAACAAGAACTAGAAGCTGATGAGATTAAAAACCACATCGAAGCCAATAAGATGGTGACGAAACTTCTTATCAACTGGCAAGACCGTATTGAATTCATTCTTGCAGAAGATGGCAGCATCAAACGCCTAAAATTCAGTGATGAGCTCAAAGACGAAAACGACGATATTCCTCGTGAAGATCAAGCTGCGCGTTTTGATGCGGACTTCTCTCTACTTTGTGGTGAGTTCAGTGTTTTCCTTCCAAACCTATTTGAATCATTAGGCGGGTTAACTCAACCTAACGCTTAATCAGTCAAACTATAGGCTCAGGTGCTAACGGTATCTGAGCTTATTTCTCACTAAGTTCTCACTTATATCTGCCTCTAGACCCTCTTGTTAATGTCATTGCTATCTTTAGGGCTATCAACCAAACTCATTTTAGCGTAAAATTTGCGCCCCTTTGATATCACTTGGTGGTATCAACCTGACTTGAGATCAGATTAGAGAACGAAGCAATGACTACACAAAAACCATTTGTACCTGAACTATTATCACCGGCAGGAAGCCTCAAAAACATGCGTTACGCATTCGCCTACGGCGCAGATGCAGTATACGCAGGCCAGCCACGTTACAGCCTTCGTGTTCGTAACAACGAGTTCAATCACGAAAACCTACAAATCGGTATCGATGAAGCTCATGCTCAAGGCAAAAAGTTATATGTTGTATGTAACATTCAGCCGCACAACTCTAAATTAAAAACATTCATTCGCGACCTCAAACCAGTTGTAGACATGGGCCCTGACGCGCTTATCATGTCAGATCCTGGTCTTATCATGATGGTTCGTGAAGCATTCCCTGAAATGCCAATCCATCTTTCTGTTCAAGCAAACGCAGTAAACTGGGCGACCGTTAAGTTCTGGTCAACTCAAGGCGTTGAGCGTGTGATCTTATCTCGTGAGCTATCGCTTGAAGAGATCGAAGAGATTCGCGAACACTGCCCAGAAACAGAGCTAGAGATCTTTGTTCACGGAGCTCTTTGCATGGCTTACTCAGGCCGTTGTCTGCTTTCTGGTTACATGAACAAGCGCGATCCAAACCAAGGTACTTGCACCAACGCTTGCCGCTGGGAATACAAAACAGAAGCAGCGAAAGAAGACGAAAACGGTCAGATCGTTGAAGCAAACCCTACTGGTGTTGCTATTCAAGAAGTAGAAACGCAAGACATTGAAGTTCAAGATGAGCGTCCAGACAACACACTAGGCCTTGGTAAACCAACAGACGAAGTGGTTCTGCTTTCTGAATCACACAAGCCAGAAGAGAAAATGGCAGCGTTTGAAGATGAGCATGGTACTTACATCATGAACTCAAAAGACCTTCGTGCAATCCAACACGTTGAGCGCCTAACGAAGATGGGTGTTCACTCTCTGAAGATTGAAGGTCGTACTAAGTCTTTCTACTACTGTGCACGTACTGCTCAGGTTTACCGTAAAGCTATTGACGATGCAGTGGCAGGCAAACCATTCGATGAAAGCCTAATGGGTACACTAGAGAGCCTAGCTCACCGTGGTTACACTGAAGGCTTCTTACGTCGCCATACACACGATACATACCAAAACTACGAGTACGGTTACTCTATCTCTGACACTCAACAGTTTGTTGGTGAGTTCACAGGTAAGCGCCGTGGTGACCTAGCGGAAGTAGAAGTGAAGAACAAGTTCCTAGTAGGCGACAGCTTAGAAATGATGACACCGAAAGGTAACGTTGTTTTCAAACTAGAAGTTATGGAAAACCGCAAATCTGAAGCGGTCGACGATGCGAAAGGTAACGGTCACTTTGTATTTATTCCTGTACCAGCAGATCTAGATCTAGAGTACGGCTTGCTGATGCGTAACTTGAGCGAAGGCCAAGATACACGTAACGCATCAGGCAAATAATTTTTACTTAAGCGACTTACTTGAGAAGAAAATAATGGCTCTGTTAATTACTGACAAGTGCATAAACTGCGATATGTGTGATCCTGAATGCCCAAATGGTGCAATCACTATGGGCGACAGCATCTTCGAGATCGATCCTGATTTATGTACAGAGTGTAAAGGTCACTATGAAAAGCCAACATGCCAGTCAGTGTGTCCGATTACAAAATGCATCATCACTGACCCAAACCATATTGAAACTGATGACGAGCTACTTGAGAAGTTTGTTATCATTCAAGGCTTGACCTAAAAGAAGAAAGGTTCAACTTAACCATAAGTTGAACCTTTTTTTTCATCCTGATTTTCCGATTGGATAAATATTGCAGAAGAGCTCTTTTTCAAATTGATATTCGAGTCGTTCTCGCCAGTTTATTGATTGAGCTATAGGAACAAGATAAAAGTTTTCCCTGCTGGTATCGGTCACAAATGCCATTCCATACTGCATCAATTCATAGTGAACATCATTTACGAAACTAGGGTCTAAACGTTGTCTGCCTGTTAGCTGATTGATGTCATCTCTTGAAATTGAAATACCCGAGCTTTCAGCGTTGAACCTATGTCTTAACCATTCTGAAAATTCCTTCGCACAAATCATAGTCATAGTCTTATCCTTGAATTATCTATCGACGGGTATCAGACTCTGATTTCGCATACTGCATATAAGCCGCATCTTTCACCCCAAAACACTCAATCCCTGACCAAACCTTGTCAAATTCGCCATCGCCCTTGCTGATACCGTTATTGCTTTTATTAATATCAAACGATGTTCTTAATCTCGTGTTTATAAACTCTAGACAAAAGTGTGATGTTTCTCCAGTTTTAGAGTCGAAAAAACCAGTGGCAGTACCACTGTAAAAAGCCTCGATGAACAGGATTACTTATTCGATATCAAGGCCAAACACTGACTTGGCATCACTTTAACTTTTTTCTTTTTCTTAGTTTTCGCTACTTTTTTAGGAGGTGGAACTGGAACAGTCTTTGGAGCCCAACTTGCAAGTTCATCTCCACAACCGTCACCTTTAGGAGGGCTCGCTTGAGCTATGCAGTTTGAACTGCCTTCAGGACACTTTAAACGAACGTGGAAGTGGGAGTGGTGTCCCCACCAAGGTCTTATTTTGCCTAACCAAGCTCTATCATTAGCGTCAGAGTTTTCTTGTTCACAAAGGGTTTGCTTGATCACTGGATGAACAAAAATACGCACCACTTTTTCATCTTTCGCCGCATAACGAATAACTTGAAAATGATCATCGGTCCAATTCGATTCACGCAATTTGTAGTTGGTAAGATCCACAACGCTCACAGGTTTAGGCACAGCTAATTCGTTCTCTGACAACCTCTTACTGGTTAACCTTAGCCATATATCAATATCTAACCCTGTTTGATGACTTGAATGACCTGAAGAAAAGCGCCCTCCTCTGGGAAGAGAAATATCACCGATCAATAAATTAGTATTGAGCTTCTCGCTGGTCGTGACTCCTAACCTCTCAATAAACTTTATAGCTTCTGTATGGCCATAGTAGCGCTCTCTTTGAGGGCGAATGATCTGATACCCCAAACCATTAATAGGCAAAGCCTGCGCGCCGTCTAGACAGCCATTGGCATAGCTTCCAATTGATGAGGGTGAATTTCTAGTAGGGTGACTCTCTTTTTCCCACGAAGTTGCTGATAGAGAAAATGAACAAAAGAATACAACCAGTGCAAAAAAGAACCTCATAATAATCCCAAATTACTGACGCTTACTCATTATATTAGTCGCCATTTAGGATTAGGTGCATATCGTACTTAAGTTTTTGGTGGTAGCTAGTGAATTATACCAATTAAAGTAAAAATGTGATCTAATTAAGATTGATGAATTATTGTGAAATTTAGCCATGGATAGCCTTAATAACACTGACTTCAAAAAGCTTGCGAGCCAGCAAAAAACCATTCAGATGAAGATGCGTTTACTTGCTCTCGCACACTTTAAAGACGGCCTCTCTCGTACACAAATTGCAAAATCTCTCAAAGTCAGTCGAACCAGTGTCAATAAATGGGTTCGGATTTTTTTTGAAGAAGGCCTAGAAGGACTTCAAGAAAAACCTCGGACTGGTAGGCCTGCATACCTCACCGATGAGCAGCGGGCTCAACTCAGTGCCTTCATAAAAAAAGAAGCTGAATCACCTTCTGGTGGCCGCCTTGTTGGAAGCGATATACATGACTACATCGTTAAACACTTTGACAAGCACTACCACCCTAATTCCATCTATTATCTCCTCGACCACATGGGTTTTTCTTGGATAACTTCTCGTTCCAAACACCCTAAACAATCACAGCAAATACA